>JALSQI010000058.1 GCA_026985525.1 Archaeoglobaceae archaeon
GGATTGAAACTTCCTCTTCAAGAGTTAAGATCATTTAACAGTAAGATATTTAGATTTTGGAGTTTACTGGATAACATGTCTAAACCCGTTTTACAAGTAGCCCTCGACCTCGTAGAATTGAAGAGGGCGGTTGAAATAGGTAGAGAGGCTTTGGAGGGTGGAGCTGATTGGCTTGAAGCTGGAACTCCACTTATAAAAAGCGAAGGAATGAACGCTGTAAGAGCTTTGAGAAAGAACTTTTCCTGTCCCATCGTAGCGGATATGAAAACAATAGATGTCGGAAGTCTTGAAGTTGAAATGGCTGCCAAGAGTGGTGCTGACGTTGTTGCAATTTTAGCACTTAGCTCTGATTCAACGCTTAGAGAGGCAAAAAGATCAGCTTCTAAATATGGATGTAAACTTATGGCTGATTTAATCGAGTGCGAAAATCCAGTTAAAAGAGCAGAAGAAGTGGAAAGTCTCGTAGATTACGTTTGCGTTCATGTAGGAATAGACCAGCAAATGGTAGGTAAAGATCCACTCGAAATTCTAAAAAAGGTCGTAGATAAAGTCAGTACGCCAGTAGCAGTAGCAGGAGGCCTTGACGCTGAGAAAGCGGCTTTGTGCGTCTCAGCTGGTGCAGAAATAGTAATAGTTGGGAGTAACATAGTAAAGTCAAGAGACGTAAAAGCTTCCACCGAAAAAATCAGAAAAGCTATAGATTCGGCTAAGGAAGTTAAAATTACTGAAAAGAAAATTAATTTAGATGAGGAAATAAGAAGAATTTTAAAAGAAGTTTCTACGCCAAATATAAGTGATGCTATGCATAGGGCTAAACCGATACCGGATGTATATCCATTAGTCAGAGGTAAGAAAGTAATTGGAAAAGCTGTAACCGTAAGCACTATGGATGGAGATTGGGCAAAAAGCGTAGAAGCGATAGACGTTGCTGGAAAAGGAGATGTAATAGTGATAAAATGCTCAGGAGATAGCTCAGCCGTCTGGGGGGAACTTGCGACGAGGAGTTGTATTAACAAGGGCATTGAAGGCGTAATCATATACGGAGCAGTTAGAGATGTAGATGATATAAGAGACCTCGAATATCCTGTTTTTGCAAAAAAAGAAGTTCCAAACGCTGGAGAACCAAAGGGATTCGGTGAAATAGGAGTTAAAATTGACTGTGGAGGAGTTGAAGTTAATCCGGGAGATTGGATAGTTGCTGATGACAACGGAGTAATGGTAATTCCAGCAAAAAGAGCTTACGAAGTTGCTAAGAGAGCTTTAGAAGTTAAAAAGCATGAAGAGAGAATAAGAGGAGAAATAGAAGAGAAAGGTAGAACCTTAGCAGAAATAGTAGAACTTTACAAATGGGAAAAAGTTCAGTAAGAAAGTTCAGTAATTTTCTAAGAATTTCTCAATTTTTGGACTCATCCAGAAAACGGATTTAATACCTCCTTCTCCACAGAGAAATTCCTTCTTTTTTAAGTAGGAAAAACTCATACCCGTGAAACCGTTAATCTGCCTTCCAGCGGAGAGAATTTCCATTTCAGTAAAAGTTAGCCCCGCAGGAGTTTTACCTTTAAAATTCCTATCGACGAGACCGATGCCTTTTCCCGGCAGGTAAAATGCAATTATTTGCTGAAGAGGAGAGGTGGGATGAGGAAATTCCCTAACAGAGTGCATTTTCAGTCTTTCACACCCAAAACGTTTAACGAATTCGTTTAACCCTTCGTACTCGTCTAAGCCGATCTTTTTTCCGGGATTGACTTTTATGAAGAACTCCTCTCTCGTCAAAGCTTCTTCATACGTTATACCGCAGGGAGAGGGTCTGTCTGGTGAGATTATGCAGAAATGCTCAGGAAACCTGTTCTGGCATGATACGCAACAGAGGAAGTACATAACAACCATTCGAGCAAAAGTTTTAAATATCTACTCCGATACGCAATTATTGCCGACGGTCATAGGGTTCGGGGAAACACCCGGACTCTTTCCGAACCCGGAAGTTAAGCCCGATCCCGTTCCGCGTTGTACTG
>JALSQI010000059.1 GCA_026985525.1 Archaeoglobaceae archaeon
AAATAATTAATTTAATAGCAAAATCTGAACTTAATTTTTATACTATTCCAGCAGTAATTCATCTCGACACGATTCCAGCCTATAGAAAACTTTTCAGAATAGATATGGGGACTTACGACAAGCTTTGCACGGCTTTGTCTGTAACTTACGACTTATCTAACGATAGAATCGTCGTCGTTGATGTTGGTTATGGATATACATCTTTTCTATCAATTGACAGTGGAAAAATAGTTGATGGATTTGGTGGAACTACTTTTCTCCCTACTTACGGCTCTTCAGGCTGTATTGACGCTGAAGTAGCTTATTTGCTTGGAGAATTTAAAAAAGAACTTATAAGAGTGGGATTAAAAGACTTGCTCGGGGAGAGTGCTTTTAAAGTTCTCGCAGAAAACGTTTTGAAAGGCGCTAAAGCAATTGAAGTTTCAATAAGAAAAGCTGAAAAATTTGTCTTAGCTGGAAGGTTCGCAGAAAAAATTTGCGAAATTATTTGCGAAACTATCAAAAAACCGAAATTCGAAGTTTACTACAACTACAAATTAGCTTCAGCTTTTGGTGCTGCAATTATTTCTTGTGCAATAGCTAAAAAGAGTTCGAAAGCGAGAGATGTGGTCGAAAAAGCTGGAATTTTTTCCGCTAAGGGAACGGTTCTCGATTACTTGCCTGAGAGTTTTAGAGTTGTTATCGAAAAGAGATTAAAAAATAGAAAGTTTTAAACATTCTCGAACTTACGAAAGCTCATGAACCTGATTTTGCTCGGCCCACCGGGTTCTGGAAAGGGAACGCAGGCAAAGCTTATAGTTGAAAAATACGGAATTCCTCAGATTTCTACTGGAGATATGCTTAGAGAGGCTGTTGCGAAAGGGACAGAGCTTGGAAAAGAAGCTAAAAAGTACATGGACGCTGGACAGTTAGTGCCAGATGAAGTAGTAATAGGAATAGTAAAAGAGAGATTACAACAGCCAGACTGCGAGAAGGGTTTCATATTAGACGGATTTCCAAGAACAATTGCGCAGGCAGAAGCTCTTGACAAAATACTGGAGGAAATGGGTAAAAAGATAGATGCAGTAATAAACATACAGGTTCCAGAAGAAGAAGTCGTTAAAAGGATAGTTAACAGGAGAACTTGCAAGAACTGTGGAGCAGTTTACCACTTAATATACAATCCTCCAAAAGAAGACAACAAGTGCGATAAGTGTGGTGGAGAGTTGTATCAAAGAGATGACGACAAAGAAGAGACAGTTAGAAAAAGGTACAAGGTTTACAAGGAACAAACTGAACCGCTCGTTGAGTACTATGCGAAGAAAGGCATACTATACAACATAGACGGTACAAAGAGCATAGAAGAAGTTTTTGCTGAGATAGACAGCATACTTCAAAAACTCGCTTAATATTTTTTAGCCAAGAGTACGTGAAATATTAAGTCCGAATCGGATTTCGAACAGTTAACCCAAACGCTGTTGCAACTTTCAGCATCAATTTTTACATCTCTATATATTTGAGAAAAGAAATACTTAGAATACTGCTTGTAAAACACTGGATTGTAGTAATCCGCGTAATGCGGGAATTTAAACGTCCAGTACTTACCAGAAGTATATCCAGCAGGAAGGTAACTTCCCGGCTTAAGTCCTTTTAAGTTGTAGTCCGGATTTAAACCCTTTTTCTCGAATTCCACCATTACTGCGTTGCTGAGAGCTTTTAAATCTCTGTAGCTTATGATATAGTCTTCTTTTTTCATTTCACTTGCGTTTACAAACCCAACGTCGATTACTTTTGAAACCCTTCCGGGAATAACTCTAAACAAATGTAAGCTCACGATTTTTCTACATCCAAACTTAGTTCTGTAAAACAGCCAATCTTTGTAATAAGTTCCGAGGTCCATTGGAGGAAGGTGTTGGTCTAAAACGAAAAACCACCCGTCTATTTTGACTAAGACGGCTGCGTGACTAAGCCCAGACGTAAAGTTGATTACTGCTACATAAGGCGTTACGTTCATGTCTATTAGTAAAGCCGCCGTCAGAATTGCGTAATCACCACAAATGCCACTTCTTTTTTCTATCGTTTCTTCTGGAGTTTGGTACCATATGCCTTTTCTGATAATTTTTACTCTACTTCCAGCGTATTCGATAACTGTGGGCTGTAGAGTTGCTTTACTCCAGTTGTACTTTATGTTTTTATCCTCCCATTTTAATACGTTCCAGACTTTTTGTTGTACGCTATTTCCTTCGAGTTTTTTAGCTATAAAGCTAACTTTCTCCAAGTTTGTATAATTCAATGCGTACTCTAAGGCACACTTGAAGCTGTACCTCCAAAGGAGTTTGCAGTTCTCAGTTAAACTTTTGTTAACTTTGTTGTATTTTAACTTGACGTACTCGCTGTAGTTTATGCTGTAGCTTGAATTAACGTAACTACTGTGATTGTAATTATTAACTTTTGGCAGATTTAGAGTTAATAAAAATAAAACAAAAACCAAAAAGAATAGCAGAATTACCTTTCTCATCTCGCCTTCTTCCTCGCCTCTTCAGCTTTATCTTTCTCCCCCAGCTTTTCGTAAACTTCTGCAACGTGCTTCCACCAAGCCGGATCTTTTTCAGCTTCTTTAAGGCAGTACTCTAAGAACTTTTTCCAACTCTCTTTTGCCTTTTCTTTCTCCCCCAGCTTTTCGTAAATCTTTGCTACGTCCTCCCAGAAAACTCCTTCCTCCTTAGCTTCATTTATGTAGTATTCAAGAGCTTTTTTCCAGCACTCTTTTGCCTTCTCGTTATCACCAATCTCTTCGTACATCTTCGCAACATCTTCCCAATACCAAGGCTCCTGCTCTGCATACTTCTCAAGACACTTTGCAGCATCCCTAAGTTTTCCAGCTTTTTTATAAAGTTCGTAACTTTCTTTCCAGTAAAAAGTGTCTTTATTCGCTATTTTCTCGTATATCTCCGCTGCTTTGTCGTACATCTCAGCTTTCTCGTAACACCAAGCAGCACTCTCAATTAAACCCGCTTTAAGGTAGCATTCAGCAGCTTTTTCGTATTTCTTCGCTTTTTCGTACTTTCTTCCAGCTGCTCTGTAGTTACCTCTTTTCTCTAAGGATTTTGCACTTCTAATTCTTTCGGAAAAGCTCAAATCTGGCTCTGAAATCCACGCTAAGAATGCAAAAAGAGCTATGACGTAGAAAGCTATTGCCCCTACTATCCCGTAAGGATTCCACTTGTAGCAAGAGTATAGCCCGTAAATTGATGGGAGGGTTGCAATTAAAACTAACAAGAAATACTTGTTTCTCGCGTAAGCCATTAAAATTGAGAAAAACGTTAAAATTAGAATCAGTATCAAAAAGCCCGCACCTAACAAAAGCCTGATGAAAAATATAACTCCAAACTCAATAATTAATGCCGCAAAGATTGCTAATAGCGTAGTAAACGCGAGGGCTATTTTTACTTTCATGCAAGCCCAAAAGTTTTTCAGGTTGAAAAAACTTTCTTAAACCCGCCAATAATCTTATGCTGAATGCAAGATTTAGAAAAACAAGTTGGTATAGAAGAGTACATAACTTCGACTCTTGGAACTGGTGGAAGTGTAAAAGAAAGTCCGGAAGACTTCGTAGTAGAGGAGATAGCCAAGCTCAAATTAAGCGAGGAGGGCAATTTTACAGTAATCAGAGTAAGAAAAGTCAACTGGGATACTCTGAACTTTGTAAGAGTCCTGTCGAAAAAACTGAAAATAAGCCAAAAGAGAATAGAATACGCTGGAACAAAGGATAAAAAAGCTCTAAGCGTGCAGTACTTCACAATATACGGTTTGAATGAAGAACAAGTTGAAAGACTTAAGAGTTTGAGAATAAAAGATGTAGAAATAGAAGTTCTTGGAAAGTCGAAGAACAGAATTAGTCTCGGAGATCTGATTGGAAACAGGTTTAAAATTAGAGTCAGGTATTGCAACTATTTTACAGTTGATGAAACACTCGAAGAGTTAAAGGAAAAGGGAAGTCCAAACTACTTTGGATTGCAGAGGTTTGGAACTATGCGATTTTTAACTCACAAAGTGGGTTTAGAGATACTCAAAAGAAATTACGAAGAAGCTTTCTGGACTTACGTTGCTATGCCTTTTGAAGGAGAGAATCCAGAAATCAAAAAGCTTAGAGAAGAACTTTGGGAGAGTAGAGATCCCGTTTTTGGTTTGAGAAACTACCCACCGTATCTCAGGTATGAAAGAATCCTTCTTCAGGCTTTAAGAGAGGGTAAAACTGAAGAGCAGGCTTTGTTAAAATTGCCCAAAAACCTCAAACTGATGTTCGTTCACGCTTACCAATCCTACATCTTTAACAAAGTTCTTAGCGAGAGGATAAGGGAGTTCGGTTCTTTAAAAACTATTGAAAGAGAGGATTATGCCGGGTTTATTGGAGATTTAAATGGCATTAAAGTTTTAAGAGATGAATACTATCCTGTAGATTGGAGGATTAAAAGGATAAAGTACCTTATAAAAGTAGGAAGGGCTGCACTTGCAATACCGCTACCGGGATACGAAACTGAGCTTAGAGGTTGGACTGGCAGGATTTTGAAAGAGTTCTTAGACGAGGATAACGTAAAGCTTGAAGATTTTAAGCACGAGTATGCCGAGTTTACTTCGAGAGGTAGCTATAGAATAGCCGAAACTCCTTTTTCTGAATTTAATTACAGCTTAGAAGGAAAAAATATACTGTTTAAGTTTATCTTGCCCAAGGGATGTTACGCAACCGTCTTTTTGAGAGAATTTACAAAAAGCTGCTTGTTTTAACTTCAACTTTAAAAGGCTCTCCAAACTCTTTCATAGCCTCATAACCGTTTACAGCAAATACAGCTTTACCCAGCATGACCATAGAAGCTAAACCACCCTTAGCTTCAACCGCCTCTATAACGTCTATTACTTCATCGGCAAGACCGCTTTCTATAGCAAATTGCTTGGACTGTTTAAAAAGCTCTTCGACTGTAGGATTTCTTAAAAACTCTTTCAAACGTTTTACTCCCGTAGTAAAATCGTATTCTTCAAGCACTTCCTCTGTTTTAAGTTCTCCGAGTACTAAAACGTCTAAGGATCTTAGTATGTTAAGCACTTTTACCTCAGCTCTGGATGGGCACGATGCTTTTAGCCTGCAAACAACACCGCCGTAAACTTGAGTTACGACATCTCCAAGACCAGTAGATGATAGTACTTCAGCCTCGTGAGCTATGTCTGGAATTAACCCTTTTGGAACTTCAAGAGCTTTGAGAGCTGATAGAGTTAGAGATGCACTCATACCAAAACCGCATCCAACTGGATAATGTGGTTTTAAAACGATTTTTCTTTCTTTAAACTCGATCTTCTTTTTTCTTAAAATTTTTACTGCTAAATCTACAGTCTTTACTCTATTACAGCCTTCAAATTCTATTGAAAAGTCGTTTCCGCAAATGTAAGCTGAAGAGCCGTTTTTAATAGCTATTCCAACACCAATCGACCCAGATTCCAAAGGATCCTTTCTCTTAAAAGGTGTAAAAAAACAAGTTATGCTGGCTGGAGAACTCAGATTTTTATCCTGAACCTTGCCGGTTCTATCCACTGAGACTTGCACTTAGGACACCTACCCGCATCTATTTTGTTCATAACAAAACCACACTTCCTGCAAGTGGGAGGTGAAAACTCTAAGGTTAAACCTTTTTTCTTAAGAATTTTCGATACCTGACGTATTAGAGCGTAAACTTCTCTTTCACTTTCAACTTCAAGTAAATCGCAAATCTCCTTTGCCGTAAAAGCTTTATCCGGATTTTTCTCAAAAATTTCTATAAGCCTTTCCCTCGTAGATTTCGTCCTTTCACCTCCAAAACGTATTTATTTTATGCACTGCTGGTTAAATTATGGCAAAGATATATTACGACAACGATGCGGATTTGAGCTATTTGAGAGATAAAACTGTTGCAGTTATAGGTTATGGGAGCCAAGGACATGCACACGCTCTGAACTTAAGGGATTCTGGCGTAGAAGTGATAGTTGGTCTTTACGAGGGAAGTAAAAGCTGGAAAAGGGCTGAGAGTGAAGGTTTAAGGGTCGAAAAAGTCAGTAAAGCCGTGAGCGAAGCAGATGTTGTAGCTATGTTAATACCAGATACAATTCAGCCATCTGTTTTCGAGAAACACGTTAAAAGTGGGCTGGATGAAGGAAACATGCTCCTATTTGCCCACGGGTTCAACATTCACTACAACCAGATAATTCCACCGGAGTATGTTGACGTTACCATGGTGGCTCCAAAAAGTCCGGGACATTTGGTAAGGAGAATGTATTCTGAAGGTAAAGGAGTTCCAGCCTTAGTTGCAGTTGAACAGAACTACAGTGGGAAAGCTTTAGAAAAAGCTTTAGCTTACGCTAAGGGTATAGGCTGTACGAGAGCGGGAGTAATAGAGACGACTTTTAAGGAGGAAACTGAAACTGATCTTTTCGGAGAACAAGTCGATTTGTGTGGAGGGGTTACAGAGTTAATAAAAGCAACTTTCGAAACGATGGTTAATGCAGGTTATCAACCAGAAGTTGCGTATTTCGAAGCATTGCATGAGCTAAAACTGATAGTTGACCTGATATACGAAGGTGGTATATACGCAATGTGGTACAGCGTTAGCGATACTGCAAAGTATGGGGGGATGACGAGAGGTAAGAGAATAATAAACGACTCCGTTAGAGAAGAGATGAAAAAGATTTTGAGAGAGATACAGACTGGTGAATTCGCGAGAGAGTGGATTCTTGAAAATCAGGCTAACAGACCTGTTTTCAATAAATTGCTAAAAATGGAGAAAGAACACCAAATAGAAAAAGTTGGAAAAGAATTGAGAAAAATGATGCCGTGGTTGAAGGGAATAGACGTCGAATAAATTTTAATTATTTTGGTTTTATTACTTCTTTCAAGCTAACCCACCTCCTCGTCATTACTACGGTCTTATTCGTTCTCTGAACTATCTTCTCCGGAAACAGCCCTAATAAGAAGTTCTTGAGGAAAGGTCTGTTTGATGCACCAAGCATAACTATGTCGTGATTCTTAGCTTCTCTCGCTATTGTGTTTACCGGGTTGTTTGAAACAACGAACTTCCTGTTTACTTTCAAACCTTCAAGTGGTTTTTCCGTTTCTTTGAAAACTTTTTCTGCAATGCTTTTCATACTTTCGTCCCTTCCAACGTACATCAAAGTTATTTCACCATTCTTTGCAAAGTCTCTCGCAATTTCTGCAGCTAAAACTGCGTGAGGGCCACCGGCAGTAGGTATTAGAACTTTGCAATTGTCTCTCCACTCCTTGACTTCCCCAACTTCAAACCTAATTACAGCGACATCGCACTTAGCTCTAACCAGTATTGGATCTATTGTGCTTCCCAATACGAAATCTTTTCTGAAAGTTCTACCCCTCCATCCCATTATAAGCAAGTCCGGCTTAACTTCATCTACCGCATTCAGTATAGCTTCAGCACTCCTATGGCCAACTTTTATTATACCTCCACTCGACACATCTATTTTTTCCATAACTTGTTTTAGAAAATCTTTTGCTGATTTGACGTACTTCATTCCAGCTGAAAGTGGAGTTTGTTCTGGAACGGTAACTACGTTGAGCAGTATTACTTCTCCACCTCTCGATTTGGCTATTCTCTCCGCAAATTTTGCCATTTTTTCTGCTATTACTGGGTTTGCAACGGGAACAAGCACTTTAAACTTCTCTTCAACAGCTCTCTCCTCATAAATCGTGCGGACTTCTCTTTCGACTTTCTTTCCAATTTCCTTCTTGGAGTATCCTGAGTAAATAGCGTATCCGAAAAGCATCCAAAGTGCGGTGCCACCCAAAACTACATCTCCATGCTTTATTTCCGTAACTAAGAAATATCCTATTATAAGTTGAAAGATTATTGCAGCGAGAGGTAACCAAGGTACAGCTGGAACTTTGAAAGGCCTTTTTATGTCAGGTCTTCTGTATCTTAGGATTATTAAGACAAAGTTTACCAAGATAAACAGTATTAGAAACATTATGTCTGCTGCCGTTGCGACCACTTCTATTGGTAAAACTGCCATGGTAGCAATTATAGCATAGCTGAAAAGAGTTGCTAAGTGTGGAGTTCTGTTTTTGTCGTGTATCTTTGCCAAAAAAGAGGGGAGGTAGCTATCTCTACCCATAGCAAAAGCTACTCTTGAAGAGGAATAGATAGTTGCATTCATCGCACTTATTGTAGATATTAAACCTCCAAGTATAATTAAAAATCCGCCAAAAGGCATTATTTTGTCTGCTACTTTGATCAGACCAAACTCTTTTAGCTTTCCCAAGTACATCCAGCTCGGAATGTTCGTCTGAACCGATCCTATAGCGGCAAAGGCAACTAAGATATAAATAGAAACTGAAATCCACAGGGCTAAAACTACTGCTTTCGGTATGTTCTTCTCAGGTTCTTTTACTTCCTCTCCACTCTGGACAATTATGTCGTAACCTTCGAAAGCTATGTAAGTCAGACCCATTGCAGCTAAAACTCCTGCAAAACCGTGGGGGAAAAATGACGGAGTAGTAAAAGCTTTTATCCAATCTGGCCTTCTAAAAGTTGCGTACAAACCGAAAGCTATGAAAATCAGAAGAATTACGAGTTTTGCTACAGTAACAAA
>JALSQI010000060.1 GCA_026985525.1 Archaeoglobaceae archaeon
TATTGTTTTTTAATCTGGTAAATTCTTCTTGGTGTTACTCTCATCACAGCAGCTATTTCCTTTAGTAGGGTTCCCTTGTCGAGTTATCCGATTATCCACCTGATCTTTTTGTTCGTTAGTTTTCTCACAAGAGTTGGGTTTAGGGTTGTGAAATAATTTGAAATAATAATTTGAAATAATTTTTGGGATACATAATTTTTGAGATACTACACTAATAAATTACTGCTAATAAAATTATAAAAATTCAAAGTTAAATAGTTAAAATTTACTTCAAACCTAATGCGTGACTTACTGCATGTAATGCCATCTCGTTTATAAGTCTTGCTCCAAGCTTAACTGCGTTTTTTGATCCGGGTAAACAGAAAACGACTCTACCGTCTTTTAACACTCCAGCAAAAGCTCTGCTGAGTACAGCCCTAATTCCAACTTCCTTATAACTTTCGTACCTAAATACTTCCCCAAAACCTGTAATTTCTTTCTTAAGCAGGGGTTTTACAGCTTCAACTGTAACGTCCTTAGGTGTTATTCCAGTTCCTCCCACTAAGATTACTATTTCGCTATCTGTCTGCAAAACTGCTTTAGCGATAGAGTATTCGTCGTCCCCAACTAAGTAGTAATCTACGACTTCAAACTTCAGCTCTTCTATTAGAATTCTCGAAGATTCGTCCTCTTCGGGTATAAAATTAATACCTCTGAGATTACCGTATTTCTCGTTTTTAGAAGTAGAGACGCTAACTATTGTTGCCTTTACATCTATTTCCGCTTCGTGTTCCATAATTAAAATCACGATAATTCGTAATTAAAGTTATGCTTGCTTCGCATTCAATTCTTACGACTTTTCGCGATTTTTATGATACCGCTTACATCCAACCTCACAGACTCACCAGTACAAAGGTTTATATACCGAATGCAAGCGTCATCGTACGTTATAGGAATATACCTTAATTAAAGGATTAATCTCATCAGAGGTGTCGAGAATGGAGCTTGAGAAGTCGATAAAAAAGTGTATGGGGTATAGAAATCCCGTAATAGCTGAAATAAAAGTCCATTCTCCAAAATATGGTGACTTGCTTAGGGGTAGAGATCCTTTCTACATACTAAAAGCCTACGAAAAAGCGGGAGCAGCGGGAATATCTTACATAACGGAAAAAAATCATTTTAAAGGAGATTTTAGACTTTTTAAACTCATATGCGAGGAATCGAATCTACCTGTATTGAGAAAAGACTTCATAAGAGATAAAGAAGAAATTGAGAAAACAGCTGAGGCTGGTGCTTCAGCCGTCCTTCTAATAGCGAGAGACTTAAAAGAGCAAACGCCAGAATTAGCCGATTTCGCCCTATCACACGGACTTGACCCACTAATAGAAGTACACAGCAAAGAAGAGTTGAGATATGCTCTCGAAAGCAGAGGACTCGTAGGTATAAACAACAGAGACATAAGGAAACTCGAAAAAGACGATGGAAACGTTAGTGTTACAAAAGAACTTGCACCATTAATCCCAGAAAATAGGATAATAGTAAGCGAAAGTGGAATTTACACCTTAGATGATCTAAGAGTGGCTTTAAAGTATGCAGATGCAGTTCTTATAGGTACTGCATTCATGAAAGCGGAAAATCCGGAGGAAATAGTTAAAAAATTCGTTTACGGGGTGGTCAAGTTTGCCTGAATCGAGTTTTTTGGAGAAGTTGAGAAAAATTATTGATAAAAAAGATTTAAATTTTGATGAAGCTTACGAACTTTTCAATCAAATGGTTAAAGAAAGCAGTCTTAGAGTAGCTGCCGTTCTATCAGCTCTGCAAACGAAAGGATATACAGCTGAAGAATTAGCAGGACTTGCAAAAGCCATGAGAGATAATGCAGTAAAGTTAGACATAGATTTAGAAGTGGTGGACACTTGCGGTACTGGTGGAGATTACAGCAACACGATAAACGTAAGCACAGCTGTTGCCATTCTTACTTCTTGTTTTACTCCAGTTGCAAAGCACGGAAACGTAAGCGTAACTTCAAAAAGTGGTTCTGCAAATGTTTTAGAAAAGTTAGGCATTGAGTACAAACTCGACGCAGTAAAAGCTAAGGAAATGATAGAAAAAACGAACTTTACTTTTCTCTTCGCACCCCTTTACCACCCATCTCTAAAACCAATAATGCCCGTTAGAAAAGAGCTGGGAATAAAAACCGTTTTCAACGTATTAGGTCCTCTATGCAATCCTGCAAATCCGAGCTACCAGCTTTTAGGAGTTAGTAGCAAAGAACTGTCTAAGGTCGTTGCAGAAGCACTCGAAATGCTTGGAGTTAAAGGCTTAGTTGTACATGGTAGCGGTTTAGATGAAGTGAATCCAAAAAAGGAAACAATAGTTTACGAAGTGCGTAAAGGAATTGAAACTTATACGATAACTCCAGAAGATTTTGGAGTTAAAAGAGTCGATATAATTCCATGCAAAAGTGCTGAGGAAAGTGCGAGTAGGATAGAGAAAACTTTTGAAGGAAACGGTAAATTAGAGGACTTAAACTTTGTACTGATAAACGCTTCTACAGCCCTTTATTCTTGTGGAATCGCTAAGGATTTCAGAGAAGGCATAGAGATAATTAGAAACGTCATTTCAGAAGGTAAAGCAAAAGAGAAGCTTCAGCAATTGAGGGATTACAAATGAAGAACCAAATTAAGAACTTAGAGTTCGTAGATCCTCTGAAACTTTACTGTGCATTAAGAGAGAGCGAAAATCCGTTCATGTTAGAGAGTAGAACTAAGCACGAACACAAAGCGAGGTACACTTTTGTTTCTGCCGACCCACTTTTCACGGTAAGTGTCGGGGAAAAAACAAAAGTCGATGGTAAAGTTTTTAGCGACGAGAAAAATCCTTTTCAAGCTTTAAAATCTTTGTTTAAGGAAGAATGTGAAGGAGAGAGACTTTGCGGTGGGTTTGTTGGATACACTGCATACGATTCAGTACACGAGTTAATAGGTGGCAGCATTGAGGAGGAGTCCGTTTACTGCTATTACTCTGGAGTTTTTGTTTACGATCACTTTGCAAACAAGTTTTACTTCGTTGGAGAGGAAAAAGAGAATGGATGGGCAGAAAAAATAGTAAAAAAAGCTAAAAGAATTGAACTAAGTAGGGAAAAAGGCGGAGGAGAGGTATTAGGCACTGACGCTGAAAAAGAAGACTTCGAAGAGATGGTAAAAAAAGCTAAGGATTACATATTTGCTGGAGATGCGTTTCAAATCGTTCTTTCGAGAGAGTACGTCTTAAACACAGACCTTTCACCTTTTGAAGTTTATATGAGGCTTAGGGAAATAAATCCAAGTCCCTACATGTTTTTACTGGAGTTTAAAAAAGCTGTAGTAGGTGCTTCTCCAGAAACTATGGGTTCGGTCGAAAGAGTTGAAGGTAAAAGCATAGTTAAAGTCAATCCCATAGCTGGAACTGCCCCAAGAGGTAAAAGCGAAAAAGAAGACGAAAAAATAGCAAAAGCCTTAGTTTCAGACGAAAAAGAGAGAGCCGAACACGTAATGTTAGTTGACCTCGCGAGAAATGACGTAAGGGTTGTTTCAAAAGCAGGCAGTGTGAGAGTTACGAAGTTCTTTGAAGTCGTAAAGTATAGCCACGTACAGCACATAGAAAGCGAAGTAATTGGAGAGTTAGATGAAGAGAGAGGTATGACCATGTTCGACGCTATGCAATCGCTATTTCCTGCGGGAACTTTGACTGGAGCTCCAAAGATTAGGGCTATGGAGATTATTGACGAGTTAGAAAAGTCGAGGAGAAGAGTTTACGGAGGTTGCGTTGGTTACTTCTCTAAGAGTGGATGGGCAGACATGGCTATAGCGATAAGAATGGCAGAATTTGAGAAAAAAGAAGTTAGAGTGAGGGCTGGAGCGGGAATAGTAGCTGATTCAAATCCGGAAAAAGAATTTTACGAAACAGAAAAGAAAATGACGGCAGTAATGAGGACTTTTAACGTAGAGTTGGACGATAGAGGCAAGTACTGGAAAATATAGTTTTTAGTTATTACTTCTTCGCCCTCTTGTACTTAGTTACCTTTGCTTCCTGAGCGAAATACTCGCCACTTATGTGGAGTAGCATTTTCTCAGCTCTTACAACTCCATCCCAATACTCGTCATCCACTTCAGCACAGAGCACTTCTCCAACAACCCAAATGTGATCACCTATTTCCTTAGTAAGTTCTTCAACTAACTTACACTCGATCCAAGCCAAACACTTCTCAACTCTCGGCGGAGTTACGTGCCTCGAAGGCAACTCCTTTAAACCAGCCTTTTCAAGCTCGTTAACACCTCTCGGAAACTTTTGCTCTAATACGTGCATGTAGTCTCCTAATTCGTAACTCGCTACGTTTACTACGAACTCCTTTGTTTCCTGAACGTTTGCCCAAGTATCGTGAGCTGGGTTGCAAGAAAAGCCAAAAAGCGGAGGTGAAAAACTAATAGGAGAGCAAAAGCTGAACGGAGCCGCGTTTACTTTACCTTCAGCAGATACTGTAGTTACTACTATCACTGGCCTAACTAAAAGAGTGTAGTACTTTTCTGCGTCGAGCAACATGTTCGATAAATTAACTCAGGAGAGAAGTAATTTTCGGTTCAAATCCTGCAACCTTTTTTGCATGGACATCTAAGCATTCCCATAGCTACCACTATTCTCTTTTCTTTCTCTTCTTCAAAATCAAAGCTCTTTACTTCTGCTTCTTTTGCTTCGGGTATTTGCTCAATGGAAACTCTTTCACCATTGTCAACTCTCAAACAGAGCAGTTCTTCACCATTACTGAGTACAGCAAATCCTTTCACATCCAACAGCCTCGCTAAAGCTACTGCAAACCTTTCCAAAGGGGTTAGGGGCCTATTGTCTTCTTCCCTACGAACTAACACATACTTAACGCCGTCAAAGCTGGCAACGTATTCAGATACCTCAAATTCCTCTCCATTAACTTCGAACTTTTTGAATACTTTCTCAATTTTATAGCCCCTGTTTTTTAAAAATTCAAGTATTTCTTGTATTTCTTGCATATACTTACTTATGCTTTTCAGAACTTACGTTTTTCCCGTAAACAATTCCACTGCTAAGAGCGACAACTCTCCCATCTTCTCCGTAAACCACGGTCTCCATAAAGACTATACTTTTGCCTCCACCAACTCTCTTAGAAATAGCTTTCAACTTCTCTCCACTCTTACCGTAGCTGACGAAGTTTACGGATAGCTGAATCGCAAACCTGAGATTTCCATCCCAGTTAGCAGCAACCCCCATAGCTGAATCAATGAGTGCAGATATAAACCCTCCGTGAGCTGTTTTCATTTTGTTAAGAAACTCCTCTTTGACGAATCCTTCCAATACTGAATAAAATTCTCCGACTTCTACTACTTTTATACCGAGAAAATCTCTAAAGCTATCTTCAATTATCATATACACCACCAGTATCTGGAATTAAACCGAGAAACTTTGCAACGTTAACTTCAAATTCCCTATTTTCTGCGAGCTTTAGAATTTCTCTCCCCTCACATATCGAAAACTCCTCTTTTACGCATTCTCCTAAGTTTTTTCCAAAAGCTTTCCATTCCTTACTTGCAAATTCAATGACGGCACTCGCAGCTTTTCTAAGCTTTCTCTCAGAATAAGTGTAAAATCTTCCATTTTCTATAAAAGGTTTTTCTCCTCTTTCTTTACACTTTCTCAGGAATTTTTCCACGTTTTTCTCGTCTTCAAATAGCGGTCCAAGCCTTTTTTCTACTACTGAAAGTTCACAAACTTCAGTTTCTACCAATACGTAGCATTTTTTACCGTCTGAAAAGTGGTGTTCTCTCAAAGGTTTAAAGCCGAGCCTTTCAAGGTGTTCGAAGATCTTTCTTCCAGCCCTTTCTAATTGAGTGTACAAGTTATCCTCCACTATCTCAGGTTTGTAAGTCGTAAAACACAAAACGTACCTCCTATCGAGTTCCCTTTCTATCTCATCCATCTCGATTTCTAAACGTGGAGGAAGGAAATAACTTAAGCTTGGATTTTTTAGAAATTGCCTGCACCTCTGAACGAATCTCGCGAGGTTGTCAACGCTCAAGTTTGCCGCAACGTTCCTCTTTTCATCAACCGGATCGACAACAAAAAACTTTTCTCCTTTCCTTATCTTACCGGATTTTATGTCTATTACATCTCTTCTACTAAGCTTTTTACCTCTCTCAACAGTTTCAAGAAACGATCCGAAAAACACGACTAACAGCTCGCACAAATAACCGGAAAATCCCTTCACTTTGTACTCAGCTCCGTATATGCCCCCAGCTTTGAGAAAACCTTTGAGGAGTCTGATTTCGTTTTCTTTTCCCTTTACTCTATCTTTAAGCCACCTGTGATGAAAAGGAGTTCTATCAACAGCGGACTTTATTTTACTCGGATCCTTAACTTTATAGCATGGAACTACGTCCACCTCAACCCCTTCAACGAAACCGTGAACGTATGGATGAGCAGCGTATCTAAGCTCGTAATCGTCAACAACTGCTTTTCCGACTTCTATACCTATTTTTTCCAGCTCATCCATGCTATAACTTTCAGGAAAGAGGAGAAATACGTCTATTTCGAGATTTCCCTTAAGCCAAGTGTTTCTCGCGTAACTGCCGACGAACTCGTATTCTATATCTCTACCTTTCAAGATTTTGTCAAGTCTTTCCCTTATAATTCTTTCAGCATTCTTTCCCTTTTTAACCTCTTCTTCGTCTGGAACCACAATTTCCAAAGCTTTTTTTAGTGTTTCGTCTAAGGTATCACTTACTTTCACGATTATACCCCCTCAAGTCCGTAAACATAGACGTCGCTGTATATAGGACCTTTTGGAGTAAGCTTACTCTGCTTTAGTTTGAACTCTTTAACCATCCACTCTCCGGAAAATTTGAACTTCTCTACTTCTTCGATTAGCTTATTCAAATCTGGAGGGGTTTTCTTTATTCTTGCAAGAGTTGCGTGTGCGATGAATTCTTTATCTTCTCTGTAACCAATTTTTCTCATTTCTCTCCTCACTTCCTCCGCAAGCTTTCCAAGCATATCACCTTCCACACCAACCCACACAACTCTCGCTCTACTTCTGTTTGGGAAAAATCCGACGTTCGTCAACTTTACTTTAAAAGGTGCAATTTTTATTCTCGATAACCTATCAGATATAACTTCTACTTTGCTCTCCGGAACCTCTCCGAGAAATTGCAAGGTTATGTGAACGTTTTCAGGCTCGACAGCTTTAACACCTCTGTACTTACTTAAAGATGAAAGGATTGGTTTCAGACTTTTTTTTACTTCTTCATCAACGTCGATTGCTATGAAGAGTCTCATGGGCAAAGGATATTTATCTGGTTGAAAACGTTTGTGTTAGATGAACGAAAGGAGAGTAGAGATAAAGTACCTCATACTTAGGCCCTTAGGATATCCGTTAAAGGCGAGCTATCATGAGTACCCAGTAGTTGATAATCCAAAAGTATTCGATAAGTACGCAAAAGATCAGTGGAAAGGTGAATTCGTATCAAAGGGTATGTTACTGTTTGACATGAGAATGTTTCCAGACTTCGCATTCGAAGTTGAAAGTGCTGAACCTGATCAGGGTATAATTTCAGATTCTACGATAATACTCGTAGAGCCGGCAAACAGAGATATAGAAACAGAAATCGTTACTAACGTAAATTTGAGCGACGTAGTTGGGCAAGAAGATGCAAAGAGAAAAGTCAGAGTTATTTTAGAATACCTACGGAATCCAGAAAGGTTTGGAAAGTGGTCTCCGAAAAACGTGCTGTTTTACGGACCTCCGGGAACTGGTAAGACTATGACTGCAAAAGCACTTGCAAATGAGGCAAAGGTACCTTTCATTTCGATAAAATCCACAAAACTTATTGGAGAACACGTCGGAGATGGTGCGAGAAGGATACACGAACTTTACGAGAGGGCTTCTCAGCTTTCACCCTGCATAGTTTTCTTAGACGAGTTTGACGCAATAGCTCTCGATAGATCGTATCAGGAATTGAGAGGAGACGTTTCAGAAGTCGTAAACGCACTTTTAACAGAGTTAGACGGAATAGAAAGTAGAGAAGGTATATGCACCATAGCGGCAACTAACAGAGCTGAAATGTTAGACCATTCGATAAGAAGTAGATTTGAGGAGGAAATAGAGTTTTCACTACCAAATTACGAGGAGAGATTGGAAATAATGAGGAAAAACTTGAAAGAGTTTCCACTAAAAATTAAAGCTAAGCTGAGCGAAGTGGCAAGAGTTACAGAAGGATTATCGGGTAGGGATATAGTAGAAAAAGTGCTGAAATCTGCACTCCACAGAGCAATAGCGGAAGGGAGGGATTACGTGACTACTGAAGACATGCTTGGATTTATCAAAAAGAAAACTAAAATTCCGCCAAAAAATATGTTTATTTAAAATTTACAAACTGATCCACCAGATCCATATTCCGTTAGCTGCGTCTATTCTCCTCCCCCTAACTTTTCCCTCTATTGCCATTCTTTGCAATCTCCTAAGGACGACTCTACGCTCAAGGTTTAATTTTTCAGCTATTTCTGAGGTTATAAGCGGCAC
>JALSQI010000061.1 GCA_026985525.1 Archaeoglobaceae archaeon
GGTGATACTTTGGCTAAAGAGGTACCAGATAGTGTGTTGGAAGTTTTGGATAGAATAATTCAAGACGATACTGTTCCGAGAAATATAAGAAAAGTAGCCGGAGAAATTAAAGAAAGTCTCCTTCACGGAGAAGGTAGCCTCGCAGTAAGAGCAGCATCAGCGATATCAATTCTCGAAGATATAGCTTCAGATCCAAACATACCAATGCACGTGAGAACTCTGATATGGAATGTATCAAGTCAATTAGAAAGAATTTCTGTAGAAGATTAAAATTTATTAATTAAAATTTATAAATTTAATTAATTTGTATTACATGTATATTCCAATATAGATTTTAGTCTTTTTTCAAGGGATTTTATTTTATCTAAATTATCTTCGAGCTTTTTCAACGTTTCTAAAATTGAATTTAATGTATCATTTAAATCTTTATCTACATCTGAATTTAAGATGGCTTCAATAGAAAGGTATATACCTGTTAAAGGATTTAAGATTTTATCGCTACAAATATCTATTTCCTCCAAACATTTTGATAACTCACTTACAAATTTTTGTCTTTCTTTTTCAAAAATTTTATAAGTTATAACTAACTTTAAGAAATTCATTACGCATTCGATAGCTTTTAATACTCTCTTTTCAGGTTTTTTCTTGAAAATAATTCCAATAACTATTTTCGGTTTTTTATTTATAAGATACGTTGTACAATAACTCTTTCTGTAAACTTTGGAAATGTAACATTCTCTACAGTTTTTCTTTCCAAAAATACACCTTATTTCACTTACGTGGTTTCTAAGGCTAAATTTACTTCTTTCAACTTGGTAAATTTTTTCGTTAATACTGTACCAAGAAGTTAATGTATAAAAATTTCTATTAATTAATTTACAAATATTTAAACATATCTTTGAGCAATTGTTATTACTAAGTAAGATTTTTCTTACAGCGTAGTAAAAACCGTAGATGTTTTCGCTCGTAAAAATACAGCAAAAAGTATTATTAATTTTAAAAATTCTAACAAAACATTTAATAATTTCATCCTTTCTAAGTATTTTTATTTTGCAAAATGCGTACCTCTCAGCTGAAGCTTTTTTAATAGCATTTTCCAAACGAAATCTATCAGTTGTTAAATCAAGAATGTTTAAACCAGCAACTTTTTTACCTACTATTTTTTCGAAAGCTCTGTTTACTTTCAGGATATTTAGTTTTTTATCGAGGAATACAATTCCAATATTTAACAAATTACTAATACTATTAAAAGCTTTTAATTTATTTTTTAAATCTATTTCTTCAATAAACCTTTTTGAAATCGCAGAAGTTATAGAAGACCAAAGTTTAACAACTTTTTCGTTTATTTGCTTAAAATTTTCTTCATTTTCAAAATATATAATAGATATATAATTTTTTGAACGGAAAACGTAACATAAATCGCTAAGTTTTTTAAAAACATTTAATTCAAAATTTTTTATTTTATTTAAATCAACGTTTGAATTAGTATCCAAGTTAGATGATGCTAACAAGTAATCATCTTCAAACTTGACGTAAAGCTCACAAAAACTTGCACCGAGTAGAATTTTTGTAATTTCAATAAATACGTCACTTAAATCTTTACTATAAATATTTTCTCTTTCAAAAGTTTCAGCAATTGCTTCAAATGAGTTGAGGAGTTTAACTGCTTCAACTACAAACTCTCCAACTTTAAAAGCTTTTACTTCGTATCTTTTTCCATTAACTTCTATAACTTCTTCAATTTCACTTTTTTCACTGCTAAGAAGTTTTACTGCTGGAGTTTTAACTCTTTTACCGTAAATTTTCCAGAAGTTTGCAGTATTTAGTACTTCAGCTCTAACTAAACCTGAAATTTTTTCACATTCATCATTCCAAACCACAACTTTTCCTTTTTTGTCGAGAACGTAAACAGGATAAGGTAGTTTCTCGACTAACTCTTCTACTATATTCACTCTTTAACACCGTCATCTATCGATATCAATTGTTATTATTTCAGAAACTTTAAAAAGTTTACTGTAAATTAGTCTTTCCACCTTTTAAACTTTAAAATAAAAACAGTTCCCTTTGGTATGTTATCTTTAACTTCAATACTACCTCCGTATTTATCCATTAAAAGTTTTACTATGTACAATCCCATTCCCGTCCTACCAGTTTCTCCAAACTTAAAACCCTTGTCAAATACGTATTTCTTAATTTCGTCTGGAATTCCTATTCCGTTATCTGCAATTCTTACTTCTACGAATTCTTTATCGCAATTAACTTCCACGGATATAATTTTCTTCTTTTCGAGGTTGTGTTGAATAGCATTCTTCAATATATTTTCAAATACTGAATATATAAGTTTATCTGCTATAACTGTTAAATCTTTGCAGTTTATTAATAAACTAACGGAAACGTTTTCGCTAATTACGTTTTCAATACACCTCTCTATAACTTCGTCGAGTTTTACTGGAATTAATTCTGCATCTAAAATACTTTCAGCCTCCCTAACATTGTTTATAAGTTCTACGCAAGTGTCTATAATGCTGTCAATTTTATCGAGATAGATACTTTCTCCAGTATCTCTGTAAATTTCAAGAAAACCGAGTATTGCCGTTAAATTATTGCTTATATCATGCCTGAGCAATCTGTTTAAGAATCGTAGTTGTTCGTTCATTTCTTTTATCTTCTCTTCAGCTTTTTTCAGCTCTGTTATATCTTTTGCTATTACGACTTTGTACGTTTTATTGCCAAATTTTGCCGATTTAACGCTGACTAAAACTATTTTATCTCCAACAATTCCTTCGAATTTTTCGCTCCAACTACCAATTATTACGTCAGTTACGTTCTTTTTTCCATTACTCCACTCTCTCGCCTTATCATTCATGTCAATTATGTTGCCTTTCTCATCTACAATAAATATAGCATCATCGGAGTAATCTAAGAGTATTCTAAACCTCTTAAGGTTTTCAACAATCTTTTTTTCAGTAACATCTCTTATAACTCCTATTATTCCGCTAACACTTTCACCGCTGATTACTGGAACTTTATAACCTTCAAAGTACATAACTTTGCCATTTCTGTCAATTTGAACTTCAAAACTCCTCTCTTTTTTCATTTTTAAAACTTCAATGTCGCTTTTTCTACAAACTTCGGCAAGTTCTGTAGGTAAAATATCTTCATCTCTTTTACCTATTATTTCTTCTTTTGGCAGACCAACGAATTTAGAAAAAGCATCGTTTACAAGTATATATTTGAGATTTTTATCTTTCATAAATATATAACTTCTTAAACAATCGACGAGAACTTGTAATCTCTTTTTAGATAATTCTTCATCCGTTATATCTCTGAAAATTACAATATACTTGTTTTCATCTCTAACTTTTGCAACATTACCTTCAAAATATCTGTTATTTATAAAAATTTTAATCTTCTTAAAGATTTCTTTATTCCACAACTCTATTATTTTTTCTATATTTTTATCTTTTAAGCATTCGTGTAATTTCACTCCAACGATGTTAAAATTCAAACTCATCGTTTTAACGAAGTTATCGTTAAACTCAACTATTCTACCTTCCCTATCTACAACCACTACAGCATCTGGAATTGAATTTACTAATGTTTTTAACTTTTCAAATTTTAACTTGTTAGCCTCAGCTACGATCTTTTCGGTTACTTCTTCAATTCTCTTGGAGAATATCGTAAGTATTCTCCTCCACTCACAATCCAGTCTTTCTGTAGTTTCAACGTAAAACAAACCGTTTTCAAATTCATACATAAAAATATTTCCTTTATATTTTCTTTTTTCTATAACTTCTATAGCTTCTTTTTCATTTTTAAATCCTACTAAAAAGTAAACGTCTTTATTTTCAAATTTAACTTTAAAACACATTCTTTTCAAGAAAAGCAATCTTGAACATTTTTCTGCAATTTCATCGCCAAATGCCTTTAAATCAGACGTATTTCTTACGTTTAACATTTCGTAAAGCATAACATCTTCAATCAAGCAAATCCCCCCGAAACTACAACAGTTTTGTTGTGAAAGTTTGGAACACATATCTTCTCAGTTGAAACGAACTCTCCAACGCTTAGCATTCCTAAGTATGGAACGTCAAAAACTTCTTCAAATATTTTGATTTCTTGCTTAAAATTTTTACCAAGGTATTGTTTTCTTGAAACGCAATCAAATATGAGAGCAAATCTTAGCTTATCTAAATCGGTAACATTTCTCGCAGCATTTTCAGCTGCGTTTATCACATCTTCTTCTTCGCAACTCATAATTACAGTTGCGGAGCTATTTGGTACTTCGCTTAAAACCTCTATGCCATCTTTGAAATCTATAGGGGCTCTGAGAATATATTTTCCACATGCACATAGAAATCCAAATGGATAAACTTTTCTACACTCTTCTAAATCTTCACAACAACTCGTAACTTTACAGTAAACTTCTACTGCGTTTTTTCCGTCCAATTCGTATATTTTGTTTTCAGAGAACTTCGTCATAATGTAAGGACCTGAAAACCTTTCCCAGCCGTGGTCAAATGCCGTTTTTGTTCTAACGTTTATTCCCGCTACGCACACTTCTCTTTCACCGTAGCCATCATCTGTGAAGTGGAAAGAAAACTCTCTAAACTTTCCACTACAACCTCCTACGTATCTAAAAGTGTAGCCGAGGTTGTTGTACAGAACTCGTAAGGAATTGGATATTCTTTTATTCATCCAACCTGTAAAAGCGATTACGGTTCCTTTTTTAAGAGTACTTATATTCTTAGCTTTTTCAGGTGAAAGAGCTGTTTTCGTTACTGCTTTTACGCCTTTAATTGCCATTATTCCAGCACCTTTTTTCAATTTTCCTTCACTTATAATCCCTTCAGTATAACATCCTATGAATGGACACTTTAACAAATCCTTTAATTCTTTGACGATTTCAAAATCCCGCTTTTCCGTAGTGTAAACTAAGGCAAAGTCAGGTGAGAATTTTAGACTTTCTACAACTTTCAAAATGTCTTTACCTGTTTCAACGCATACTTTCATCATTTCCACCGGAAACAGAGGGGTCTCCCAGGTGTTTGTTTATAAACTCTACAAGTTTCTTTCTCCTGAAAGGTTTTGGAAGTATATCTCTCGCACCAGCTCTGATAGCTTCTTCCCCTTTTCTCTCTGAGTAAGCTGTTATAATTAGAATCTTTGCGTTTGGATCGAATTCAATTATTTTTTTCGTTGCTTCTATTCCACTCATTAGGGGCATCATTATATCCATCAAAACTATATCGGGTTTTTGCTTTTTGTACAACTCTACACCTTCAAAACCGTTTGAAGCTTCTATAATCTCAAAGTCTTTTTCGAGTAAAAGTTTTATGGAATCTCTTATGCTCGGCTCATCATCGACTACGAGTATTTTTGGTTTTTCTCCCATGAAACCACCTTCTGATAATGATTATTATATTACAAAATTTTTCTTAAATGCTATTTAAACTTTGTCTTTACTCTTCAGTGGAAAGCAAGGCGTATATTAACAGAAAAAATATAATAAAAAAATAAAATAAATAGAAAAATATAAACAGAAAAATAGAAATTTACAAATTAGCAACTTTCAACTATTTTTGCAAAGTAATCTATTGCCCTCTTAGCGTAATCTCTGTTCAGTTTACCATGTGGAGTTTCGGTTTCAAATATTCTATCTGGCAACCTCAATTTCTTGGCGTCAAAACCCATCGCTTTTTTGAGCCTAAGCTTTTCGAAGTATATTTTCTCTCCCAACTTCTTCAGCTCACTTTCTTCAATTTCAATTCCAACGGGTTTTAAAGCTCTGCAAACTATCTCTGGTTTGTAAATTCCTCTTGCAAAGAAACACACTACGAGGCTTGAAAGTATTTGTCTCCACTGTTCTTCCTTCATTAGAGTTTTTACCAATTCTTCTGGCTCTGGATATGATTCCACTTTTTGATCGTAAGAGTAACCTGCGTTGTCTAAGTGAGAGTGTCTCAAGCCTATGGAATAGCCTATGTGAGCTGCGTATCCCGTATGATAGCCTGGCATTTCATTACCTCCAAAAGCTAAAGCGAACTCTTTGCCACCGTAAACTTCAGAAGCTTTCTCAACTCCTTGAGCTAAAATCGTGTAAAATTCGTTTGGTTGGTGGACTATGTATTCAACTGCCTTAGAGTAAGCTTCACTGTTTCCAAACTCAAGTTTTACTATCGTTTCCCTTTCAGATATGATACCTCTTTCAGTAGCCTCAGTTGCCCATGCCAAGCAAACTCCAGTCGTCATTGCATCGAGTGCGTAAGCTTCAACTCTGTAAAGGACTTTTAAGAAGTCTTCTCTCGTTTTCATGCCAAGCATAGTTCCTAAAGCGTATATTGGCTCGTAGTCGTAGGAAAGCATTAAGGTTTTGTAAAAGTAAGGTTCGTTTTCGTATGGCAATCTTAGGGTTGCTATGTGTATGCAAGCAACTGGACAGTGAGAACAAGCAACTCTCCTGCCTATAATTTCTGCTAAGCTCTCTCCGCTAAGATTTTCAGCGTATTCATAGCTCGTCTTTTTAAGGTTCATAACTGGTAAACCTCTTTTCTCGTTTAGTGGTTTCACGTTAACAGCTGTTCCGAGAAGATGGTATTTTTTCATCGCATCCGACTCAGTTGCGAGCTTGAATATTTCGTCGTAAACTTCTCTATACAACTTTCTATCCTGAACTTTTCTACTACCCCTTCCAATCACTACTACTGCTTTAACGTTTTTTGAACCCAAAACAGCACCCAATCCAAGCCTTCCAAAGTGTCTGTAGGTCTCCGTAGTAACACATGCGTATCTAACTAATTTTTCTCCAGCCCCTCCAATTCTCATAACACTTCTAATTCCTCTTCCACCCTCGTTCTCAGCTATAATCCTTGCAACTATGAGCGAATCTTCTATGCCCCATATAACTCTCGCATCTCTGAAGTGTACTTTATCGTTATTTACAACAATGTAAATCGGTTTTTTACTCTTACCTTTTATTACTATTGCTCCGTATCCAGCATTAGCAATTGACGTTGAAGTTCTTCCCCCTGCATGACTTTCTCCCAAATTCCCAGTTAAGGGGCTTTTGAACATAGCAACGGTTTTTGAAGCCAACGGATAAGCTGCGTTTAGTGGTCCTACAGCAAACACTACGGTAGATTCCTCATCAAACGGCTCAGTTTTTGGATCCATGTTTTCTTTCATTAATTGCACGGCAACTCCAGTCCCTCCTAACCACTCCTCAAACAAATCTTTTCTGTTTTCAGTCCAGTATCTATACCTTGATAAATCTATATAAAGAACCTTAGTTAACATAATCTCACCTCCGTTAAACGATAACTCTTCTGAAAGATTCTGGCTCAACTTCCTCGTAAGCTAAAACTCCGTGAGGACAGTAATCAGCACAGTATCCACAGTGAACGCAAACTGCCGGTTTTCCGTCGCTTCTCCTGAATATAGCGTGTATTGTACAGGCATCTATGCAATTACCGCACCCTATGCAATCAGTTTCGTGGTATATGACTCCTCCGCCTTCTCTAACTCTCATAGCTCCAGTAGGGCAGACTTGAGCGCAAGGCGCTTCTACGCAAGCTCTACAGAATATTACAGTAGCACCTCTTTCAAAACCACTTAAGCTAACTGCGAGTATTCCGGATGCATCTATTCCCGCTTCACCTTTTCTCCTCGAACAGGCGTACATGCACATTCCGCATCCAACGCATTTCTCTATATCCTTTATTACGAGTCTCCTAACTTTTTTACTCATTCTACCACCCCATTAAACAGTTCTGATTTTATCATTTCTAAAAATCTCCAGCATACGAGGAGTTTAGCAACGTCTATCGCGTTTACGTACTTGTTCGTTTCCCACGCTTTTCCTCCAGACTCTTTTTCAAGAGTTTCAAGTAGAGAAGAGAACAACTCTACGTTCATCATACCGTCTATTTCTATAAAGCTCGACTTCTTCTCGTAGTAGTAGTCCGTGAAAAAGCTGAGAGCAAAATCTTTTTCGCTTGCTTTTACGAAATCTGATAAGTCTAAATTGAGTTTTATTGGCTCAGCTGGTAGATTTTTCAAGTTTCTAAATATCAATCTCACCTTGTAGAGTTCTGTTTTCTCTGTTAAATATGTTATTCTATCCGAAGTTTGAAGACCAGTAGGAAATATTTTTATAACTACATCAGCATATATTTTTTGAAAATCTATATACCTTTTGTAGTCGCTCTCTCTCTTTATTATCTCTTCAAGAACTTCCTCTCTTTTATACCCTCTTTCCTCCACGTCTCTTCTTATCTTCCACTTTCTCTTAACGTATCTTGCTGGATCAACAAAAATCTTGAAGTCCAAGTACTCTCTCAATCCATCGTATAGCGTATGCAGTCCTTCAACTATTACTATGGGCGTTGGAGTGAAGTCTTCCCATTCTCCAAAGGTTCCGGTAGAGTGATCGTAAGTCGGTTTTCTTATAGTTTCTCCTTTTTTTAGCAACATTAG
>JALSQI010000062.1 GCA_026985525.1 Archaeoglobaceae archaeon
TTTAGAGTGTCGTGATCAGTTATAGCTAAAGCGTTAAGACCTCTTTTCAACGCCGTGTAAACTATATCCTTTACTCTACTCTTAGAATCTTTACTGTGGTGAGAGTGAACGTGTAAGTCGGCAATCATGGAGAAAAATAGTTTATTAGAGTTAAAAAGTTCCCGGAGTAAAAATTTAAACACCAAAGTCCAACTTAACGCATGAAGATTACACCACTCTGCCCGGCGTGTTTAATAAACAGAGCCTGTATGGAAGCTGAAATGGTTACAAAAGATAAAGAAGTTGTGTATAAAGCTGTAGAAGAAGCTTTGAAGATTTTAGCTAAGAGATTTCCCGAAAGGGGAATAAATGCGGTAATAGCAACTGAAATGCACAGGAAAGTTTACGAAGTTATTGGTTGCGAAGATCCATACAAAGACGTAAAAAAAAGAGCGAACGAAGTGGTTTTGAAAGCTTTGCCAGAAGTTACGAAAATAGTTGAAAAAAGCGAGGACAGATTTAAATCAGCAGTAATATCGTCTATAATAGGCAACACGTTTGACTACGGAGTTATGGGTCACGAAGTAAGAGAAGACTTTCTCAGCTTTTTCAGAGAAGCTTTCAGCAAAGGCTTAGCGATAGACAATACATCAGAAATAAAAAAACTGTGCGAAGGTAAAGTTGTTTATTTAACAGATAACGCAGGAGAGATAGTTTTAGATACGTTGCTCATGAAAGAAATAAAGAAGATTTGCGAAAAGCTGACCTTAGTCGTTAGAGGAAAACCCATACTCAGCGATGCAACAGTGGAAGATGCAAAACTCTGCGGAGCTGATAAAATAGCTGACGAATTGCTTACAAATGGAAAAGGTGCAATAGGAATAATAGAAGAAGAGTTACCCGAAAAAACAAGAGAAAGAATTGAAGAAGCTGACGTAATAATAGCTAAGGGTATGGCAAACTACGAGTGTCTTTCCGATTCTAATTACACGACTGCTTTTCTGCTTACTGCGAAGTGTAAGCCTGTAGCTGAAGACATTGGAGTTAAAGTTGGAGACATGGTAGCAATGCTAAAAAGCAAAAAGTGATAAATTCTTACGTGCTTTAGCTTACATGGAACAAGAAAGTAGAGAAAGAGCTTTAATAGAGCTTTTTGGTGCCCTTGAGGGAAGGTACGGGCCTAACTATGAATGTAAATACTATCCCTGCCACTTCGAGGGGCAGGATTGCTCTTTTTGCTTCTGCCCTTTTTATCCCTGTTTTATCTACGAACTCGGAATGCTCAAAAAGACGACCAAAGGCTACGTGTGGAGTTGTAAGGAGTGCAACTGGATTCACGAAAAAGAAGTTGTAGAGAGAGTTCTCGAAGAGCTGAGTTCTTATCCGAGACAGAAACTTATCGAAGAGAATTGGCTGTTTTTCAATAGGATAATACAAAAAATATACTACGGAAGAGAGATAGGCGAGTTCGTAGGGAAATCCTACGTGCTTATGAAGATGGATGGAGATTGCAAAGAGTGTGAAGTTAGGTTTTTGGCTATAAAACTCGACAATTTCGAAATAACTGACGCTGAAGAGAGAAATGACACAGAAGTTTCAAAGATATATGAGTTAGATGCTATTCTAATACCTATCTTGGAGAATGGAGTTCTTTACGGCTTCAAAGTTGAAGGAGATAAACTAATAGGCGTTAGCTGTAAACCGTAGTTAAACCCTTAGTTGAAAATAACTAAATTAACAAGCTAATGATGACGCTTAGATAGAAACTCTTATTTACTAATCACTATTATATTAGTATTGTTGAAAAGTATTGTTGAAAAAGTTAGTTGGGTGTAACAATGAAATTTAAAATAAAAACGCTAACACCGATTTGGACGGGAAATGTTAATAGGGAATGCACGAAGTTAAGGGAAACTTCGATTTTAGGTTCACTTAGATGGTGGTTTGAGGC
>JALSQI010000063.1 GCA_026985525.1 Archaeoglobaceae archaeon
TTCTTTCCAACGCTTTGTCAAACTCTTCAATCAGATAATAAGCTTCAATACCTGCTTTCTTAGCATTCTTAGCCATAACTTTGTCGTTCGTTATCAAAATCGAATGAGTAAGCTTTGCAGTTGCTATGAAATAGGAGTCCACAGCTCTCGATCCAGTATTTTTACAAATTTCAAGAGCAATATCGAATATGTCATCCTCATTGATCAAATTAAAATTTTTAAGAACGAAATCATAACCGAGATTTGCCAATTTAACGTTATATCTGACGAGAACGCCAAGTATTTCCGCTAAAATCAGCTTTGGACAGTATACTGGTTTACCTTTAGCTATTTTCAACAGCTCTTTGGATTTCTCGTATCTTTCGGCATATCTTTTCGTGAAGAAGTCAACTAAAATGGACGTATCGATTGTTAATCCCATGGTCTCTTCCTCATTTCGAGCAAGACTTTTAAAGGATCTTCTTCTATCTTAGTTTCTTTTAAAACTTCGTCAATTTCTTTTGAAATTTCTTCAATATCGCCCATCAACTTCTCCTCCACGATTACCTTTCCCCGTGTCTTTTCTGGCAAAGCAATCTTTTTTATGGGTTTAAACACCCCGTCCTCATACACTACCTCTATAACCTTTCCCATAACTCCAAATCACCCCAAATCTTCAAATACCTTTTGATAAGAAATATTCAGCTATCCTTGGCGTTATGTAAGCCTCCACGAATGCTAACCCGAATGGTGCAAAAGCAATTGAACCGCAATATTCATAAATCAACTCTTGTAAAATTGAGGTGGGGGCTCGTGGTCTAGCGGTTATGACGCCGCCCTTACGAGGCGGTGATCCCCGGTTCGAATCCGGGCGAGCCCATTATTGTTTAAGCACAATCTATTTATTACGTTGAGAATACAATTTTCAAGGCCCGTCAGCCATGCGTCCCCTGATTCGTTTAAAAGTGATGGGGAAACCACACGGCGGGCCACATCGAAAAGTATTTTTTAGCTTTTCTCAATTCAAAAAACATGTCAGAAAACATGTCAGATGGAAAAACATCCAGAATTCCCGGATTTTACAAGTTAAGTGTCGAAGAACGACTTGAAAAAGTAGCAGAGTTTGCAGGTCTGACGGAAGAAGAAAAAAAGCTTTTACTCGATAAAGGTCTAAGCTTGGAGATTGCAGATAGGATGATAGAAAACGTGATAGGTACTTTTGAATTGCCACTCGGAATTGCTACAAACTTTCTGATAGATGGAAGAGATTACTTAATTCCAATGGCAATAGAGGAGCCGAGCGTCGTAGCTGCAGCGAGTAATGCTGCAAAGGTAGCGAGAGTTAAAGGCGGTTTCATTACAGACGTTACACCACCCGTAATGATTGGGCAAGTTCAAATAACAAAGGTAAAAAATCCATTTTCCGCAAAAATGGAAATATTAAGAAACAAAGATGAGATAATAGAAAAAGCAAATGAACAGGATTCGATGCTCGTCAAACTTGGAGGAGGTTGTAAAGACATAGAGGTTAGAGTTATAGACACTATAGCTGGACCAATGGTAATAGTTCACCTCTTAGTTGATGTCAGGGATGCTATGGGTGCAAACGCTGTAAACACTATGGCTGAAGCTGTTGCACCTATGTTAGAAAAGCTGAGTGGTGGTAGAGTAAGACTGAGAATTGTTTCTAACTTGGCTAAGTATAGATTGGCAAGAGCTAAAGCCGTTTTTGCGAGAGAAGTTATAGGTGAAGATGCTGTTGAAGGTATAATGCAGGCTTACGCTTTTGCCAAAGCCGATCCGTTCAGGTGTGCGACACACAATAAAGGAATAATGAACGGGGTTTCTGCAGTAGTTATCGCTACGGGAAACGACTTTAGAGCTGTAGAGGCTGGAGCTCACAGTTACGCAGCATGCGATGGATATAAACCACTTACCTGCTACGAAGTTAATGAGGATGGAGATTTAGTTGGAACCATAGAAATTCCTACTGCCGTAGGTGTAGTAGGTGGAGCGACGAGAGTTAATCCCCTCGCGAGAATATGCCTAAAAATATTAGGAGTTCAGAAAGCAGAGGAGCTTTCAAGAATACTCGCAGCAGTAGGCCTTGCACAGAACTTCGCAGCTCTAAGAGCTTTAGCGACAGAGGGGATACAGAGGGGACATATGGAATTGCACGCGAGAAACATAGCAATATCCGTCGGAGCTAAGGGAGAAGAAGTTGATAGAATAGTAGAAATCATGGTAAAAGAAAGAAAAATAAAAATGGACTACGCAAAAGAGTTACTCGAAAAACTGAGGAGTTAATTAACAACTTTTTTCACTTCACCCATTTTTGAAAGTTGAAATTCCTCGTGGAGTATTTTTACAGCTTTTCTTCCGTCATCCTTGGCAACTGTAAAACTTATGTTGTATTCGCTACAGCTCTGACTTATCATTATTACGTTTATCCCAGCTTTACCAAGTGAAGAAAATATCTTTCCAGCAACACCCGGAGTTCCAGCCATTCCGGCACCTACTACGCTAACCACAGCCACATCGTCGAGTTTGGACACCTTAACGTTCCCGTTCCAGCTATCGACGCTCGTTAGAGTTTTCATAGCCCTCCCCAAATCGCTCCTGTCTATCACCATCGAGAGGTTGAGTTCCGAAGAGCTTTGGCTTATCATGATGACGTTTACGTTTTCTTCTGCAAACCTCTTGAAAACTTCAGCCATTATCTCCGCAAAATCGAAACCCGCCCCGCTTACATTTACAACTGCAACTTTTTCTATTAAGCTGAGAGCTTTAACTATTCCATCCTTAGCTTTAGTTTCAGTTATAACCGTTCCCGGAGCATCTGGATTAAAAGTGTTCTTTATTCTTACGGGAATTTTTTTCTTTATGAGCGGCTCCAAAGCTCTGGGATGAAGTATTTTAGCTCCAAAATGAGCTAATTCCATTGCTTCCTGATAGCTTATTTCCGGTATGAGTTTTGCCTCTGGAACTATTTTTGGATCGGCAGTCATAACTCCATCGACTTCCTTCCACAGCCATACCTCATCCGCATCTATTGCCGAAGCTATAAGAGTTGCAGTTAAATCGCTTCCACCTCTGCCAAGAGTCGTAATATTTCCGTCTTCGTTAACGCCTATGAATCCAGTTACTACTGGAATACACCTTCTAATTTTAATAAGAGGCTCTATTCTATTTTTTATTAGTTCACAAGCCTTGCTTAGTGGTCTCGCCCTCCCGAAGTTAGAGTTGGTTAAAATCCCAGCTTCACCCCCCGTTAAAGCGAGAGTATCTACACCAAGTGACATTAAAGCTGAAGAGAAGATTGGAGCTGAGAGCCTCTCACCAAAAGAAAGTATGTAATCCTCACTTCTCTTAGTCAATTCACCAAGATAGCTTATTCCGAGTAAGACTTTTTCGAGTTCGTCTATAAGCCTGTCTATGTGTTCCAAAACTCTCGACCTGTATGGTTCGTCAACAGCATCTTTAACAGCATCATAGTGTTTTTTTGCGAGTTCAGCTACAAACATCTTTATGAAGCCAGTAGATTGTTCTGTGTAGCACTTCTTCGCAATATTTGTTAAAGAATCAGTAACTCCAGCCATAGCAGAGACTACGACGACGACTTCGTTATCAGAATACCTCTTTACGAGTTTTGCACAGTGCCTTATACTCCTGCCATCTTTTACGCTGGCACCTCCGAACTTCATTACGTACCTCATTGTACCACCCAAAGGCACTGAGTTTTGGGAAACAAAAAAGTAATATAAAGGTTGCTGATTGTCGAATTTTGGCACATGCGAAAAAAACATATGTAGTCGAGAGAATCGAGCTTGGGAGGAGAGTACAATGCTTGAAGAAGCCAGAAATCTCTTTAAAGAATTCAAAAAAGCAGTAAAAGATCATCACGAGTTTTTTGCGGATTCGATACCGTTGATAGCGAGTGAAAACGTTACGAGCTTGGCTGTAAGGAGGTTTTACCTCACAGATTTTGGATGCAGATATGCAGAGGGGAAAGTGGGCAAGAGGTTTTATCAGGGGTGCGATTACATAGACGTAGTTGAAGATGTTGCAATAAAATTGACGAAACTCCTGTTTAATGCTGAACACGCAAATGTTCAACCAATATCTGGCGTTACTGCTAATATAGCAGCGTTTTTCGCACTGGCAAAACCGGGAGATGTAGCTTTTTCGCTTTCAGTACCGTGTGGTGGGCACATATCACATCACAGATTTTCAGCTGCTGGGATTAGAGGAGTTAAAGTAATAAACTACCCGTTCGACATGGAAGAATTAAACATAGACGTTGAAGAGACAAAAAAGTTGGCAATGAAAGAAAAACCTAAGGTATTCGTGCTCGGTGCAAGCTTATATCTGTTTCCTCATCCAGTAAAAGAGATAGAAGAGATTGCTAAGGAAATAGACGCCAAAGTTATGTACGATGCGAGTCACGTATTGGGTTTAATTGCTGGAAAGGAATTTCACGACCCAGTTCCACATTCAGATGTAGTTACCGCATCGACTCACAAAACTTTTCCAGGTCCACAGAGAGCGATAGTGCTGAGCAAAAAAGAGCTTTCTAAAAAAGTCGATACAGCCGTGTTTCCGGGTGTAGTTAGCAACCACCACTTACACAGCTTAGCAGCTTACGTAGTTTCTTGCATGGAAATGATAGAGTTCGGAAGAGATTACGCCAAGCAAACGGTTAAGAACGCAAAAGCTTTAGCTGAGAGTTTGCACGAGCTTGGGTTTAAAGTAATTGGAGAAAGTAAAGGATTTACCGAATCACACCAAGTAGCAGTTGACGTTACAGAATTCGGTGGAGGAGATAAAGTAGCGAAAAAGTTGGAGAGAGTGAACGTAATACTAAACAAAAACTTATTACCTTGGGACGACTTAAGCAAAACTGAAAATCCATCGGGTATAAGAATCGGCGTACAAGAAGTTACGAGAATCGGAATGAAAGAAGGAGAAATGAGGGAAATAGCTGAAGTTATGTGGAACGCCATCAACGAGAAAAAGAGTGAAGAAAAAATTAGAGAGGAAGTAAAAGACCTCAAGAAAGAGTTTACTAAGGTTCACTACTCGTTTGATGAAAGTGAGGTTTACAGAATATTAGAAAACTTTTTAAACGGTATTTAGAGAAAGGTTTAAATCCCATATCTGTTAGGGCTGGCAAGAGATTCGGTGCAGCTTTTGCTGCACCACTTAGCCCACTGCCTGCGAAAAGTAAGGCTGTTGTGAGAGCATGATGCTGGAAAAATTGGTTGAAAGGAAGGAGCAGTTAGAAAACGACCTTCAGGAGTTCATAAGAAAAAGAGATGAACTAAACAAGCTTGCAAGGGAGTATGCAGATAAAAGAGATCAGTTAAACAAGGAAGTTAGAGAGTTACTCGCCAAGGCGAAAGAATGTAAGAAGTTGAGAGACGAATACAACGAAAAAGCGAGGGAGATTAAAGCAAAAAGAAATAAGCTACACGAGGAGATAGACAGTTTGTACAGAGAACTGGACAAGTTAAGAAAAGACATAGACAAGGGAGGAAGACCTCTTGGAGAAATCGAAAAAGAGATAAGAAGGCTCGAATTCAAACAGCAAACGAGTGTTTTGACGATAGAAAAAGAGAGAGTTCTGGTCGAAAGAATAGCTAAGCTCAAGAGAGAGCTGGAAAAGAGAAAGGAGCAATTAGAAAAGCACGAAGAATTTAAGAAGTTAATAGCGAAAATAAGAGAACTAAAAGCAGAAGCAAAAGAATTACACCAGCAAATGCTGGAGTTGGTAAGCAAAGCAGACGTTTACCACGAAGAAATGCTTGCAATTTTTAAGCAGGTAGATGAAAAGAGAAAGTTGGCTGACGAAATGCACGAAAACTTCTTGAAGAGCAAGAAAGAAGCTGATCAGTACCACGCAAAGATAGGAAAGGTAAGAAAGGACATAAGAGATCTCGAAAAGATAATCAAAGCGTTAAAAGCTAAGCAGGCGAAGAGCAAAGAAGAAAGAGAAAGAGAAGAGTTAATAAGAAAGGCAAAAGAGATCTACGAGATGTTCAAGAAAGGCAAGAAGTTAGAAACGGAAGACATAATGCTTCTTCAAAGGGCAGGATTAATATAATTTTTTATTATTATTTTAATTTAATAATTGTCTGAAATTGTCTGACCAACCAATTGATTAACCAAATTGATTAAAAATAGTCAAACCAAAAGAAAAACTGCGGCAGATGCTATGGAGAGCAAAGCGGCAGTGAAGAAAGCTAAGTTCTCGTTAAAATTCCACATCCATCCATAAGCTGTATTAGCTACCAAGGCTGAAATGCCAAAAACTAACTGGTAAGCACCAATACCAAATCCATAGCTTTCTGCAATTTCAGCGGCAAAGCTCCTTTGAGTTGCGTCTGTTAAAGCCATGAAAATGCCGAGAGTAATAAGGGCTAAATTTGTAAAGTAAGCCAAAATACAGGAAAGAAACATAAACAAGTAACCTGAAGAAGCTACAACTCTCTTTCCAACCTTATCCGAAATGTATCCAGCGGGATATGAAAGCAAAGCGTAAACAAAGCTAAACAAAGCGTACATTTTTAGAGCGTCAAAAACGTTTCCGCCAAATCTTAAAAGAAAGAAAACATAACTTATATTAGCACTTCCAAATAAAGCTGAGCAGAGAACGTATTTTTTTATTCTCATGTTCAGTTCAGGTTTCCTCGAATTTGTTTTGTCCTTTAACGCAATTAGGGGAAATACCGACACTATTCCAATCAAAGATGCAACTAAGATTATTTGCCTCTCGTTACACCAAATTTCGAATAGGTAAGCTGCGAGTAACGCTCCAAGAACAGCTCCAAAACTATCCATAGCTCTATGAAAGCCGAATGCTTTTCCCTTTTTTACAGCACTTTCTGCTATTAAGGCGTCTCTTGGAGCCGTTCTAATTCCTTTACCGCTTCTCTCAAAAAATAGAAAAGCTACAGCAGAAAAAGCAGTTTTGGATAGAGATAACCCCAGCTTGGAAATTTGAGAAATAGAATAACCAAACAAAACGAAAAATTTTCTCTTTCCAAGTAAATCTGAAACGTAACCAGAGAAGACTTTCATAAGACCAGAAATCCCTTCTATTAACCCTCCTGCAAAACCTATCAATGCAGGATTTGCCCCAAGAGAAGACAGAAAGAAAGGTAGTATGGGAAAAATCATTTCACTGCTCATGTCGTTTAGAAAACTTGTAAAGCTAAGCAGTTTCACGTTTCTATCCATGTAAATGAAGTAACCACAAACTTCATAAACCTGTTGGATAATATGAGTTTGAGGGCCGGTAGCTCAGCGGTAGAGCGCCGCCTTGGCATGGCGGAGGCCTGGGGTTCAAATCCCCACCGGTCCACTCCAAGAATACCATTAAAAACAATTCTGCAGTTCTGAACTTATGCAAGTCAGAAAAGAAGATGGTGCTGGCGGAAAGTACATGCAGGAATTTCTAAAAAACTATATACTGTCTCGCTTCAGTGGGGGAGTAGGAGAAATAAAGCTTGAAGACATGGACGACTCTTCCGATTTTGAAGATTTCGTCTTTACAACTGATTCATACGTCGTAACGCCTCCAGTTTTTAGAGGCGGGAGTATTGGCTCCCTCGCAGTATGCGGTACGAGTAATGATTTAGCCGTTATGGGTGCTAAGCCTTACGTTATTTCACTCTCTCTTATAATCCAAGACGGATTCGAAACAAGAACGCTCGAAAGAATATTGGATGACGTAAAGTACTGGTGCGACGAAGTAGGCGTTAAAGTAATAACGGGAGACACGAAAGTCGTAGAAGTAAACATAGAAATAGCAATTAACACAAGTGGAATAGGAAAGAGAAGTGAAGAACTTGAAAAAAACATAGAGGTGGTGAGAGAGTATAGAGATTACCCCTACAGGTGGGTTAGAGATAGAGGTTTAAGCGAAGGTGACGTAATAATAGTCTCTGGAAGTATAGCTGAGCACGGAATGGCAGTTATGCTCGAAAGAGAAGAATTTGGATTCGAAATAGACGTTAAATCCGATGTTTACCCAGTATGGCTTTTTTTGAGAGATGCTTTAAAAGTTGGAGGAATAACTGCAATGAAAGATCCCACGAGAGGAGGGATTGCAGGAGTTTTAAACGAAATGGCTGAAAAAAGTGGAGTTGGAATACTCATAGAGGAAGAGAAAGTACCCGTTCGAGAAGAAATTAGGGGCATATGCGATGCATTGGGCTTAGATCCAATGAACATGGCGTGCGAAGGGAGGGTTGTAATGGGAGTAATTGAAGAAAAAGCTGATGATGTGCTGAGGGTTCTAAGAAAGCACGACGAGAGCGCTGAGATAATAGGCTACGCTACGGAAGAGTTTAAAGAAGTAGTCGTAAAAACGCCTATCGGCTCAAAGAAAGTCTTACCACCACCTCTCGCAGATCCTGTGCCGAGAGTTTGCTAAAGCGTAATTTTTATTTTTATATAAAGGACTAATCGTAGAAAATTAAGTTAAATTTAAACATCATTAAAGTTAAAAAAGCTAAAAGTCGAAGTAATAAATCGTTAGTAATACTTTAAAAGCATTGGGTAATAACACAATATATAAACATGATAAATTTTAAAAATCACTTCTAACTTCAGCTAAAAAGGTGGGAGCATGGACTTAAAGATAGGTGGCATAATAATCGATGAACTTAGAAACGTCACGATAAAAATAGGAGAAATTGTAGATGAGGAAGAACTTGAAGAGTTAAAAGAATTACCAACTCCAAAACCTCACATACTCGACTTAAGGTACTGGGATAGAAAACTTCTCAGCAGGTACGAACCAATTTACGCTCCTGTTCAAGATTTTTGCAACCTTTGTACTATGGGCCCATGTGAGCTAACGGAGAATAGGGAAGGTGCGTGTGGTATAGATTTGAGAACTCAAAAAGCAAGAATGGTAACGATAGCTTGCCTTATAGGCGCTTCCGCTCACGCCACTCACGCCAGACACCTCGTTCATTACTTAATCGAAAAATTCGGTAGAGATCACCCAATAGACTTAGGGCCAGATATAGACATAGAAGCCCCAAACATAAGACTCGTTCTTGGAATAAGGCCAAAAACGATAGGGGATCTTGAGAGAGTTCTAAACTACGTAGAACAGGAATTAGTAAGAGTTCTGCATACGATACATACTGGACAGGAAGAAGATTACGTGGACTTCGAGTCAAAAGCTCTGCACGTAGGTATGCTCGACCACGTTGGAATGGAGGTTGCAGACATCGCACAGATAGTAGCGTTTAACTACCCAAAAGGAGATCCAGATGCTCCACTTATAGACATAGGTTTTGGTGTACTTGAATCGGAAAAACCGATAATTCTGGTCATAGGCCACAACATACTACCAGCAAGAAACATCGACGATTACCTCAGAGAAAAAGGCTTAGAAGACAAAGTAGAAATTGCTGGATTGTGTTGCACGGCAATAGACACATCACGTTATGATCCTAAAGCTAAGGTCGTTGGCACTCTCAGCTACGAACTTAGGGCTATAAGGTCGGGAATACCAGATGTAGTAGTTACGGATGAACAGTGTATAAGAGCTGACACTTTGAGAGAGTGTGCGAAAATGGGAATACCACTTATAGCCACTTCTGAAGCGGCAGCCAGAGGATTAATAGATAGAACGGAAGACAACCCTGACGAGATCGTTGAAGATTTAGTTTCTCGAAAGTTAAAAGGTGTTTTGATAAGAGATCCGGACAAAGTTGGTGAAATAGCTGTAAGAGTTGCACTCGAAGTTCACAAGGAAAGAAAACCCCCTATTTACATGAGCGAAGAAGAGCTGGAGGAGATGATAGACTGGTGCGTTCTGTGCATGAACTGTGTCTTTGCTTGCCCTCACAACCTTAGAATTGACGTCGCCATGAAAAACGCTAAATCTGGCGATTTAAGCTACTTCGAGAAAATAGAAGATACTTGCTTAGCATGCGGTAGGTGCGAACAAGTTTGTCCGAGAAACATAAGAGTAGTTGACGTAATAATGAAAGCTGCATACGAACACATGAGAAACAAAACTGGGAAGATGAGAGCTGGCAGAGGGCCTATAAAAGACACGGAAATAAGAAAAGTAGGTCAGCCGATAGTTATGGGTACGATACCGGGAGTAATAGCTCCAATAGGATGCCCAAACTATCCAAAGTCGAGAAAAGAAGTTTCGGAGATAATAGAAGAATTCCTTAAGAGAAAATACATAGTTGTTACGACTGGTTGCCACGCTATGGACCTTGGCATGTATAGAGATGAAGAAGGGAAGAGTTTGTACGAAAAATACCCCGGAGTTTTTGATGCAGGGGGGTTAGTTAACTGTGGCAGTTGCGTATCTAATTCTCATATCACTGGAGCGGCAATAAAAATAGCGGCTATATTCGCACAGAGACCTTTGGAAGGAAATTACGCTGAAATAGCGGATTACATTCTCCACAGAATAGGTGCAGTTGGCCTTGCGTGGGGTGCTTATAGTCAGAAAGCTGCCAGCATAGCGACTGGTTTTAACAGGTTGGGCATACCGGCAGTAGTAGGGCCACACGGAGCCAAGTACAGAAGGGGTTACGTCGGTAAACTTTGGAAAAAAGAAAAGTGGTGGGTTTACGACATAAAAACGAGAAAGAAAATGGAAATTGAACCTTGCCCGGATTGCCTGCTCGTAGTAGCGGAAACGAAGGAAGAAGCAATAGTACAGCTTGCGAGGCTATGTATAAGACCGGGAGATACTTACATGGGCAGGCAGATAAAGTTGACTCACTACCTCGAGCTTAGCGAAAAGTATCTTGGCTGTTTACCAGACGACTGGCATCTTTACGTGAGAACGGAATTAGACTTGCCAACAAAGATGAAAGAGAAGCTTCTAAAAATTTTAGAGGAGGAACACGGATGGAAAATAGACTGGAATAAGAAGAAAATATTAGAAGGGCCAATTAGAAGTTACGATGCTGGATTTAACCCCACAATGGTCGAGCACGTTTACGAGAAATATACTAAAAGCGGGTGATAGAATGGAAAAGCTGTTTAATCCGGAATTTTCAGTCGAAAGAGCTAAAGTTGTTACTCCAGAATTAGTGGCTAAGATAATTACGAGGAAAAGAGTTACCTTAGTTACTGGTGGGAAACTACTTGAAGACGAGTTATTAGCAGACTTGGTTTCAGAAACACCATTTAACGCAAAAAAGCTTGAAACTCTAATTTCTTTCATGAGGTGAACGTTATGGTTGAAAGAAAGAAAGTAGAGATACCTGAAGGTGTTAAAGTAAAAGTTAGCGAAGGAGAAGAGTACGATTTTCCAGTTGATATATCACCGATGCACGAGGGTGAAAGAATAAGAAAAGGAGATATGTACGTAGAGTTGGCAGGGCCAAAACAACCGGGATTTGAGTTAGTAATGGCTCTCTCACCTGATCAAG
>JALSQI010000064.1 GCA_026985525.1 Archaeoglobaceae archaeon
GATTTTCCAGTTGATATATCACCGATGCACGAGGGTGAAAGAATAAGAAAAGGAGATATGTACGTAGAGTTGGCAGGGCCAAAACAACCGGGATTTGAGTTAGTAATGGCTCTCTCACCTGATCAAGTGGAAGACATGAAAGTCACTTTTGTCGGTAAAGATTTAGACGAACTCGAAGTTGGAAAAGCTCATCCATTTGCGATGATATACTATGTAGCTGGAGAAAAAATAGACAGCGATTTAGAGCCAATAATAGAAAGGAGAAATCACGACTTTCAAAACTACATAGAAGGAGTCATGCACTTAAACCAGAGGTACGACGTTTGGATAAGAATTGGAAAAAATGCAGTTGAAAAAGGTTTAAAAAGTCTTATAACGATAGCTAAAGCCGTAATGTTACTTTTCAAGAACGAGATGCCGTTTATAGAGAAAATAGAAGCTGTTTATGCAACAGACAAAGAATTCGTCGAAAAAACGCTTAAAGAAGTTGCAATGCCAATATACGAAGAAAGAGATGCGAGAGTTGAATCACTCCACGACGAGGACGTTGAAGAATTCTACTCCTGCACTCTCTGCCAAAGCTTTGCCCCTTCTGACGTTTGCATTATAAGTCCAGACAGACCATCTCTGTGCGGGGCTATTACTTGGTTCGACGGCAGAGCTGCTGCGAGAGTCGATCCAGAAGGGCCGAACAAACCCGTTCCAAAAGGTGAGATTTTAGATCCAATAGGTGGTGAATACTCAGGAGTCAACGAATTTGCAAAAACTGAGAGCGGAGGAGTTACAGAAAGAATAAAACTACACAGCTTTTTAGAATGCCCCCATCCATCTTGCGGATGTTTTGAAGTAATAGGATTTTACATGCCGGAAGTTGACGGAATAGGATGGGTACACAGAGGATTTCCAGAACCGGCACCAAACGGACTAACTTTTTCCACTATGGCTGGACAGACGGGGGGTGGAAAGCAGGTAGTCGGTTTTCTTGGAATTGGCATTAGCTACTTCAGGAGTAAAAAGTTCATACAGGCAGATGGTGGATGGTATAGAGTCGTGTGGATGCCAAAAGAGTTGAAACAAAAAGTTCTGCAATACATACCAGAGGAGATGAGAGAAAAAATAGCTACTGAAGAAGATGCAAAAACGATGGAGGAGTTAAAAGAGTTCTTAAAGAGGGTAGATCACCCGGTAGTAAAAGGAGTTGTAAGACCTGTAGATGGAAAGAAAATAACTGAAGGTTGGGTAGAAGAAAAAGAGGAAGAAGAGGGGGAAGAAGAAGTCGAAGAAGAAACGGCAATTACACAACCCACTTTAACGCCATTACCTCAAAATTTGCCACAACTTCCATCTGCCAGTCCATCAATTAAGCTAATCATAAAAAACGCTACGATAAAAATAGACAAAATAATAGTGAGAAAGAAGGGGGAGAAGAAATGAGAATAGAACTCAAAGGTGCAAAGATATACGTCGAAAAAATAACTTTTAAGGAAAAAGGTAAAAACAAAAAGAAGGGGTGAGGTAAATACTGGTAGCTGTTACTGGTAAAGGTGGAACCGGAAAAACTGTCGTTTCGGCAATGCTAACTCTTTATTTGTGTAAAAAAGGTAGCGTACTTGCTGTAGATGCTGACCCAGACTCGAACTTACCTGACGCATTTGGAGTTGAAGTGGAAAAAACACTTGGAGATGTAAGAGAAGTTTTTCAGAGAAGTAGGGAGGAAATAAGGGGAGATAAAGAAGTTTGGTTTGAAGGAAAAATATTCGAATGCATAGAAGAGTTAGACGAATTCGACTTACTGGTTATGGGTAGGCCGGAGGGAGAAGGTTGTTATTGCTATACGAACAACGTGCTTAGGGCTGTGCTTAGAAAGTTCATGAGACATTACAACTACGTAGTAGTTGACTGCGAAGCTGGACTGGAGCATTTTAGCAGAAAAACCATAGGTAATGCTGATATAGTTATAGTAGTTACGGATACGTCTAAGAAGGGTTTGAAAACTGCTGAAAGGATATCTGAGCTAATGGATGAGTTAGAGATTAAGGCAAAAAAAGGCTTAATAGGTAACAAAATAATAAACGAGAAAGAGACATTTATAAAAGAGTTTGCTAAAAATAAAGGTTTTGAGTTTCTCGGTTCCTTACCTTACGACACGAAAGTCGTGGAATACGAAATGTTGGGTAAAAGCGTTTACGAGTTACTCAAATCTGAATGTCTGTTCGTTAAAAAGTTTGAAGAAGTTGTTAAAAACTTTGAATCGTGGGTGATGTTATGCCAAAGATAAACTTGGAAGATATATTAAAGCTACTCTCTAACTACGAAGTGGAAGAACTCGAAGGAGTTGAAATTGAAGGAGATATAGAAATCGAAATAGAGGGTATGTCTAATTTACAAGCTATAGGTGCCGAACTCGGCATGGCAGCGTACCACCTCGCAAGAGCCGCGATGATGTTGGGTTTTCCATTCCAGCAGTTGTTTACTCAAACTCAAGTTCAAACTCAAATCCAGCAACCTCAGTTAAAAGAAGTAGAAAAAGAAGAAGTTATAGAGCTTATAAAAAAGAAGTTCGAACCTTACAAAGCTGAGTGGAGCGGATATGTAGAAGAAGTACAGCTCGGAGCTACGAGGAAAGAAGGGGGGACGAGGAAGTACACGATAAAGCTCGGAGGTGCAAAAAGCTTACCATTTTACATATTCGATGCAGAACAGCCAAATCTCCCGGCAGTATCCATAGACGTTTTCGATAGACCCGTGCCTTTACCCAAAGCTGTTAGAGTACACTACGAAGACGTAATGGGTCATCCTGATGAGTGGGCTAAGAAAGTGATAGATAAATTCGGAGCTGATGCTGTAACGATACACCTTATAAGCACAGACCCTCTCTTAGACGATACTCCGCCAAGCGAAGCTGCAAAAGTAGTAGAGGATGTTCTTCAAGCAGTAAAGTGTCCTATAATAGTTGGAGGTAGCGGTAACAAAGAAAAAGATCCGATTTTACTCGAAAAAGTTGCAGAAGTTGCAGAAGGTGAAAGAGTTCTACTCGCAAGTGCCACTCTAGACATGGACTGGGAAAGGATAGGGAAAGCGGCAAAAGAACACGGGCATTGCGTATTGGCTTGGACTCAGATGGATATAAACAGTCAAAGAACTCTAAACAGGTACTTGCTAAAGAAAGTTGGCTTGCCAAGAGATAGCTTGGTCATGGATCCAACTACTGCAGCTTTGGGTTATGGATTAGACTACGCATACTCAAACATGGAAAGGGCGAGGATAGCTGCATTAAAAGGTGACGAAGACTTAGCATTTCCAGTATCGAGCGGTACTACTAATGCGTGGGGTGCGAGAGAAGCTTGGATGAAAGAATCACCCTTAGAGGGAGATACTTCTTGGGGTATGAGAGAACACAGAGGTCCGTTGTGGGAAATAGTTACTGGCTTAACCCTATCCTTAGCTGCAGTTGACATATTTATGATGATGCATCCCGTAAGCGTTGCAGTGCTAAAAGAGCTCATACAAACTCTTGGAGGTAAAAAAGAAGAAGTTTCTTGCGAAGATTGGATAGCAGCTGAAATTTAGGTGATTAAATGAAAGTAAAAAGTCCGCTCGAAATATACAAACTTCTTCCACAGACGAACTGTGGGGAGTGTGGTTTTGATACTTGCATGAGCTTTGCCGCTCACGTCTTAGACAGAACTGCAAAAATTGAAGATTGCAAACCTCTCGTAGAAAAAGCAAAAAAAGATAAAAAAGCTGCAGAAAAACTAAAAAAGCTCAAAGAGATGACAGCTCCGGAAATAGACGAAGTAATCATAGGTAAAGACTTAAAGATAGGTGGGGAAGAAGTTCTTCACAGACACGAGCTGACTTTCTTTAATCCAACTGCTCTGTTTTTCGACGTAAGCGATACGATGGATGAAAAAACGATAGATGAGAGGTGTAGTAGGGTAGTAGAGTACAGAAAGTTCTACGTTGGAAGGTACCTAACTTTGGACGGAATAGCTGTTAGATGTGTTTCTAACGACCCAGAAGTCTTTGTGAGAGTTGCTAAGAAAGTGGCTGGTTATGGAAAACCAATGATACTCGTTAGTTTAAATCCAAAATGCTTAGAGAGAGCGTTAAAAGACGTTAAGGAGTACAATCCGCTGATATATGCGGCTAACGAAGAAAACTACAAAGAAGTTTTGAAAATAGCGAAAAAGTACGACGTTCCGGCAGTTGTAAGGAGTAAGGACTTGGACATGCTGAAGAGCTTAGCTGCGACTTTCAAGTCGCACGGAGTGAAAACAGTAATAGATCCCGTAACAGAACCTTTTGGAAAAGGCTTGCAGAAAACTTTTGAAAGAGTCGTCCAGATAAGGAGAACGGCGATAATGATGCAAGACAAGGACATAAACTGTCCTATAATGATAACTCCGATATCTGCTTGGATGGCTAAAAGCGATGATGTTAGTAAGATGTACTGGGAAACGGTAATAGCTGCACTTTTCATAGTAAAGTACGCAGACGTTATGATACTACACAGCTTAGAGCCTCACAGCATTATGCCAATAGTGACGCTTAGGGCAAACATATACACGGATCCGAGAACGCCAGTACAAGTAGAGCCGGGATTAAGAGCAATAAACAACCCAGACAGAAGTTCTCCAGTCATGATAACAACGAATTTCGCTTTAACGTACTACACAGTCGAAAGCGACTTGCAGAGCAGTGGTGCAAAGGGCTGGTTACTCGTCTTGGATACTGGAGGACTTGGAGTAGAAGTTAGCGTTGCAGGAGGACAGTTCACGCCGGATAAGGTAAAGAAGCTGATGGAAGAAACAAAAGTAGCAGAGAAAGTTGACCACAGGTACTTAATTATTCCCGGTCTTGCAGCGAGACTTCAGGGAGCGTTAGAGGACGAAACGGGATGGAAGATATTAGTTGGGCCAACGGATTCCGGAAGGCTTAAAGCTTGGCTTGAACAAAACTGGCCTCCAAAGAAGGAAGTTAAAAGTTGAAGTTAAAATTTAGATTAGTGATGTTAAAATTTAAGAGTTAAAGTCTAAAGTTTAAGGGTCAAAAAATCCTTCAAAAAACTCTACTATTTTATCCCTAACTCTAACGACGTCCCCAACAACTACTACTGCTGGAGAAGTAATACCCTTCTCTCTAACCTCGTTAACTATATTCTTAAGAGTTGAGCAAACGACTCTTTGCTTTCTGCAACAACCCCACTGCACAACAGCTACTGGAGTTTCCGGATCCTTTCCGTTTTCTATGAGCTTTTTAACGTTTTCTTCCAAAGTGTTCATTCCCATGAGAATCACTATCGTAGCATTTAATTCTGCCAAAGCTTTCCAGTTAAGTCTTTCTCTCGCCTCCTTTCCAGTTATGAAAACTACGGCTGGATCGTAATCCCTATGAGTTATTGGTATTCCCGCACAAGCAGGAGCGGCAACTGCTGAGGAAATTCCGGGAACTACAAAAAACTTTACGCCGTTTTTTGCCAAATATTCCATCTCTTCCCCGCCCCTACCAAAAATAAATGGATCGCCAGCTTTAAGCCTGAGGACGCTCTTACCTTCCTTAGCCAACTTAACCAACAACTCGTTTATTTCCTCTTGTTTCATTCTATGTTTGCCAGCCCTCTTGCCAGCGTTCACTTTTTCAGCTTTTGATTTTTCGAGTAATTCCAAAACCCTCTCCCCAAGCAGTTCGTCGTGAACTATTACGTCAACTTCGTTTATCAGCTTTTTTACAACCTCTGTAAGTATATTCCCGCATCCAGCCCCCGCTATGTAAACTACTCCCGTGAAACCACCTCCTTTATTATCCTACAGCATTCTTCCCTGTAATTTTTTGCAATTTCTCTCGCTTCTTCCTCCGATTTGACCGTTGCTTCAAATCTGATGTCCTTTTCAGGATAAACGTGATAAATATGGGTTATCAGCTTAACACCTCTTTCAGTTTTTTTAGCGAAAATTCCAGCGGGAATTGCACAACCTATGTTAAGGGTTTCTAAAACTGCTCTCTCAACGCTCGCTTCGAGGAATGTGTCTTCATCGCTAATACTGCTAACCAAGTACTCTTCTCCTTTTCTCGTTTCAACTGCTATTATTCCCTGATTGGCAGAAGGAACGAATTTTTCTGGATCCAAAACTTCTCTATCCACATCAATACCGAGTCTTATCAAACCTGCTTCGGCTAAAATTATAGCGTCAAAATCTTTGAGTTTTTTAAGCCTCGTGTCAACATTACCTCTCAAGTTTTCTACTCTAACTTTTGGTAGAAACCTCTTTATCTGAGCTCTCCTTCTAAGGCTCGAAGTGCCTACTACAGCGTTTTCCGGCAGTTCAAATAAACTCTTTCTTTCCCTCAAGATAGCACAATCGCACGGACTTTCTCTCCTTAGAACTGCCGCTATAACTCCTGAAATCTTAGAAGGTACATCCTTGTAGCTGTGAACGGCAATGTCGATAGTACCTTTAACGAGAGCCAAGTCTATAGTTTGAACGAAAGCCCCAGCTCCTTTGAACTCGTGTAGCGGTTTGTTTCTCAGTACGTCTCCGCTCGTTTTAATTACTTTGACTTCTATTTCGTAATCGTACTCCTTTTTTAAAAGTTCAACGACTTTTTTTGTTTGAGCTAAAGCTAATTTACTACCCCTCGTACCAACTACAACTTTCTCAGGCATGTTCTTACAGCCTCTACAGTCTTTTCAATGTCTTCTTCGCTATGTGCTACGCTTACAAAGCAAGTTTCGTACTGAGAAGGGGGTAAGAAAATACCTTCCTTCAGCATTTCGGAGAAGAATTTGAAGAACTTAGCTGAGTCGAGTTTTAATGCATCTGCGTAGTTCTTAGGCTCTTTTCCAAAGTATATTCCGAACATTGAAGCTATGCAATTAGAAGAGTAGCCGAGTTTTTCTAATTCAGGCTGTATTCCTTCAACAATGGCTTTCGTTTTTTCTTCTAAATCTTTGTACGGTTTTTCATTTATCAAGTAATTTACAGTAGCAAAGCCTGCAGAGAGAGTTAGTGGGTTACCACTAAAAGTTCCTGCCTGATAAACGGGGCCGAGGGGAGAAATCATTTCCATTATTTCTCTTTTACCTCCATATATTCCAATAGGCAATCCTCCTCCAGCTATCTTGCCGAGAGTTGTTAAGTCAGGTTTTACTCCATAGTACTGCTGAGCTCCACCCTCACTCAGTCTGAAACCCGTTATAACTTCGTCGAATATCAAAAGAACTTCGTTTTCCTCAGTTACCTTCCTAACTTCCTTGAGGTAATCTTTCTCAGGCAAAATCAAAGAACTGTTACCCATAACCGGTTCAAGTATCATTGCCGCTATCTCTTCCCTCTTCTTTTCGAGCAAATCGGATAGAGATTCCAAGTCGTTGTAAGGAACCTGATATGTGTACTTTACGAATTCCTCCGGAACTCCAGCAGAGTTTGGGGTGCCGTGAGTTGTTGCACCACTTCCAGCCTTAACAAGCACGACATCGTGAGCTCCGTGAAAACTTCCTTCGACTTTAACTATCCCTTTTTTCCCAGTATAACCTCTTGCCAGCCTTATCGCCGCCATTGTAGCCTCACTGCCGGTGTTAACGAATCTCAGCATTTCTATGCCCGGATAAAGGCTTACTATCAATTCGGCAAATTTTACTTCCAGCTCTATTGGAGTTCCGTAAAGCCAACCTTTTTCTACCTGCTTTAGTATTGCCTCTTTTACAACGGGATTTGCATGCCCAAGAATTAATGGGCCGTAAGCCAAGCAGTAGTCTATGTACTCGTTACCATCTACATCAAAAAGCCTGCTGCCACAAGCTCTTTCCGTGTAAAACGGGTATGGCTTTATAGCTCTAACAGGAGAGCTGACACCTGCAGGCATCAGCTTTACAGCCTTTCTGTAAAGCTCTTCGCTCCCAACCATGTTTTTGATTGGGAGTGGACATTATTTATTTTTTCACATGTGTTCGAGTATTTCGTTCATCTCTTCGGCTTTCTTCCTTAGAACGTTAACAGCTCTTATCAAAACCTCTTTTGCTGGCATAGATATGCTTTCAACTGTGAAGAGGTAGTTGTCTGTTTCTTCAACGCTAATGGAGTTATCCTCGCAAACTTTAACGCATTCCATGCACATGGAGCAGTCTAAGACGTTTTTAACTACTACTTTATCTTTCTTAACTTCGAGAACGTTTCTCGGACAAGCTTCAACGCAGGATTTACAAAGACTACAATCCTCTTTAATAACTATCTCTGGAATTATCTTGTAAGCACAAATAGACACGGGTTTCCACTTGGCATGCTCTTTTCCTGTACCAAGTCTCGCAACAGCTTCAATCATAAGCTGTTGCCCTTCGTAAAGCTCAACTACCGGAATGTTGTCGTAAACGGGCTTAACGTCTGGGCTATCGGAAACGAAGTCTCCAGAATAAACTACTTTTGGCCCTTCAACGTTAAGTCTCAGAGAGACTTGACAATTAGGGCAACCTTCCCCTCCGCAACTGCACTCGTTCTGAAAGTTGTACTTGTCTATGTCAGCTTTGAGAGGTATAAGCCCTATTCTATGGGCTAAGACTTCATCGTAGAGATATGAAGTGTTCATGTAAACATTGATATAGTCAACAGCCATCGTTGGAACGTGAGCTATCATCGCCCTTCTAATAGCATTTACGAGAGCTACCGGGGCGTTTTTTACTATGAAAACTATCTTGTTTTCTTTATCTTCGATAAACTCTATCTCCATAAGTTCACCTTTAAAAACATAAAAAGATTAAACTCTTCTGCCCCTCTTTCCACCCGGCGGTCTTGTACCGTCGTGCGGTATTGGCGTTACGTCTTCAATCCTACCAATCTTAAGACCGGCTCTCGCAAGAGCTCTTATTGCCGCCTGAGCTCCGGGACCGGGAGTTGTGTGTTTGTTACCACCCGGAGCACGAACTTTTATGTGCACGCCCTCTATACCTTTTTCCTTAGCTATTTCGGCAACCCTCAAAGCTGCCTGCATAGCAGTGTAGGGGTTTCCTTCGTCTCTGTCGGCTTTTACTATCATTCCACCGCTTATCCTCGCAATAGTTTCGCTACCAGTTATGTCAGTTATCGTTATTATCGTATTGTTGTAACTGCTGAATATGTGAGCTATGCCCCATCTACCCTTACCTTTTTTCTTTTCAGCCATACTCCATCACCTACTCTTTACTTTCTTATCTTTTTTTACTGTTTTTTACTCTTCTTTTTACTCTTCTTTCTTCTTAGCAAAAGGAGAGTTGACGTAGTAATCAATTTTGCTCTCCATGTCTCTTTCAACTATAAAGCTTGGAGAAGTCACTCTTCTACCATCAACTGCTATGTGGCCGTGAGTTATTAGCTGTCTCGCCTGCTTTACAGTGTTGGCTAAACCCTGCCTGTAAACCCTCGTCTGTAACCTCCTTTCAAGGAAATCCTCAACAGTTAAGTTAAGTATGTCGTCTAAGGTAGCCCCTTCCTCCAAAATTCCCATTCTAACGAGCTTCTTAATAACAGTCTGTGCTTTCGCCTTTGCGTATTCCCCTTCGCTCCCCGGTAAGTCAACCTTAGCCAGTAGATCTCTCGCAACTCTTCTGTACTTTCTCAGAATGTTCTGAAACCTCCACAACTCCCTTTTGTTTCTCAGACCGTACTTTATTACTATTTTTTCTTCTTTCTTAAGCCTTTCCCTATCCCACGGATGCGTGGGAGTTACGTATTTTTTCCTGTGCCTCTTAGGATCACCCATTCAACCACCCCTCAACTCTTCACTTCTTTCTTCTCACGACACCAACAGTCCTTCCACTTCTTCCAGTACTCCTCGTCCTCTGACCTCTAACCTTCTTACCCTTAGCGTGCCTCGATCCCCTGTAACACTTCATTCTAATCATCATTTCTATATCAACCATCTTGGCAAAGTCAACATCCTTGCTAAGTAAGTGCAAATCTTTACCAGTATAGGGATCCTTTCTCCTGTTCAAAACCCAGCTTGGCAAAGACTCTATTTCCTCTTCAACAAATTTTCTCAACATTTCTATTTCCTCATCGCTGAGTTCACCAAGCTTTTTTCTTGCATCAAACCCTAAATTGTTTACTATACATCTCGCCATTCTAAGTCCAATCCCCTTTATTCCAGTAAGAGCAAACATGACGCTTTTTTTCCCGTCCAGATCCGTGTCAGCAATCCTGACTATGTGCTTGAACTCACTCATGCCTTCACGAATTGAAGGATTGTATTTAAAACTTCTGTTGAAAGCTCTTGTTGTAAAAATTCGATGTAAAAAAATAATTTAGTAGGCGTAAATCCTACCGTAAGGCCTTTTGCTCACTGGAACTAATTTTGTAAACCTCTCGCCCATAATTTCGTCTAAATCGAACTTTGGTTTAAAATACGTGAGGTAATCTTTAACTAAGCTTTCAACTCTTTTATAGTCTTTTTCTTCCATATCCACAATTCCAACTTCTTTACCTAATTGATATTTTTCAACTTTTCCTCTGATGTATATTACCCCTCCATGCATTCCTGTTCCTATGTAGTTTGCCAAGTGCCTGTTTCTATTTAATCCGAGCAACAAAACTACTCCTCCAGCCATGTACTCACCGAGAAAGTCTTGAGAAGTCCCACCAACCACTAAAACTGGAACTTTATCCTTGTACTCTTTCATGTGTATTGCCGTTCTATAGCCGACGTCGTCTCTGATAAAGATTCTTCCACCTCTCATGGACATAGCTACTACATCCCCAGCCCTTCCTTCAACGACTATTTCCCCCTCGTTCATAGTGTTTCCAACGCCATCTTGAGCGTTACCGTGAACTACTATCCTATGTCCGTCGAGAAACATACCCAAGTCGTTACCCGGAATTCCGAATATTTCTATCTCAACTTTCTTTGGAAGGAAAAGTCTCGTTCCAATGTAACGCTGACCACAGACGTTTTTCAAAATTATTTTTTCTGCACCTTTTTCAGCACACATCCTTATCAAGTCGTTTAGCTCTTTGTGAGTTAGTCCTTTGGCATCTATCTTAGCTGTGTTGTCTTCAAACCTGACTTTCTTTGCTATTTCTTCTAACTTCCTCACTCCTTCCATAAATGGATCTCTCAGCATATTACTCCCCCGCTCCTTTAATTCCAAGAACTCTAAGCTCCCAATCCTCAAGACCAACTCCTCTTAAGTGATCTCTGTTACCTCTCAAACTCTCTATCGCATTTATACCCATTCCACCAAGAACGTCTTTTATCTCCAAGCTCCACGCCCTTAAAAGATTATAGGCTCTCTCCGCACCGACTTTGGGATTTAACCTCTGAGATAGCTTAGGATCCTGAGTGCATATACCCCACGCACATTTTCCAGTGTGACAGCGCTGGCACATGGTACAGCCAAGAGCTATCAACGCAGCTGTACCAATGTAAACTGCATCAGCTCCAAGAGCTATCGCTTTAACAACATCGGCAGCACATCTAATTCCTCCACCCACGATTATCGAACACTTGTTTCTTATCCCCTCCTCTCTTAACCTCTGGTCAACTGCAGCAAGTGCTAATTCGACAGGAATTCCTACATGCTCTCTCATTATCTTGGGCGTTGCACCCGTTCCACCTCTAAAGCCGTCTATTGCTATTATGTCCGCTCCCGCTCTTACCATACCACTCGCTATAGCCGCTACGTTATGAACGGCCGCAATTTTTACGCAAACGGGTTTTTCGTAGTTTGTAACTTCTTTGAGAGCATATATAAGCATGGACAAATCTTCTATGGAGTATATGTCGTGGTGAGGAGCTGGAGAGATTGCATCAGTTCCTTCTGGAATCATTCTGGTGGATGAGATAGTTGCAGTAACTTTTTCTCCCGGCAAGTGGCCACCTATTCCCGGTTTCGCACCCTGTCCAATTTTTATTTCTATAGCAGCGGAATAGTTAAAGTATTCTGGGTCAACTCCAAATCTGCCACTCGCACACTGGACTATAGCACAGTCTTTAAATTCTTCTCTCATGTCCTTTGGCATACCGCCTTCACCAGTATTGAAAAGAGTGCCAAACTTCTTAGCTGCCATTGCCAAACTCTTAAAGGCATTGTAGCTTATAGCTCCATAACTCATTCCAGCAAAGAGTATTGGAGTTTCAATCATCAAGTTTGGGTAAAGTTCAGTCTTTATTTCAACGTCATCTCCGTTAAACTCCAACTCAAGGCAGTCGGGTTTTCTACCGAGAAAAGTTCTCAGTTCCATAGGTTCTCTGAGGGGGTCTATAGAGGGATTCGTAACTTGAGATGCGTTCAGCAGTATGTGATCCCAGTAAACTTTCGCTTCCCTCGAACTCCCACAGCTCGTGAGTATAATTCCACCGGTCTCAGCTTGCTTCTTTATATCTCTTATGTGTTCCTCCTTCCAGTACTCGTTTGGTCTGTAAGCTTTATAGGGTATTATTCTCAAAGCGTTTTTGTGGCAGTAAACTACGCACCTCTGACAGCCAGAACACAATTCATCTCTCGAAAGAATTTTTCCACTTTCCTCGTCGTAGTAGTGAACGTCGAATGGGCATTGCTTTATGCACACTTTGCAGTTATCGCATCTGCTATAATCTCTCTCAACTCTGAATTCAGGCAATAGGTGTGACTTCACGATATCACCTCTTTTAACCTGCCAACAATTGGCTCCCCACCCTTAGGAGTCCAAACTCTGTCTGGGTTGCACACAGCCCTTATAGCAGCCTCTTCTGACGAAACAAAAAGCATATCACCTTTTTCTCCGGCAGTTATCGGTCTTAGCCTAATTCTATCTGTTAAACCTATCATTTCTCCGTGGTGTGCTATTATAACCGTAAACGGTCCGTTTATTAGCAGGGGGGCGTAAACCATTCTCAAAGTCGTGTAAAACTTCCTCTTCTTTTCTTCCATTCTATCTATCTGATCCCACATAGGTGGAGCAAATATTTTTGCAACTACCTCTATAGGCAGTTTTTGCTTCCTCATTAACAGGTCAACTGCGTAAGCTATAACCTCCGTATCGGTGTAGAGAGTACAGTAATATCCGTACATCTCAAGAAATCTTCTGTTCGTCCCGTAAGAGCTTATCTCACCGTTATGCACAACAGTCCAATCGAGAATGCAGAACGGGTGTGCTCCACCCCACCAACCGGGAGTGTTAGTTGGAAATCTGCTGTGAGCAGTCCATATGTATCCCTTGTAAAGTTCTTCAAGCATGAAAAACTCGGCTATTTCTTCTGGAAATCCTACGCCTTTGAAAACACCCATATCTTTTCCAGAGGAGAAAACGTACGCATTGTCTATGCACGTGTTTATCTTCATGACCTTATCTACAACGTAATCGTCATCGCTCAGTTTCTTGTCCTTACCCTTTTTCTGAGGCTTAACAAAGTACCTCCAAAACATGGGGGGATCAGAAACGTTCGCTTCCTCGTTAGTCGGAATTTCTTCGTCGTGTATGATATCGAAGTTCATGTCTAAAAACTGATCAACTCTCTGCTTCGCCTCCTCTTTTTCAAACATGAGGTGTATTGCGTAGCAATCCTTGTAATCTGGGTAAATGCCGTAAACGGCAAACCCCCCTCCCAATCCGTTACCTCTTACTTTCATGTTCTTCATAGCTTCAACTATCATCTTGCCTCCAAATCTTCTACCACTTCTATCCATGACACCAAAAACAGCACAAGCCTGAATTTCCTTGTTTACTCTACCATCAGTAATGACACGGTTTATCATGCAATCACCAGCACAGAATGGCGGCATCTTTATAAATATCTTTTCCTATCTGCCCTCTAATGCTATCCTTTCCAATTTTTACAGCCTATGAGCTTTTTAATCGAAAATTCTGCAACTTTTTTCGCCATAAATTTGATGAATTGTGAAAGGCGTAGGGGTAAAGAATTGCACCGTTGCACGCATTGGCGATAACAAAAATTAATTACTCAGTACAAACTCTACTCGTGAAATTTACTAAGGATGAAGTGATTGGAGTAGCTTTTTCAAAGCTGAAACCTGAAAAGAAAGACGTATTTGCAGACATAGGATGCCATTCTTGCAAAGTTTCTGCTTTTTTTAGCCCTTACGTGAAAAAAGTGTACGCTGTTGACTTAAGCTTGAAAAACGTAAAGCAAGAGTACGTAAAAGACAACGTAAAGCTGTTAGAAATGAGTGGAGTGGAATTTCTAAAAAATTATAGAGTTGACTTAATTTTCTTCGGCGGAACTAAGGATATCGAAGAAATGATAAAACTTGCATTTGAAAGAGGTGCAAAAAAGTGCTGTGTTAGTGCCGCAAGAATTGAAGTAGCTATTAAGGCTAAGAAAGCTATGGAAGAGCTTGGAGTTTTCGAAGAGATAACGGCTGTTTGCATCTGGAAGAGCTACGAGTTAGCAGGTTATACTGCATTTAAACCCATAAATCCCGTATTCTTAGTTACGGGGGTGGTTTCTTGCTCTACGGAGTAAGTATTGGTCCGGGAGATCCGGAGCTTTTAACTATTAAAGCGAAAAAAGTTATAGAAAGAGTTGACGAGGTAATAGCTCCGGGAAAGTTAGCTGCTAAGGTTGTAGAAGGAATTAGAAACGTAAGAATAGTCGAATTTCCAATGGGGAAAAGTGAGAAAGTGATAGAAGAGCTTTCAAACGAGTTAGAAAAGAGGTGCGTTAAAGAAGACATAGCTTTCGTAGCCTTAGGGGACGTAATGTTTTACTCTACTTTCATGCACATAGCTAAAAGAGTTGCTGGAAAAGTTGAAATAGAGTGTATTCCCGGCGTACCGAGTTTTAGCTGCGTTTTTGACACCACTCTTACTTTTTGCGACAAGCCTTTCGAAGTCGTTACACCAAGAGAAATTGAAAAGTGTAGCAGAGATTTAGTGGTAGTAATAAAAGCGACTAAGCCAAAAGAGATAGAAGAAAAAGCGAAAAAAATGGGTTATAGAGTTGTAGCTGTAGCTAAGAGAATGTACATGGAAGGTGAGGAAATTTACGTTGAAGAAGTGCCAGAATTTGAAGACTATTTCACTACTTTAATTATGGAGAGAACATGACGAAAGTTTACTTTGTTGGGTTTGGCCCAGGAGACAGAGAACTACTAACTTTAAAAGCTCACAAGTTGCTCAGCAAAGCGGACTTGATAATATACGCGGGATCCATAGTACCAGAAAAAGCTTTGTCTGCTTACAAAGGTTTGAAAATCAACAGCCACGGAATGAAGTTAGAAGAAATCGTGGAGTTAATGGAGAGAGAAGCAAAGGCTGGAAAATTAGTAGTAAGAGTTCACAGCGGAGACCCTTCAATATACTCAGCTATAAACGAACAGATAGCAGAGCTCGAAAAGAGGGGTATTGAGTGCGAGGTAGTGCCCGGAGTAAGCAGTGTTTTTGCTTCAGCTGCCACTCTGCGAATAGAGCTAACTTCCCCCGGAATTTCGGAGTTCGTTTTCATAGGAAGACCAGCTGGAAAGACGTTGAGAGAGGATTACCTCGACTCAATAGCCAGAATACCTTGCACCATAGTGCTTTTACTCGGAGTTGACAAAATAGAGTACATAGCTGAAAAAATTTCAGAAGTGAGAGGTGGCAAAGAGCCTGTAGCAGTTGTGTATCACGCTTCGAGAGAAGACGAGGTAGTTATAATAGGTAGGCTCGAAGACATAGCCGAAAAAGTAAAAAAAGCGGGTATAAAAAGAACTGCTACGATTATAATAGGAAAAGCCTTAGAGAATAGAGGCAGGAGGTCTGTCCTATACGGATAGCAGTAGTTGGTTTTGGGAAAGATATAAGACAGCTTAGAAAGCTTTCTGACTGGCTTAAAGCAGAAATAGTGCTGTACAAACAAGGAATTTGGAAAGAGCTATTCGAAAAAGAATACGATTGCATAGTTGCTTACATGCCCTGCGGAGCCGTTGTTAGAGGTATATGTCCACACATAAAGAACAAGTGGATTGATCCAGCAGTAGTCGTAGTTGACAAAGCTATGAGATTCGCTATACCGTTAATTGGAGGACACCACGGAGGAAATGAAATAGCAGAAATGCTAGAAAAGTTTGGTTTAAAAGCAGTAATAACTACTGCAATGGAGTATTCAGAAGGGTTGAGCGTTGGAATAGGGTGTAAAAAAGGAGTTAGTGCCGAAGAAGTGCTTTACGCAATAAAAGCTGCTTTAGCGGAAACGGGTTTTGAATTAAAAGATATCAGAGTGATAGCTACATCTGAAGTAAAAAAGAGCGAAAAAGGTATTATAGAAGCTGCAGAAAAGCTGAAAAAACCTCTAATGTTCTTAGACAGAGAAAAGCTAAACTCCATAGACGTTCCAAGCGAGAGCGAAGCTAAGAGAATAGGGCTTAAAAGTGTGGCTGAAGGGTGTGCTCTATACTATTCTAAGGAGAAAATCCTTTTACTGCCTAAGAGAGTTTACGGAAGAGTTACAATAGCGATAGCAAGGTGATTTCATGCTATACATAGTAGGCATAGGTCCGGGGAAAGAGGACTTGCTCACTCTGAGAGCAGTGGAAGTTTTAAAGAGAGCTGACGTAGTCCTCGGCCATAAAAGCTACGTAAAGAGGATTTTAAATGTAATAAATCGAAAAGCAGAAGTCTTAGAGAGTAGCATGGGTAAAGAGTTGGAGAGAGTAAAGATGGCAATAGAGTTGAGCAAAGAAAAAGAAGTGTGCTTGGTAAGCGGTGGAGATCCTTCAATATACGGTATGACTTCCCTCGTCCTCGAATACTTAATGAAAAACGGCATAGAGATTAAGTTTGAAGTAGTACCGGGAATTACAGCTCTCTCGGCAGCTTCACCTCTCTTAGGTTGTCCCGTAAGTGGGGATCACTGCGTTGTTAGCTTAAGCGACCTTTTAACTCCGTGGGAGTGCATAGAAAGAAGGCTCGCATCCGCATTGATTGGAGACTTTGTAGTAGTTATATACAACCCATCAAGCAGGAGGAGAAAGAAAAATCTGGAAAAAGCAATGGAACTCGTTCTCAGGTTGAGGGGAAACGTTCCAGTTGGATGCGTGAGAAATGCTGAAAGAGATGGAACTGAAGTCTGGATTACCAGTGCGAAAGGTATTATTGAAATGGCTGACAAAATAGACATGCACACGATTCTATTCATCTCCTCCCACGACACGATCGTGGAAAAGTACATGCTAACTCCGAGGGGATACTCTAACAAGTACACGATAAGTGAGGATTGTGTAAAAGAGGCATCTGGAGCTAAAACGGTAGAAGGAATAAGCATAGCAAAGAAAAGTGCAAGCTTGGCTAAGAAAATGCTACTAAAATTTGAAGGAGTTGAAAAGTTCATTGCTGAGAGGTGCTTAGTTGCAACAGCAGACCCTTCCGTTTTAACTATATTGAGGTTTAACAGGACAGAAGAGGTAATGAAAGGATTAAAATCATGTGAAAAAGTTATAGTGGACGTGGAAATGGTTAAAGCTGGCTTAAGAGCTGATAAAGAAGTTTTAGTAGCTTCGAAATTAGGAGAGGCGAGTAAGAAGACCGTAGTCTCGTCCGGGATTAGGAAGCTCGAAGATGAGATAGATTCTCAGTTCGTAGCGATAGGCAATTCACCTTCAGCCTTAGACGAATTGTGCAATTTAATAGAGGAGGGAGTAAAGCCTTCAGCTATAGTTGCTACTCCCGTAGGATTTACAAACGCATCTCCAGCAAAAGATAG
>JALSQI010000065.1 GCA_026985525.1 Archaeoglobaceae archaeon
AAAACTCTACCCAGATTACAGTACCCCACAGGTAGTGGGCTATTCCATGGATAAAAAATCCAAAGTCTGCTATTAGGTAAAAAGTTACTATGTACTTTAAGTAACTGTCATAACTTTCCTCGTACTTTGGACTGAAAGAGAAGCCAAGCAATCCTGCTACTGTTGTTACTAAGCTGAACCAGTAAAGAACTACTAATCCGGGATTGTACATTTTAGCTGTAAACCTCCTCCCCCGGATGTACTGTTATTCCGTTGCTGTCTATTACGAAGTGGTGAATTTTCTTGCTGTGGTTGCTACCTCTCATCTTGAATATCTCTAAACTCCTCGTCCTTATGTTTTCATACTTCTGATAGTACAAAACTATAGTTCCTTCAGTAACGAAGTTTTCAACACCAAACCTGCTTATCGCCCCGTTCTCTATCACTTCACACGTTAGTATAGACGTTAGACCAAGAACTTCAAAAGTCGTAGATATTCTAAGCAATTCAACTCTGAACTTCGCTGGGTCTTGTATTGCGAACCCTATCGAAGTCGTTGAGTCGAGAGCACACCTCAAAGCACCGATTTCGTCCTGAATTGTTATAACGTTGTCGATTAAAGACCTCGTATCAAAAGGTCTTATGTCAACGTACTTCTCATCCGTTGGCAAACCTATCTTAGTCGATGTTGCGTCAATTATTGCTAACATGTTTTCTTCTTCGTACTTCTCTATATCCCAGCCGAAAGTTGAGAAATGCTCTCGCAAGTGCTGAGGTCTTTCTTCAGTAGCTACGAATATTCCCGGTTCGTTGTACTCTCTTATTCCATTAAGGAGGAACTGCATTGCAAATATCGTTTTTCCAGAACCGGAAGTACCAGTTACCAAGTAAGAGCGATCCCTTATTAACCCTCCCTCGCAAAGTTCATCAAACCCCGGAATTCCAGTTGGAACTCTTTCGAGCTTGCCCGTTTTGCTTTCCATACTACTACCTCCAGTTCAACTAATTTTAAATCTTATTTCGGTGTTTACTAAACCCAATTTTATAATGTTTTTCATCTCTGCTCTATATCATTATCATTATCCGTAATTTTTCAGCAGACCAAAAGCTTAAATTGTTTGTGGTAGTTATCATAATATGGTCGAAAAAATTACTGTAAGCCTGATAAAGGCAGATATAGGTAGTTGCCCTGGGCATGCTGTTGTGTATGAAGAAACTCTTGAAGTTGCAAAATCCGTTCTTGAAGAGAAAAAGCAGAATGGGGATATTATAGATTACAGGGTTTTGAACTGTGGTGACGACACCGAACTAATAATGCTTCACAAAGAGGGCGTGGATAGCGAAAAAATTCACGGAATTGCATGGGAAGTTTTTGAAAAATGTACTGCAAAAGCAAAGGAGTTAAAACTCTATGGAGCTGGGCAGGATTTACTAAAAGACGCTTTTTCAGGAAACGTAAGAGGTATGGGACCGGGAGTAGCGGAAATGGAATTTACGCCGAGAAAGTCCGAACCCCTAATAGCTTTTATGATGGATAAAACTGAACCGGGTGCATTTAACCTGCCAATATTTAGAATGTTTGCTGATCCGTTCAACACTGCCGGTTTAGTAATCGATCCCGCTTTGCACAACGGCTTTGTATTCGAAATATGGGATATAATGGAACACAAAAGGGTTTTTATGAAAACACCGGAGGAGATGTACGATATATTAGCCCTCATAGGTGGAAAGTCGAGATTCGTAATAAAAAGAGTTTATCCAAAAGAAGGAGGAAAACTTCCTGCTGACGAGCCAGTAGCAGTAGTTAGCACTGAAAAACTCTACCAGATAGCTGGAGAGTACGTTGGAAAAGACGATCCAGTAGCATTGGTTAGAGCTCAGAGTGGATTGCCGGCAGTAGGAGAAGTCTTAGAGGCTTTTGCTTTTCCACACTTGGTTAGTGGTTGGATGAGGGGTAGCCACAACGGTCCTTTAATGCCAGTACCATTCAGGTATGCGAAGTGCACGAGGTTTGATGGGCCGCCAAGAGTTATAGCTGCCGGATTTCAGGTTGGCGACCGCTTAATTGGCCCAGTTGATATGTTTGATGATCCAGCTTTCGACTACACGAGGCAGAAGGCTCAGGAGATAGCTGAATATATGAGAAGACATGGCCCATTCGAACCTCACAGATTACCTCACGAAGACATGGAATATACAACTCTACCAAAAGTTCTAGAAAAACTTGAAGATAGATTCGAAAAAATCTAAATAATTTATTTATTTCATTTCTAAATTTTAAAATTTTTGAATTTAAAATTTTGAGTTTTTTAACTAAGCGTAGTTTCGAAGTTTTTGAAAGTTCGAATATGATTAATAGATATAATTATTAATCATCCTCAAAAGAAATTATATATGAGAAGTTACAACATAAATTTATGATGAAGCTTGACCACGTTATAAAGTTTGTTACCAAAGATGGAAAGGAAGTTACAATCCGTCCGGCAACAATTAACGATAAAGATAGACTTGTTGAGATGTACCTCAACTTTCACCCGGAAGATAGATGTCTCGGTTTGCCCCCCGTGTCAAAGCCAGCTATAGAAACGTGGGTAGATTTCATTCTCGACAGCGGATTTTCACTCGTCGCTGAATGCGATGGGAAAATAGTCGGACATGTAGCGATAATTCCAGCTGGAAATGGGACGGGAGAGCTGTGCATATTCGTTCTTAGAGGTTATCAGAACATAGGGCTGGGGCAGAGAATGATGAAAGAAATAATAAAGATGGCGAAAGAAAAGGGTTTTAGGGGAATATTCCTTACGACTTCAAGATGTAACGTTAGGGCTATACACGTTTTCAAGAAGATGGGTTTTAAAGTCATAGATTCGTGCTACGATTACGAAATGTACTTGCCATTAAAATAGTGTTTAAATCGTTATTTTAAGTAAAATAAAAACGAATTTAAGTTAGTGGGAAAAATCATTTTTAATGAAGTACTTGCTGTTGTTACTGCTGTTGACTACTATTGCTGTATGTCCCAATCCGAAAAAAGATTATAGAGCTGAGTGGATAGCTGTAAGCAACGGAACTCTTATTGTAAACGGAAAAATTTGGAATGTCAGTAATAATACGATTATAACGAAGAACAAAACGAGTTTTTTAAAAGAGTTTAACTCCCTTCAATTCGTAGGTAACTTGTCTAACTATAAAATAGTTGAAGGTATAACTCTACCAAATAAAGGTGCTAAAATAGTTTTTCGGAATAAGTTTTGCACAACTCTTTACTACAAAAACGCTAAGAAAGGCGAGATATTTTATTGGAAAAACGGTTGGCATATATGGTACGAAGACTGGACTAATTTTAAGCCAGTTACGGTTAATACAACTTATACAATTGTGCAATCTCCTTCGAACTTAGATTTTCGAGCTAAAAACGCGATAGTCGTTTCATACACTTACACGTATCCGTGCATTAAAGCTGAAAACGTCACTTACTTTCTCGAAGAAAGACCAATTGGAGGAATACCGTCAAAAGAGCTAAAATTGAAAAATGTACACTTTTTAAGAGGAACTTACAGGTTTTTCCACTACAAATTTGCAGTTTTGTGGAATAACAGTAATTTTAATGATTCTGCGAGTATAATCACTACGGAAAACTGGAAGTGGTGTAACAGGGGGTATTACGTAATACTAAAAGACCCAAGAGTTTCTGAGTTTCTGCTAAAAGTTGTAAATCATGATAAAATTTATGAAAAGCAGGGCGTTAAATATAATCGCAAAACGTATCAAGTGCACTTTAATACTCACTTAAAACCATGTAATGAAATAAAAAAATTTAGAGGTAAAATTACAATTTTCGTATTGCCAGATTTCAACCCGATTTTGAATGCGATAAGCTCGGCTAAAAACAGGCTTTACATAGAAGCACCGTATATAGTTCCTTATCCATCTCTGGTGAACGCAATAAAGAAGGCGTCTAAGAAAACAAAAGTTTTGATAGTTTTGAGTAAAATTGGTTATGCAAGAGTGTTGGAAAAAATACCAAACGTTTCAATAAGAATTTTTCCTCAAATACACGGAAAACTGATAATTTCAGATAAAAAAGCTATAATAACGAGTGCAAACTTAGATAAATGTGGTTTAGAAATGAATAGAGAAGCTGGAGTTGTTGTTTACGGAAACGTTAGCGACTGGTTGGCTGGAAATTTTATGCACGATTACAATTATGGAATGGAAAATTTTAAAATTAAAAGAATTCAATTTTTTATTTTAACAGTTATTTTTGGTTTTATTCTCTCTTTCATATTTTTGAGTTACAAAGTTTTATTACCGCGTAGGAAGAAGTAGGATTATGAAAACTGCATTAGTGTTTCACGAATCATATCTTGAGCATGAACAAACTCCTACTCATCCTGAGAGAAGGGAGAGGTTAGCATATACGCTAGATCAACTTAAAGAGGAGGGAATATTCGAAGCTGGAGTGGAAATAGTAACTCCAGAAAAAGCTAAGGAAGAAGACGTTTTAGCTGTTCACACTCGTAACTATGTCGATTTTCTGAAAAGAGAGAGTAAAACTGGAGGTATCATCGATTGGGACACTGTAATTCCGAGGGGCTTATACGAGGGGGCTTTACTCGCTGCTGGAGGAGCTATTACAGCTGCCAAGCTTGTCTGTGATGGAGTATCAAACAACGCATTTGCCATGGTTAGACCCCCCGGTCATCACGCTAAGCCTGAAATAGGTGCTGGATTTTGCTATTTGAACAACATCGCCATAGCTGTTAGGTGGTTGCAAAGAAAAAGAGGTGTAAGTAAAGTTTTAATTTTGGACTGGGACGCTCATCACGGAGATGGGACTCAGGAAATCTTTTACAGAGATCCTACAGTTCTCTTCATATCTCTCCACCAAATGCCTTTGTATCCGGGAACTGGATATCCAGAAGAAGTTGGAGAAGGTGAAGGAGAAGGTTATACTGTAAATGTACCTCTACCGCCGGGTGCAGGTGATGAGTGTTACATGCTCGTTTTCGAAGAAATAATTGAACCCATAGCCCATGATTTCAAACCTGAATTTATAGCCGTGTCTGCTGGACAAGACAACCACTTTACAGACCCGCTTACATCCTTAGCTTTAACTGCCAGAGGTTACGCAAAGTTGATGGAAAAAACGAGAAAATTGGCTGAAGAACTTTGCGATGGTAAGATGTTTGCTGTGCTTGAAGGGGGTTACAGTATAGAAGGGGCTTTACCATACACTAATTTGGCGATAATTGCTGCTATGGCTGGAATTGATACGAGTAACATAAGAGAGCCTGAGAGCTACAAGCCTTTGCTTGATAGGGTTAAAGACTCTCATGCCATAGACAAAGTCAGGTCAACTGTGGAGAAAGTGAAGAGGATACACTCTCTTTACTGGAGCTGTTTTCTCCACAGATTTTAGGAGGTGATTTCTTGATAATACCAGAGCTTGTAAAAAAACTCTGGGATAAATACAACTTGCCCGATAACGTTAGAAATCACTGCATTGAAGTAGCGAAACTCGCAGTTGAGATAGCTGAAAAGGCGAGAGAGAACGGATACGATGTTGATGTAGAGGCTGTAAAGATTGGAGCTTTGTTGCACGACATAGGGAGGGCTAAAACACACGGAATAGAACACTTCGTCGTTTCGGGAGAAATACTGAGAAAAGAGGGAATTGACGAGAAAATCGTGAGAGTTGCGGAAAGACATTTTTCTTGTGGCATAACTGCTGAGGAGGCTAAGGCCTTAGGTTTACCGGAGAAAGATTTTATGCCAGAAACACTTGAGGAAAAAATAGTTGCTTTTGCTGACAACCTTGTATTCGATAAAAAAAGAGTTACTTTCGAAGAGTTTTACGAAAAACTGAAAAAGCTGAGAGATAAAGTAAAAGAAAAGTGGATAGTAGATAGGAGTCTGGAAAGAGCTTTAAAGTTAAAAGAAGAACTTGAAAAAGTCAGCGGTATGAAATTCTAAAGGGGTGGTTTAATGAAGTACAGAATAACGAGGATTGAAATGAAAGACGAAGATAAGGTTGTAATCTACATGAAAATATCTGAAAGGGGCTTTGCAGCTCCGAAAGTAGAAGAAGTTTTTAAAGACCCCTTTAAGCTTATGGAATTGAGCAAACAGATAGGTAATGCTTACCTCAGCTCAATTGTGGATGATGCATACGTAACTCTCGACTACTCTACTTACTGTGAGCTGGAATTAAAAGTTGGAGACGTGGTAGAATTAGAAATAAAACCGTACGGTGAGACTTAATGCCAAGAAGGAGGTGTAGGAGATTCTTCTCGGAATTTCCAGCGTTTCCGGGAGTAGTTGAATTTACGCCTGAAGAGCTTGAAGCTTTGAGGTTAGCAGATATAGAAGGACTAACTCAGGTAGAAGCAGCGGAGAAGATGGGTATATCTCAGCCAACTTTTCACAGAATTCTCAAAGAAGCAAGGAGAAAAGCGAGTATGGCAATAGTTGGCGGTGCGACTGTAAACGTTTATGGAGACGTTTTTCGCGTTTTTGTTTGCAGTGAATGCGGTTACTCTTGGAAAGCCCCTTTTTCTGCGGAATTCGATAGAGTTGAATGTCCAAAATGTGGCAACGTTTTGTTCTTTGAATTTCCGAGGAGGAGAAGAAGGAGGGGACGTTGGTAGTATTAGCTGGTAGTTGGTAGCATTAAAAAGCGTATTCCATGTCAATTACCTCTGGAAATCTTATTGTTAAGATTTTTTCTCCATTGTAAATTCTAACAATACTTCCTGAAAATTTTTCTGCTGCTTTAAAACTTTCGTTTATACAGCAATTAAGCTTTTTTGCCGTTAAAATTGCGTAAGCTATGGTTTCCGGAGATTTGTCGTTTTTGAGAACTTCAGCTATTTTTTCTCTTGAATCTGGATACGTATCCTGAATTAAGTGTGCTACTCTACCCATACCGTAAACTACGTACTTTCTCTCGACTTCCCAGTCGTCTATTAACGATACGAATTTGTTTTTAAAACCTTCAAAAACGTCAGGATTCGTTCTACCTATCTCCGCTATACCAAGAGGAGCTCCAATGCAATAAGCTCCACTTTCATCGCTCAAGTGCCAGAAAAGCCTTAGAATAAAATTTCTTGCAGTTTTTCCCCTACAAAGATATCCCAAAGCTTCTGCACTCCTAAATCTGTAGAATTCGTCTGAATCGTATAAAAATTGCATTGCAAGGGAAGGTTTACGTATTTTCCAGTACTCTTTGTTCTTGAGGTAATCTCTAAGCTCACTTTTCATAAAAAGCACCTCAAGACTTAAAAATTAACTCTATAACTTTTTTAGCCGCTAAATCTCCTGCGTATCCTGAAATAAAAGCTACGAAACCTAAGACTGCAAACGCTAACAAGTTGACTTTTATGAATCCTGCTATAACTGCGGCAGACCAATTTACGAGTATGCATGCAAGGTTTCCAACGCCACCGTTTACGTATTCAGTTAAAACACCTAAAAGTAGGAAAGATAGGAATCCCGCTACGCTGAACCAGTAGGGTTTTATCACATCGTACCAAGGGCTTACGAAGAGGCAAAAAGAGACTGCGAGAAGAGCGGTTGCTATTCCGTAACCCTTACCGCAAGATCTATAGGCTAAGGAAACCCAGAATACGATTAGGAATCCACCCAAAACAGATATGTTTTTAAACGGAGCTTTTAATGGAATTAGAGCTTCTAAGATTGGTTTTAAATCGATGTAAGTCATTAAAGTGAATACGACGTAAGCACAAATCACCGAAACGAGCAGTTTTTCAACGCTTCCACTTACAAAACTACCAGAAACATCTTCTACATATCTCATGTTTCCTCATCCCCGAAACAAATTTTAGATGCCTCCTCAACATCGTTTCGTAATCAGTTCTCGCATCTCCAAGGTACTCCTCGCTTAAGTAAACGCAGGAACACTGCATACATTCCCACGTTACGAACATCGTGTGAAATGCTATTCTGCATGGTTTTAGGTGCTTCGTTGGAAGGTAAACTTTCTTTCCACCAATTTTTTTCACTTCTTTAAATAAACTTTTCTCTTCTTTACTGCTTATGTATTCAACATCGGGATCTACTTTGTAAACGTTAAACAACCTGTGCAGAACTATACCGTCAACACCCATGTCAACGAAAGTTTTTACGAGTTCTGGTATTTCTTCTAAGTTATCTCTAAAAATGGTTACGTCAACGAATACAGTTGGCTTGTCACTATTTCTTTCCTTTTTTTCTTTAATTAAAAGTTCTAAGTTGTCAAAAGCTTTCTTTCGACCTTCAAACGAATATATACCAAAAGATATTTCGTCTAAACCACTACTAAAGATTTCATCTATCTTTTCGTTAACGAGGAAACCGTTTGTACCCATACTCGCTTTTATCCCAAGAGATTTGACGTGTCTAACCATTTCAAATAATTCGGGGTGTAGCAACGGCTCTCCCCAGCCGTGAAGGCATACCTCTTCAAAACTGCTTAGAGGTAGCTTTTTGAACTCTTCTACATCTATATAGCCGACTGGTCTTTCAAGGTGCTTTCTCATGCAAGGCTTGCAATTCAAAAAGCAATCGTTTGTCGATTCCACTTGTAAAATTTCAGGTCTTATTAACTTCGAAAGCAAAGTTATCCCTCTAAGCCAAAAAATCAAAAGTTAAATAAAAAATTACTTACCAAACTTTCCAACAAACTGAGATAGCTTGCCAAAGATGCTGCCCTTAAAGCAGAGTAAAGCAGCACCTACTAAGCCGCTTATTCCCATTATGTGGCTAACCATGTACGCCTGAAACGCGTTTACTGCTACTAACTGGTGTAGAGCTGTTACAGATGCAGGTGCACACATTCCCGATCCCTCCAATTATACCGTAACCGTTGTGAGTATTTATAATTTTGCCTCTTTTTTCATAGTTTGCGTAAACTTTATTAAATATTCCCCGTGACAGTATATGGAGGTGATAAGAATGTGCACTCCCGTGTACGTTACAGTAAAAGCTGCATCTACTATGGCACCTATAGTTAGTTACTTGGTTGGAGCAGCCGTCCTTGGAATCGGTTCCGCACTCTGCTTCTTTAAGGCATTTAGGAGCAAGAGTGAGGCAACGAGTTAGATTGCAATATTAAATTTATTTTTATGGTTTTTTTGATGTTTAATTTTGCCGTCGAGTGTCTATTTTGCTAATTACAAAAGATTTAAAAAACGTTAGCCCGATTGTCTGGGGTCAGAGAATTCGGGTGTAAAGTATGAGCGTGGAACTATTAGAAGTTATTCTTACAGCGGAAGTGTACAACAAGTTCGAGGAGCTAACGGAGGACGACATACCAAAGGAGATAAGAAAGCTGTTTTACGGGAAAAATGGAATAAATAGACCTTTAGTTGTAAAGATAGATACTTTAAGAAAAGTTGGAAAAAGGGAAAAAGTTGAAGAATTGCTAAAGTTACCTTTTATAGATATAAATAATTTAACTAAACAGATAAAGATTACCTCTTTTGAAGCGGCAGCAAAGTGGTTTGCATTGAGGGGTATAGAGAGAATTAGAAGAAATCCTACCTTGGCTTACTACTACCAAAACGATGGGCTCGACGTATCTTATGAAGAGGCTAAGAAGAAAAACTTGCCAAAACACAGCGATAGGGAGTGGCTGAAAACTATACTGTCTGAACTTGAGAAAAACGAGGAAACGGCTGAAATGCTCAGCTTAGTTAGAATTTATTCCCCCGAAGACATAAGAGTTGACTTCAGCGAAGTGGCTTTGGATGACGAACAGCTCGAAGAGATAAGGAAAATTGAAGTTGCGATGGAGGAGAGAGAATACTTGAGAAGAGTTGGAGTTATAGAAATCGGAAAACTCCTATTTATAGGACCTCCGGGTACGGGTAAAACGACGACTGCGAGAGCTTTGAGCAAGAAGTTAAAAGTTCCACTTGTGGAAGTAAAGCTTTCTATGATAACTTCTCAGTACTTAGGAGAGACTTCCAAAAATATAGAAAAAGTATTTGAAATTGCAAAGAGACTTAATCCGTGCATACTGTTCATAGACGAATTCGATTACGTAGCAAAAACGAGAACGAGCGATGAACATGCAGCTGTAAAAAGAGCTGTAAACACGCTATTGAAATCCATAGACGAAATAAACTTGGTAGAGGATGGAGTGATTTTAATAGCTGCTACGAATCACCCAAGCTTACTCGATCCAGCTGTGTGGAGAAGGTTTGACAAAATAGTGGAGTTTCCCGAACCTCAGGAAAAGATTAGGAAAAGAATACTCGAACTCGCACTGGAGAAAATCGAAGGAGATTACAACATAGACGAGATAGTGAAGCTAACGGAGGGATTTACGGGTTCAGACTTAAAACTTGTGGTTAGAGAGGCGGTTTTAAAAGCTCTGCTGAGGGGAGAGAAGAGGATAAAAATGGACGACTTACTACAAGCGGTAGAGGACGTTAGAAATAGACTTTGTTTAAAAACTTCATATTGATATGAGGGTGGTATTACTCGGAACTGGGGATTCACCCGGAACTCCAGTTATAGGCTGTCATTGCAGGACTTGCGAAAATGCGAGAAAGTACGGGTGGGAAAGGAGGAGGTTCTCTGTACTAGTTGAAAACAATGGAAAAGTGCTTGTAATAGACACCTCTCCAGACTTGAGATATCAATTGCTTAGGATGAATGTAGAGAGAGTTGAAGCGGTTATATGGACTCATTGTCACTACGACCACTTTGCTGGATTTGGTGACTTTTACAGAGTTCAAGATGACGTAAAAGTTTACACGTCTCCAGAAGTTCACGAAGATATAGGTAGGTACATGGACTTCATGAAGTACAAAGCAATAGAAGTTGAAAGTTACGAACCTTTCGAAATAATAGGCTTAAAAGTAACTCTCATAGATGTCAACCACCCACCTTTGAGGAGAGCTCACGGCATCGTTTTAGAGTGGAATGGCTACAAAATCAGTATAAGTGGCGACACAAACATAAACATACCTGAAAGAAGTCTGGAAGAAATGAAAAATCCAGACCTTTTCGTAGTTGAGGCTTTAGCTCCAAAATTTCATTTCAGAAAACACATGAATGCAGAGGAAGCTATGCTCCTTTCAAAGAAAGTAAATGCTAAGAAAGCAGTTTTGACTCACATGAGCCATTTTTTCCCACCCCACAACGTAGCTCTAAAAAGTTATCCAGTAGGACACGACTTTCAAACTTTTGAATTCGGTAAGGAGAAATGTAACTTGAGTAACTTTATAGAGTGATACCATGAAAATAATCGGATTAGACATTGGCGGTGCTAACACTAAGTACGTTTTACTTGAAAACGATTCCATTTGCTATAAATCTGTTTACTTTCCGCTGTGGAAAAAAGAGAACTGTTCAAAATTGAAAGATTTGTTGAAGAGTCTTGGAAGGGCAGATGTAGTCTGCACAGTTATGACGGCTGAGATTTGCGATACTTTTTCATCCATAGAATACGGGGTAAAATTTGTAGAGAAAACTGTAAAATCAGCTTTTCCAACTTCTCTACACTTGTTTTTTAACTGTAAAGGAGAATTAAGAAGTTCGGCAGAACCTGCAAGGGATTTTGCTGCAGCGAATTGGGTTGCTTCGGCAAAATATCTCATGAAGTGCATGGATGACTTTCTGTTAGTCGACATGGGTTCGACTACGACAGATTTAATACCCGTTAAGGGTGAAATAAAAGCCGTAAGTTCCGATTTAGAAAGGCTTAGAAGAGGTGAATTGCTTTACGTTGGTGTTGTTAGAACTCCTTTGTTTTATGTACTCAACTACTCAAAAACTGTTAAAGCGAAACTCGTTCCAGAGTACTACGCGTTAATAGGAGATGCACTCCTAATAACCAATGATTTAAGCGTGGAAAAGTACGTGTGTGAAACTCCTGATGGTAGGGGCAAGAGTTATGAGGAGTGCTGTCAGAGGATTGCAAGAGAATTTTGCTGCGATAGAGAGGAAATAGACTGTAAAGCTGTGGCCGAAGAAGCTAAGGAAGAGCTAATAAAAGTTGTGGGAAGTGCAATAGAGTGGCAGGCTGTAAAGTGGAACATCAACACTGTTGTTGCCTGTGGTGTTGGGGACTTCATAGTTAGGAGTGCTGCAAAAAGAGTGGGTATCGATTGCTTGCTTGTAAGAGATGAAATTGGGGATTTATCTGACGTTTTTCCAGCTTATTCCTGTGCTATGCTTGCGAAAGCGTTAATGGATGGTTATGAAAGAAATAGTAGTTGCAAAAGTTGGAGGTAGCGTAGCGAGGAGAAATGTTGAAAGAATAAAAGGAGTTATGGATGAGCTAAGCTTAGCAAGTAGAGTTGTAGTAATTCCCGGTGGGTGGGTTTTCGCCGACTTTTCGAGGTTAATAGACCTTAGATTAAAGCTTGGAAACAAAACAGCACATAGGCTTGGAATTATGAGCATGGAAATGTATGCAGAGGTGCTACTTGGAACTTCACAAGAATTTGAAAGAGCAAAAACTAATGAACTCAGGTTTGAGAGTGGAGGTAAATACGTTTTAATGCCTTATTCTTCCAAACTTTATGAGCTTCTCCCAGAAAGTTGGGAAGTTACTTCAGATAGCGTTACGGTTTGGATAGCGAACGAGCTAAGGTCGAGATATAGGGTTAGAGTGATAAAGATAACCGATGTGGATGGAATATACGTTAACGGAAAACTCGTGGAAAAGATAAGGGCAGAGAAAGTTAAAGGCTGTCTCGACTCGTATTCCTTAAAACTCATTAGAAAGTACGGAATCAGTGTATTCGTTTGCAATGGAGTTGTAGAAGGTAGAGTAAAAAGTTATATAGTGGAAGGCCAAACGCTGGGCACGTTAGTGTACTGAGGAGGTGTGCGAAGTGGAAATAAAGAGGTGCATTACGTGTGGATCAAACCTCGTTGGAACGAATTACGTTGCTTTTCCATGCCCTTCATGTGGAGAAATAATATACAGGTGTAAGAAGTGCAGAAAACTCGCTAATCCTTACAAATGCGAAAACTGCGGATTTACTGGACCGTGAGGTGAGAATATGGCAAATGTTGTTATGAAGATAAGAGTAATGCCAACTGGAGTGGATGTTGACTTGGAGGCAATTCAGGAGAAGATTAGAGAAGTAGTACCAGAAAACGTAGAAATAAGGGACATTGGATTGCAACCAATAGCTTTCGGTCTCAAAGCTATAGTAATAGCTGCTGTAGCGCCAGATGAAGGAAACATTAGTGAAGAGTTCGTTGAAAAGATAAAAGGAATTGAAGGAGTAGAGAGCGCAGAAGTGGAATCAGTCGAACTTCTGTAACTGTTTGTAACTGTTTTTATATACCTAATTTTAGATTTAATTTAAATTTTATATTTAAATTTTAATCCTATATTTGAATAAAATTATTAATTAGAAATCTCCCTTCAATATAGATAGTGCCAGTTCTCTATTGCTTTTTCTGTCTATGGAGTAGTTATCCCAAAACACGCAGGTTCCAAAAACTGATAAATTACCTTTCTTAGAGGCAAAAACATCTTTCCCAATTATCGTAGGAGTTCCTCCTTTAACTGGGGCCGAACAAGGCATTACGACTTCTTTTCCTTTCCAGCGAGCTATGGGAAACATCTTATCACCATCGTTGTTTTCCTCGTCGATCACTACTCCGTTTTTTACTTCTATGCCGAGTTTTTTCACTACTCTATTGATGTTCTCTGCAACCCCGTCAATGTTGGAATAATACGCGAGAAACACGACTTTTTTCTTTGAATTGAGTATTTTTTCTATCTCTCCTCTACTGAACTCCGTTTCTGGATAATTGAATACTACTACGTCGTAATTCCATAGCTCATCGAAGGATTCTACTTGATCTACTTTTATTCCTTCTATTTCAGCATACTTCTTTAACTTTGAAAAGTAGTAGTAGTCGTTTATTAGAAATTCTCCGTGAGACGAGTCCCAAGCTACTTTCATAACCTAATTAAATATGGACTCAAAATAATAATTTTTCGAGCAGTTGTTGGAAAAACTATATAAACAGTGTTACTGTGAGTCAAACTGTCAAAGTAAAGTAAAAGGTGGTTGAATATGAGTGAAGTAGGGAAGAAGATAAGGATTGAGAGGATAATAAACAGAAACAGTGGGAATACTGTGATAGTACCTATGGACCACGGTTTGTCGATGGGGCCGATAAAGGGTATTGAAAACCTGCCTGAAACTATAAACGCTGTCGCTGAAGGTGGAGCAAACGCCGTAGTTATACACAAGGGAATGGTACCGTTCGGCCATAGAGGTTACGGAAAAGACGTCGGTCTAATAGTTCACATGAGCGGTTCTACATCCCTTAGCCCAGATCCTAACGAAAAAGTCCTCGTTTGTACGGTTGAGGAGGCTATAAAGCTCGGAGCTGATGCCGTGAGCGTTCACATAAACATCGGCAGTAGAACTGAGGCTCAGCAATTAAAAGTCTTAGGAGAAGTTAGCAGAGCTTGTAAGGAGTGGGGTATGCCCCTCTTAGCAATGATGTATCCGAGAGGTGAGGGAATTAACCAATTCGACGAAAAAGCAGTTTCTCTTGCTGCGAGAGTTGGAGCTGAGCTTGGAGCCGACATAGTCAAGACGAATTTTACTGGCAAAGTGGAATCGTTTAAGAGGGTAACGAAGGGGTGTCCAGTACCAGTAGTAGTTGCTGGAGGACCTAAGATGAAAAGTGAGGAGGACTTGTTAAAAATGGTTGAAATGGCTATGGAAGGTGGAGCGAGAGGTGTTGCTATAGGTAGAAACGTTTTTCAAGCTGAAAATCCGACTAAGATGACGAAAGCTATATCCATGATAGTTCACGAAAACGCCAGTGCAAAGGAGGCTTTAGAATTCCTTCACTCGTAAGGATGGTAAACTACTTCTATTCCTGCTTCTTTTAAAAATTCTAAACCTCTCTCATCAGCATACTTTTTTCCGTAAACAACTCTGACTATTCCTGCATTTATTATCATTTTAGCACACATTATGCAAGGTTGGTGAGTTGTGTAGAGAGTTGCACCGTAAATGCTTACGCCGTGAACTGCAGCTTGGATTATTGCGTTCTGTTCTGCGTGAACTGCTCTACACAATTCGTGCCTTTCACCACTCGGAACGTTAAGTTTTTCTCTCAAACACCCAACTTCTTCGCAGTGAGGTAAACCAGATGGAGCTCCGTTATAGCCAGTAGCTAAAATCCTTTTGTCCTTTACTATAACAGCTCCGACTTTTTGTCTTAAACAGGTGGATCTACTTGCAACGACTTTTGCTATTTCCATGAAGTAAGTATCCAAGTCTGGCCTGTCCATACTTTTCACCTGAAAATTTTCATTCCATTTTCAATAGCCACTTTTTTAACGTCTTTTTTGTCAAATCTTTCTAAAAGAATTTTGACTGTTTTAGCGACAGTTAGACACTCCAAATCGTTAAAACCAGTATCGCTGTTTAGCAAAAACCTGTCGAAACCAAATTCTTCAATTATTGAAACTGCTTCTCCTTCACTCAACTTTCCGGGCTGAACTGTTAATCCCATCCAGTACCCACTTTTTAGCACTATTTCTAAGTTCTCTCTGTTAATGTGGTCAACTACTACTAAATCTTCACTTATTCCCGACTTTTTTAAGATATCTATAATTTTCTCTGTAACTGTTTTTTTGTTCTTTCTTGGCGTGTGAACTATGCAAGGTAAGTCCAATTTTTTCGCCAAACTCAGCTGTTTTGTCAAAACTTCAACTTCATCTTTACTACCGATTTCAAGCCCTATTTCTCCGACAACTCTTCCATTCTCTTCTATCCAGTTTAAAGCTTTGTCCCACTCATTGCATATACACCGGGGATGAATTCCCACAGCTGGTATTAATTCAATTCCTGCTTTTTTCCCCCTATTCACTTCAAAACTAGAAATTTTTCTAAACATGTCTATCAAAGTGTAGTAGTGCGTGGGCTTTATTGGATAGTATGCACAGCTAACAGCGATTTTTATACCAGAATTTGCCATTTTTGAAAGTTCTGTAATCCCTTTACCTTCTGAATGTATGTGCGTGTCAAAACACTCCATAGTTACAAATTAACTTGTCGTGGCTTAACTTTTACTAAGATCTAAAAAAGTTTAATACTTACGACTATACTTTTCTGGCAATGAAAGTAGTAATACTGGCTGGTGGTTATGCAACGAGGCTGTGGCCGATAACAAAGACAAAAGCTAAACCTCTATTACCCGTAGGAAAGAAGAAGATAATAGACGTGGTTTACGATAAAGTTAGAAGTTTTGGGGAAGTCATAATTTCGACTAATAAGAGGTTTGAAGAGGACTTCAGAAAGTGGGCTGAAGGAAAAGATGTAGAATTAGTCGTTGAGGATAGTACAAGGGAAGAAGAGAAACTCGGAGCAGTTAGAGCCTTGTCTCTTGTGCTGAAGGAAATTGAAGGTGAAACCCTCGTCGTTGCTGGAGACAACTTATTTTCTTTTGAACTATTTGATTTCGTGAACTTTTACAAGGAAAAACACAAACCGTGCACGTGTCTTTACGACGTTGGAGATACAGAATTAGCTAAGAGGTATGGCGTTGCAAGACTTGATGGGGAGCGAATAACCGAATTTATAGAAAAGCCCGAAAGGCCAGAATCCACGCTTGTTGGAATAGGGATATACGCTTTTCCAGAAAACGTTCCTGAATTACTCGAAGATTACTTAAGAGGAGCTGAAAACGCTGACAACATAGGTAGCTTTGTTTCTTGGCTTTGTAGGAAAGAAGAAGTTTTTGGCTACCCGATCTCAGATGGTGTTTGGTATGATGTCGGAAGTCCAGACTCGTACATCGAAGCTCTTAAAATGTTCATGGAAAACTACGTAGGAGATGTGGAGATAGACAGATTCTCTAAAATAATAGAACCTGTATGCATAGAAGATGGAGTTAAAATCTCAGGAAGGTCAATGATAGGGCCTTATGCGTGTATTGGGGAGGGGTGCGTTATAGATAGTTCGGACGTTTGTGAAAGTGTTTTGTTCAAAAACGTGGTGCTTAGGAATACAACTGTGTGGAGGAGTTTAATAGACGAGGAGTGCGAGATAAGGAAGCTCAACCTTAGCAGTTCTATAATAGGTTCTCACGCAAAGATACAGAGAGCATGAAAGTCGCGATAGTAGATGGGTACGTTGACGAACCTTCATGCTTAGGAGTTCCACCTTACATTTCACCATATCCAAGGTACGTTAGAGGTATGCTAAATTACCTTAAGATACCTTCAGCTTACTTTACAGCTGAGCAAGTTAGGGAAAAACCTTCAATTTTGGAAAACTTTGATTTTTCAATAGTTATAGCTGGGGCAATAGTTCCTGGAAAATACCTCAGCTCCAAACCTTTGAGCTTGGAAGAAATAACTTTACTTCCCGGAGAAAAAATTGTAGTTGGTGGAATAGCCTTAGAGTTAGAAAAAAGAGAAAGGGAGTTGCTCAACGTTTTAGACTATCCTTTCGAAGAAAGGTTGTTGGAAGTTCTTGCTGAAAAATTCAGAGTTAAAATTTCTGGAGGTTTCTGGGAAAACTACGAGAAGTTTGCACTTCTTGGCAGTGAAGTTGTTAGAGAGCATCCAGATTATCCTCACGTGATATGCGAGATAGAAACTTATAGAGGTTGTTACTGGAGGAAGTGCTCTTTTTGCATGGAGAGATTGCATAAAATCAGACAGAGAGAGGCTAAGGACGTGTTAAAAGAAATAGAAACTCTATACGCTCACGGAGTGAGACATTTTAGGCTTGGCAGGCAGACGGACTTTTTTACTTACATGGCAGATTTTTCTAAGGAAATTCCAGAGCCTGTGCCTGAAAAACTTAGGGCTTTTCACGAAGCTATCTGGAAAACTTGTCCAAAAATAAAAACATTGCACATAGACAACGTTAACCCGAAAACGATAGTCACTTATCCGGAAAAATGCGAAAAAATCGTGAAGACAATTGTTGAGCTTCAAACTCCCGGAAATGTTGCGGCAATGGGACTTGAAAGTGCTGACGAGAGAGTGGTAAAGAAAAACGAGTTATGTTCAACGCCAGATGATGTAGAGTTTGCTGTGAAACTTTTGAACAAATATGGCTCTTTTAGAGGTTACAACGGAATGCCAACTTTTCTGCCGGGATTAAACTTCGTCATAGGTTTGAGAGGTGAAACCAAGAGAACTTTTGAAGAAAACTATGAATTTCTCGAAAACTTGCTTGAGAAAAACTTATTGCTTAGGAGGATTAACATAAGGCAAGTAAAAGTGTTAAACTGCACTCCACTCAGCTCTGAAAAGAAAGAAGTTGAAAAAAGGCTAAAAAAGCACAGAAAGTATTTTCTATCTTTTAAGAAAAAAGTAAGAGAAAATATAGATAGAAAAATGTTGGAAAAAATTCTTCCTGTCGGAACTCTGTTAAAAGACGTGAGGTGTGAAGTTGAAGGAAGCGTAACTTTTGGAAGGCAGTTTGGTAGCTATCCTTTGATAATCGGGATAATAGGTAGGTACAAAAAGAACACTTACCTCGACGTTAGAGTTGTAGGCTATGGCATGAGGTCGATAACAGCTGTAAAGCCATTGGATTTAGAAAAAGCAGATTTAAAAGAACTTATGGCAATTCCGGGAATTGGTAAAAGTACTGCTGAAAAAATAGTTTTGAATAGGGCTAAGGGTTGTAGTAAAAAGGAACTTGAGGAAATACTAAAATCTGAAACAAATTTTGAGTTTGTCAAACAATTTTTTACAATTTCTTAAGTCAAATTGAACGTTTTAGTGCTTATAACTCGATTGTACTCAAGGAGCGGTACTGGTTATATGTAGTTGAGAATGCAGCAATCGCTATATTTGTGCCGGTTAAAGAGTGGAAGGAAATTGAGGTCAGAACTGAAAGAGCAGATACTGAAAGAGGTTGTAGTTGTATGAAAAAGGATTTTACATCCCAAAGGAATAGGAAGATGTTCAAAAATCATTTACGATCGATTAACTTTTGTATTTTCGTTTACAACACACGAAACATGAAAACAATAACGATATCGGATGAAGTTTATGAGAAATTAGTAAGGATTGAAATGCTGATTGAATCTGCTGAAAAAAAACTGGATACGAAGATGAGCTGGAGAGAATATCCAAGGAGATCCGAGAGAGTTTTAAGGTGAGATTTTGAAGGTCTTACTTGACACTTCATTCCTGATTGAGCTTAAAAAGGGCAACAAAAAAAGCTATAAATGCTTTAAAAGAGCGAAAGGAGAGGTGTGAGGACACACTCGTCAGCTCTCTCACAGTTTACGAGTTACTTGTGGGAGCAAATTATGTGTTTAAAAAGTATGGAAACGTGAAGTAGTTGATGGTGATAAACGAAATTCTGAAGCCATTGACACTGGTTTCAATAGATTTCGATATTGTAAAGGATGAGTTCTCAGTCAAAGTGACTTAAAAATAAACACGCCGGGGCTGGGATTTGAACCCAGGAGCCCTTTCGGGCACCGGCTCTCAAGGCCGGCGCAGTACCTCTCTGCAACCCCGGCACTACGTAAGCTAAGGAGGGTAAAATCTAATGAGGATAAAAAAGTTTTTCGTTAAACTGCTCCGAATCTCTTTTCCGCTCTAACTTCTCTTTCTACCTCTTCTACAAGTTTTACGAATTTGCTTACCTCCTCTTCAGCTGGAGGCAACTTTGATATCTTTTCTGTGAATTCTCTCATAGTTACTGCAAACTTTTCACCTTCACTTGCAGATATCCATGTTAAAAGCAATCTTTCTCTGTTTATGCCGAACTGGTCAAGCATTTTCCATAGTTTTTCAACTCTCCTCTTAGCTTTGTAATTACCAGTTAAGTAGTGACAATCTCCGAGGTGACAGCCGGCGACGATTACACCGTCTGCACCGTTTAGAAAAGCCTTGATTACAAAAACTGGGTCAACTCTTGCAGAACACATAACTCTTATAGCCCTAACGTTTGCCGGATACTTCAGCCTCGCAAGTCCGGCAGAATCTGCTCCTCCGTAACTGCACCAATTGCATAGGAAAGCGAGTATTCTTGGCCTACTTTCACTTCCATCAAACGCATTTTCTATCTGTGCTATGATCTGTTTGTCAGTAAAGCATCCCATTTGTAATGCTCCGGTTGGACAGGCTGAAACGCATCCACCACATCCCGTGCAGTTTGGCCTAACATACGCTTTTCCCCAGCTCATATCTATTGCGTTAAAATCGCATATCTCTCTGCAAATTCCACACCCAAAGCAAAGTTCCGGTATGACGTAAGCCGTTATTGGATCGACTTCTATAACTCCCTTAGACAGCAGAGTGGCAACTCTACTGGCTGCTGCACTTCCCTGTGCAACGCTTGAGGGTATATCTTTCGGTGAATGGGCGCATCCAGCTATGAATATTCCTGCAATAGGCGTATCTACGGGTCTGAGCTTTGCGTGAGCCTCCATGAAAAATCCGTTTGAATCTGAGGCAATTCCCAACTTCTTCCTAAGTTCTTCGGACCCCTTTGCAGGAATCATTGCAGGAGCTAAAACAACCATGTCAAACTCTTCTCTCTTTATCTTTCCAGTCAAAGTGTCCTCAGCTATTACAATTAGTTTTTCGTTTTTCTCTACTTTTGCCGGTCTTCCTCTAACGAATCTAACACCCATTTCTCTTGCTCTCCAGTAAAACTCCTCGTAGCCTTTTCCAACAGTTCTTATGTCCATGTAGAATATGCACACATCTATTTCTGGATCTTTTTCTTTAAGCTGGATTGCGTGTTTAATGGAATACATACAGCAAACGCCTGAGCAATACTTTCTCATCTCACCTCTTTCGCCCCTACTACCTACGCATTGAATAAACGCAACTTTTTTTGGTTTCTTACCCTCTTTTGTTAAAACTCTTCCACCAGTGGGTCCTGAAGCGTTGATCAGTCTTTCGAATTCCATGCTCGTTATTACGTTATCGTAGTGATAGCCGTATTCCGGCAGTTTGGATACGTCAAACAAATCGTAGCCCGTCGCAACTACTATTGCACCCACTTCTATTTCTACAATTTCATCTCTTTGCTCGTAATCTATTGCTGATGGCAAACAAACCTCTTCGCATATTCCACACCCAATACAAGCATTTGGGTCTATTGTATATCTCAGAGGAACTGACTGTGGAAATGGAATGTATATTGCCTTTCTGTTAGAGAGTCCGCAATTGAATTCGTCTTTTACTTCTACTGGACAGTATTCAGAACAAACACCACAGCCCGTACAAGCTTCAGTAACGAACCTCGCTTTTTTTCTTATTTTAACTTTGAAGTTACCGACGTAGCCTTCAACGCTCTCTACTTCAGCATAAGTTATAACTTCTATGTTTTCATGCCTGTAAGCCTCCACCATTTTTGGTCCAAGTATGCATATAGAACAGTCGAGAGTTGGAAAAGTTTTGTCGAGCTTTGCCATGTTACCTCCTATGCTTGGGCTTTTTTCAACGAGGTAAACTTTAAAGCCCATGCTCGCTAAGTCAAGTGAACACTGTATTCCAGTAACTCCTCCACCTATTACGAGAACGCTTTTTTTGAGGGAAATTCTTTTCTTTTCGAGGGGTTCGAGATACCTCGCTTTAGCAACTGCCATTCTCACGAGTGCTTTGGCTTTTTCAGTAGCTTCTCTACCTTTGTGAACCCATGAACAATGCTCTCTTATGTTTGCCATTTCCAGCATGTATGGGTTCAGTCCAGCCTCCTCTATGCAATTTCTGAATAAGTTTTCGTGCATTCTTGGACTGCAAGCTGCTATTACGACAGCATTAGCATCGCATTCAGCCAAAGTCTCTTTTATCATCTTCTGTCCACTGGAAGAACAGAGGTACTTATTTTCCTTAGCAACGACAACCCCCGGCAAAGTTGACGCGTAATCCACGACTTCACTCACATCGACTTCTCCAGCTATGTTTTTGCCACAATGACACACGAAAACAGCAACTCTGTTCATGCTTTCACCTGGGAGTTTTTCTTTCTCTTAGCTAGATGTCTGAGCTTTTCAACATCCACTCTTCCAATCCTCACAAATCCTTCTCTAATAGCTCCGTCAACTATTTTTTTGCCAACTTCACTTCTAACTATTACAGTTCTCCAACCCCTCTGAGATCCCGCATTTCCAAAAGATATGTCCGCAAACTCAGCAGTCATATCTCTGCAAACTTTACAAGCAATTGCTTCTTTCTCAGGATGTTTTCCCCTTGGACAAAAAACACCCATTATCAACTTTATTTCGCTATGGCCTAACTCCTTCATCTTTTTCGCAGCTCTCGCTTGGCAGGGAACACCCACAACAGCTATTTTCCTGTAACCCCTTTTGACGGCCTCTTTTAACAGCGATAGAGTTGGAGCGACTACGAACTTTATTCCTGAGTAATTTTCAAGTTTTTCAGGTTTTGTAACTATCGACGGCTCCTCTCCAACGACTATAGCGCAATCGATTATGCCTTTCTCCATCGCATATTTCAGCAAAGCAGTTGCCGCTCCAGCTTTTTTGTCATCTCCAGACGCTCTTTTTAGCGAAAGGATTTCTATATAACCGCCAAGCTCGTCTTCACTTTCCTCTAACTTGTAGTAATCTGTTTTTGGGCATTTAAGCAAACAAGACGCACAGTTTTTACACTCCTCAACTAAATGGGGGTAGCTGAGAGAGCCGTTAACTTCCATTCTTAAAACACCTTCTGAGCAAGCAGAAACACAAGCACCGCAAAGAGAACAGAGTTTTCTTCCTATGACTTCAGAGTAGAGTAAAGTAAAACAATCTCCAGCTCTTTCAAATTTCTTTACGACTTCAAGTATGTTTATTTCTCCTTCTGCCTCGAACATTCTTCTTATAAGCCCTGTGGAGAACCACTCCGATATGTAGTCTGGAAACCTCTTTATTTCTGTTTTTAATTCACTTACTTTTCTTTCTTCTTTAACCTCTTCTTTTTCTTTTTTGACTTCTAATTTTTCTCTTTCCTCAATTCTTTCTTCAATTTCTTTAATTTTCGCATCTTCTTTCTCTTTTCTCTCTTTAACTATTAGCTGAAGGGCGTTAAATGGACATGCCTTAATACACAATCCACAACCCTCGCAGAGGAAACCACTTTTCAACTTCCCACTTTCAATTCTCATCGTTAATGTGTTGTTTACTGGGCAAACGACAGTGCAGTTTCCACATCCTATACACTTGCTTTCATCAACTCTTATCTCAATTTGAACTTCAAGCTGAGTGGCCAGAAAAATCACCTCCTGAGCAAGTTGATCGCTTCCTCGTGACGCTTAGACCAAGGATATTCCGAACTCTCAATTCTCACCTCACTTCTCTTTACTTCTATAACTTTAATAGGACAAGCGTTTTTGCAAGCTCCGCAGAATATGCATACTTCCTCGTCAACAACCATCTTTTTCCCGTCAAAAGATATGGCTTTGGAAGGGCAAATGTCCATGCAAACACCGCAGAACTTACATTCTTCTCCAATCAAAACTTCTCCAGAAATTGGTTTTTCAACGAATATTTTGTTGTCTGGGCAGAGCTTTGCGCACCTTCCACAAAATATGCAAAGCTCCTCTATCCACTCTTTTTTACCATCAACACTTATTATTGCGTCCCATGGGCAAACTTCTTCACAAACTTTGCAATCTTCACATTCAAAGTTAGCGAGGAAAAACTTCCTGAGTTTTACTTTAACTCCATCGACTTTTAAAGCGTTAGAAGGGCAAACTTCTGAACATATCCCGCACAAAATACATTTACTTGAATCAATTCGAATTCTCGTACCTCTTGTAAACATGTATGCGAGAGGATATAGAGTTATTGCGTTTTGAGGACATACAGTACTGCACATTTCACAGCCAAAGCAGAGAGAAGAATCGTAAATTAGTTTCCTACCCTCTTTTCCATCTATCTCCCGTTTTATAATGAATATTCTTCCTCTATTTTCCGAAATATTCATCATTGAACGTGTGAAATAAACCGCAATATTTAAAAGTTTGGCTACGTCGTATGACGATTTAATGAAAATTGGCATACTTTTAAAAATTTAAGTAACTATCGACCATTATGTTTAATTAATAATTTTAACGACAGATAATGTTAAATTCCGACTGGTGAAAGTATAGCTATGAAGTGTTACCAGTGTGGTACATGCACAGCAGACTGTACATCGGCAAATGTTAACGATGGGTTTAATCCAAGAAGGATGATGCTTGAGTACTTGGAGGAAGGAAAACTTTCGGAACTCTGCTGGCTCTGTGCGAGTTGTTTTAAGTGCTATAGATGCCCTAAGAACGTAAAACCGTATGAGGTTATGGCGGAGATGAGGGCTGAATACATAAAAATGGGAAAAGTTCCAGCTTACGTGAAAGCTTTTGTAGAAACAGTTAAAGATTACGGAGAACTCGATGAAACTGCGTTTTTTATTAAGCTGGCAAAAGCTGGAATGATAATGGACGTTTCAGTCATTCTTTCAACTGTAAGAAAAAGAGGTGTCAAAGCTTTTGCCTTGCCAAAGAAGAGTGGATGTGCCAAAGAAGTTTCTAAGATCTTTGCTGTTATCGAGAGGAGCTTCAAAGATAGCCTTAGAGATGAGAGTAGAGATGAGGAGGGAGTTAAAAGACCTTTGGTTTCAGGTGTCCCCGCATGAAGCTGGCTTTTTTCCCCGGATGTTCGGCAAAAAGTTCTGCAGAATACGCTATTTCAGCTTTACAGTTAATGAAAAAACTTGGTATAGACGTTTTTTGTTCGGACTTCAACTGCTGCGGAACGCACATCGTAGAGGAATACAATAGAGATATATGGCTGGCTTTAAATGCAAGAAATCTATCCATAGCGGAAGAGGAGGGGGCAGATATTGTTACTATATGCCCTGCTTGTTATCAGAACCTTAAAAAAGCGGCAATACTGCTTGAAGACGAGAGTGTGAGAAGAAACGTAAACGGCGTACTGGCGTCAGTGGGTAGGAAATATGAAGGAGGTGTTAGCGTTTATCACGTTCTCGAGATAGTTAAAGAATTCGCTGGTGAGATTTCAGTTAATTCCAACTTGAGAGTGGCAGCATATTATGGATGCCAAATTTTAAGACCTCCAGAAATTGGAATAGACAATGCAGAGAATCCATCCATTTTCGAAGATTTTTTGAAAAAAGTTGGTTTTAAACTCGTAAAATTTAAAGCTAAAAGCGATTGTTGTGGTGGTACTCTACTGCTGTCCAATCCTGAGGGGTTTAAAAGTAGGAGTAAAAGCATACTCGATGAAGCTAAGAAGTCTGGAGCTGATTGTGTCGCCACTCTCTGCCCTCTTTGCCAATTCTCTCTTGAAATCGTTCAAAACGGAATAGAAGTGTTACCTTTTACATCACTGATAGTGCAAAATCTTTAATGCAAGCTTAACGCAAGCTTTAAGTTTCTATTCGTTTTACTGGCAAAAGGCCCGTAAACCGGCAGGGCTGAAAAAATGAGGCTCTGCGGCTTGACGGGCCAACAGCAAAAAAGATTTAAATCTTGGTACTTAGCGTATTTTGAGCGGGGGTTGCCGAGTCAGGAAAAGGCGCTGGCTTGAGGGGCCAGTCCCGCAGGGGTCCGAGGGTTCAAATCCCTCCCCCCGCACTAAAAAACTTATAACATGAGGTACACCTTGTTTTATGGATACAGAAATTATCAGAGTTAGAGGTAGAGAAATACTCGATTCTAGGGGTAATCCAACTGTTGAAGTTGAGGTAACTCTGAAATGTGGGGTAACGGGTAGAGCTGCAGTTCCAGCTGGAGCGTCTAAGGGTAAGCACGAGGCACTTGAATTGAGAGATGGTGGCAGTAGGTATGGCGGTAAGGGCGTTTTAAAAGCGGTTGAAAACGTCAACGTTTTGATAGCTTCGGAACTCAAAGGAATGGATGCTATAAACCAGAGAGAAATAGACACCGCAATGATAGAATTGGATGGAACTGAAAACAAGAGTAGGCTTGGCGCTAACGCAATCCTCGGAACTTCTATGGCGGTAGCAAGAGCGGCAGCTTTAGCTTTAAAAGTCCCTCTTTTCGTTTATCTTGGAGGGGTGTGCTCTAATTTACTACCAGTGCCTATGATGAACATTTTGAACGGTGGAGTACACGCTAACTGGCAAGGAGCTGACTTTCAGGAGTACATGATTGCACCTTACGGAGCTAATAGCTTTTCTGAGGCTTTGAGGTGGGGAAGTGAAGTTTATCATACACTAAAGAATCTTCTAAAAGAAAAAGGTTACAGCGTTGGAGTTGGAGACGAGGGTGGTTTTGCACCAAAAGTTAAGTCCAACGAGGAGCCGATAGAGCTAATTACTGAAGCAATAGAGAAAGCAGGATACGAACCGGGAAAGCAGATTGGAATAGCCTTAGACCCTGCTTCAAGCGAATTCTTTGAAAACGGTTATTACATTCTTAGAACTGAAAACAGAAAGCTTAGCTCTGAGGAAATGGTTGAAGTTTACTGTGAATTAGTGGAAAAATATCCCATAATACTTATAGAAGACGGACTCGCTGAAGACGATTGGGATAACTGGAAAATACTGAATGAAAAACTCGGTAGCAAAATAGAGTTAGTTGGAGACGACATATTCGTGACAAACGTTAAAAGAATAAAGAAAGGTATAGAAGACGGAATAGCTAACGCTGTTTTGATAAAACTAAATCAAATAGGTACCGTAAGCGAAACCATAGATGCAGTTAAGCTCGCACACAAGGCGGGATGGGGGACTATGATCTCTCACCGTTCTGGAGAAACAGTTGACTCTTTCATTTCTGACTTAGCGGTTGCGATGAATGCTGGGCATATAAAGACGGGAGCTCCGTGTAGAGGGGAGAGAGTTGAGAAGTACAACCAACTACTCAGAATAGAAGAGTGGTTAGGCAAAGCTTCTAAGTTTGCCGGCAAAGACGCTTTTGTCAGGAAAATCAGATTTTAGATATAATTTTTACTTAATTTAATTTTTAAACATTCAGCACGATATTATTTTTAATAGAAAAACAAAAAAGATAAGTACTTGACGTTGAATCTCAAATATGCGTTTTAGAATTATATTAGCACTTCTACTTTTAACAGGTATGGTTTGTATATTCGCTTTTGGAAACGTTATTAGCGGTACTTCTTACGTTGATTCAAGTGGCATTCACGTCAGATTACACGAACTAAGAGGTTCTGATAACTTTGGTGCGTACTGGGTTAAAAAAGGTGAAAAAGCCGTGCTTTCAGTTAAAATTAGTAATGGAAGCGTTAAAGTGTACGTTCTCGTTAACTTGAAGCCGATTTATTCAAAGTTATTCAACAGTTCTGGTAAAACTAAGGTAGTGTTTAACAGGAGTGGAATTTGCACACTTAAACTTGATGGACACACTAAAAAATTGAATGTCGATTTGATAATTAATAACAAATAAAGTTTTCCTAAGTTTTTTACTTTAATTCTGCTTCTGTTTTTTAGTTTATTTTGCTTTAGTTTAACCTTTAGTTTAACCTTTTATCCCATTTTGGTCTGATTTTAACTCGGAGTAAAACCTCCGTGCGTACTCGAAAAAGTTGACTTTCAATCCCATTTTGATTTCATCACATCAGGATTCTGCTGCAGCTGTTGAATGCTGATTTTAGGAATTTCTGCCTGAGAGATATAGTACGTGGACATCGGAACCGTTATCGCTGATCCAGCAAGAGACGGCAGAAAACCGTAACCCGTAAGCTCGAATGTCCTTCTAAAGCTACCGCTGCCGTTAAACAGAGCTGAAACTACATGCATCATTGCAGCAAGCATCAACCAAGCAGCAAACATGCCTATAAATGAGCTGACTATACCAATGTAAGCACCTATTGCAAAAAATCTTGCCAATTCGAAAGGGAAAGCCTGCGATAGCTTCGTTGTTAGTAATATAAATATAATTAGCTGAAACAATTACGGCTAAAATCAAAACAATCACAAGTGGCCTTCTAATTCTTACCTCTCTTAGTACCAATTCAGCAAAGAAATTGTCAGGATTCGTCACAATTTGCATGGCTATGGCTGTCCCAAATCAATATTTAATCTTTATCATTTTCTGTCAAGAAAAAAAAAACAGAAAAAGAAAAGTTTAAATAAGTCTGAACTCAAGTTCTGATATACTAAGCGAAAAAGTCGGAGGGTGAAAAATGATAGAAAGATTTCATTTAAACTTTTTTACTTATGAATTTGAATATTTTGTAGAACAAAATAAACGTTTAATGAGGGTCGGTCAAATACCAAATATCATATCTAAGTTCAAGGAGTACACAGAACTTCGAAAGAAAACTTGCTCATGGATAGATAATCTAAAAGGGCCAGTATTTGTGCCAATCGATATAACGTACAAGTGTAAC
>JALSQI010000066.1 GCA_026985525.1 Archaeoglobaceae archaeon
AATGGTAAAGTCGGAGTAGGTTGGGGCTTTAGTGTTGTCAGGTAATATGCTACATTAGTAAAACCTGCGAAGTTTAATGCGTTTATAAAAGACGTGTATAGAGGTGTGGCTGGAAATATTTTTGGCAGGTAAATAGCAATTAAAACGGCTAAAAACTCAAAACTAAAGGGATTCTTTTTCAACCCGAGCAGAGGAATTAAAGCTAACGGGATTAGATATATTGGATTTAATACGTAAGAAAGTTGCGATGTGGAATAAGATGACCAAGCGAGAAGAAACGAAAATTCAGCTGCAAAAAGTGAAATCAACTTCCAAGCCCTCACCAAATCACCACTCTATTAACGTCAACTTCTAAGCAGTTACCAAAACTTCTAATTAGGCTCACAACCCTACGCCTTGCAGCATTCATAACTTCTCCCGAAAACCCTTCTTCAAGTCCCTTAAGCGTTACCACTTGCACAGGTATAACTTTGGAGAGAGCTATTACTTTATCCAACTCAGCTCTTTCTGCCCTCGTTACAAGAACTAACAAGGGTTTGTAAAGCAATAGAAGTTTTCTGCACTTCTCAATTGCATCGCTTACGCTCTCTTCTCCTCCTTCTACTTCTAACAGTGCTTTACTAATTCTCCTGAACTGTCTGCTACCCACATCTGGATGTAACATTCTTCCATCTCCTATTACGTAAAGCCCGACTTTGTGACCTCTAAACGTGTAGTAATAAGCTAAGGCGTTTGCTACTTCTATTGCGGACTCAAGGTAATTTTTTACACTCGTTCCGTGTAGCATGTATGGATTTGAGTCGAGAAAAATCCACACTGCTTTTTTACCTTCGACCTCGTACTGGTTGACCATGAGCTTACCTTTTCTCGCCGTAGCTTTCCAGTTGACGAATTTCATCGAATCTCCCGGCATGTACTCTCTGATCTCCCTAAAATCTGTTCCCGGAACACCTATTTTTGCCACATCTATTCCCGGTATAGGTGATTTTGCTTTACCTCTGATCTCTTTAATTTTTCTCACTTTCGGTATTTTGTGCTTTACTTCAACGAAAACAGAACTTTCCGCAACACCTCTTTTGAAAAAAGACTTAGAAAAGTTTTCTACTTCGTATTCCAAGTCCTTAAGCCTATAAAATCCTCTCTTAGTAGCCTTTGCTCTATAGCTGATTTTAATCAACCTTTTACCAAAAACTATGCATTCCGCCAAATTAGAGCCACTTTCAAGTTCGAAAAACTCAGGTAATTTGTGTCTAACCCTAACTACACCTAAGCCCTTAACCTCTAAAAGAATGTTAACGGAAAAAACACCTCCAACGCTCACTTTCTCGTCCCACTCCTCTCTCACTGCTTTAACTCTAACTCCCGAAGGCAAAATTAACATCAACGCGGGAATTAAAGCTAACTTTATCAGCTCTGCTGATGTTAGAAACAGTCCGGATAGAAAGAGGTAAACAGAAAGCTTAACTAAGGACGCTCCTGCTTTTCTCATCACCTTTTGGCACCTCTACTTCTTTTAGCACGTCCTCCACTACAACTTCTGGTCTTATTCCTTCAACTGCTTTTTCTACTTTCAGTATTATTCTGTGAGCTAAGGCATCTACTGCAACTGCTTTCACGTCGTCTGGTATTACGTAATCCCTCCCATCCATTGCCGCTAAAGCTCTCGTTACTTTTAATAAGGCGAGACCACCTCTTGGACTGGAGCCAACTTCCACGAAATCATGCTTTCTCGTCGCTCTCACTAACTCAGCTATGTACTTCAATATACTCTTGCTGACGTAAATAGAAGATTCTACGAACTCTTGCATTTTCCTGAACTCTTCTATGCTAACGCAAGGTTCAACGTCCTCAGTTGGATCATCTTTTCTCCACTCGATCCTCCTATTCAGTATTTCCATTTCCTCTTCAACGCTTTCTGGATAACCGGGGCACAATCTTAACATGAACCTGTCGAGTTGTGCTTCTGGTAAAGGATAAGTTCCCTCCTGCTCTACTGGATTTTGAGTAGCTATAACGAAGAAAGGTAATTCTAAAACGTGAGTCTCTCCTTCAATAGTTACCTGCTTTTCTTCCATGGCTTCTAATAAAGCGGATTGTGTTTTTGGAGGGCTTCTGTTTATTTCGTCCGCAAGCAAAACGTGAGTGAATATAGGTCCTTTAACCAACTCAAACTTCCCAGCCCTGTAAACCTTAGTGCCGGTTATATCCGCTGGTAGTAAATCTGGAGTGAACTGTATTCTGTTGTATTCAGCTCCTATAGCTTTTGCAAAAACTTTTGCCAGCAGAGTTTTACCCAATCCCGGATAATCTTCGAACAGAACGTTTCCGTTACTAAGACAAGCTGCAAGCATTTTTTTCACTATGGTACTATCTCCAACGTAAACGCTACAAACGGTATCCACTATTCTTTTGCACAAGTCTCTAAACTCACGCACGACTATCACCTTTTAAATATTTTTTAACGTATTCAAGAATTTTCTCCCTTTTCTTCCTACTCCTAACTTCTGCAATTTTTTTCTCCCATGGAAAAGACAAAATAGGCATTTTTTCTTCACAATAATTTACTATTGGAGATATTATAGATGCAACTTCGACTTCTCTGTATCCTGAGTTGAGCAAAACTTTTGCGAGGCAAGTAACTAACATAGACTTTTCTCCATTTTTTACAAACGCCTCTGCCGCTTTGTCCAAGTTTATAGATAGCTCGTCGAATACTTTTGAAATCTGACTTACATGCTCCGTTAACCTGTTTTCGTCGTATTCTGGCTTGAAGTTTCTGAATACGAAAAAAGCTGCGAGAGCAACAATCAACCACTCTGCAAAGTCGAACAGACCACCTTTTAAGTACGGTTTTGCAAATTCTAAGATAGCGTAGGCTATTAGAGCTAAAATTACGTAAACTCTCGAACCAGCTATTCCCTTAGCCAGTACACTTTCAAATCCAGAAGCGAGAGCTGTAATTCCCAAGTAAGATAGAACTATTGCTAAAGCTATAGCTATCGTTGAGTTGTATGGGTAAATTAGCTCGTAAAAAGAAATAGCCGACAAAATAAAGCCAACGAAAGACGTCATGTACCTCTTTGGCAAGTCCGAAACTATTATTGCGATTGAGATGAGTAGGATTAAGAGAAACACTTTGTTAACTGAGATTGGATAGTACATCTGCAAGTTTGAAATTACTACATCTGACATGAGGTATAGAGCTGCTGCTACTAAAAAAGGTCTGAGGAAGCGGGCTTTACCTTTTGAAATCGCTCCGATTAGCAAAAGAGCGTAAATAACTGCGAGGTTTTCTACGGAAACGAAAACTATCTCTCTTCCAAAATAAACTGTTTGATGAGTAATTATCCAGTAAATAGCTGCAAATAGTAGAGTTAAAGTTACTATCGCTATCAACTACTACACCTCCTGATGAGTTCTTTACACAACTCGTAGAATTCTACCAAATCCTTCCTGCTACCTTCAGACTTCTCGCCATACCTCTTTGGTTCGAAGAAAGATAGAATTTTTCTTTTCAACTCCTCGTCCACGTTTAACTTTTCTAAAACTTCTCTCGCAGTCATGTTTTCGACGTCCATTCCCTTTTTCCTGCAAAAATTTAGCACTTCTTCGAAAACTTTTGCTATAGCTCTCCTGAAAGGTAGAACGTAAATTTTAATTTTATCTTTTTCTAAGACTTTTCCCTTCTCGTTTAACACTTCTGCCAACACTTCGTGTTCTCCTTCTCCAAGCTCTCCTGCAAAACTGTATTCACCTTTATCAAAACCAATTCTCTTTCCATCAACCGAAATTCTGATTATTCCTTCCCCCTTCGCTTTTACAGAAATTCTGTCTCCCGGTAACCAAACCGGTGGAGGTTCGTATTCAAAAACCAAAGTTCTCTTCTTCCTCAACTTCAAAGCCAGTAAAGCTAAGAACGGTAGTGGTAATAAGTATATCCATGCTGGAAGAGGTTTTTCAACTTTTGCCTTAGAGGGTAGGTGTGTTTTATCTCCAACGTAATAAATCGTCGCTTTATTCTCTTTAAACTTCAGCCTAAGTATGCCATTGCTGTAGTACTTCATTCCATTTACGTAAACAACGCCTTTTACGAGTTTACCTCTCAAGTCCAGAACTCTAATTACGAGGTAATCTCCGTTAAAGCTTGCCTCTACTTTGGTTGGCGATTTAACGTAAATTTTCGCTACGTTTTCGTATCCTATTGAAGGTACTGAATAGTTAACAGCATAAATTCCTTCTACTTCGGGACATTTAGCTTTAACGAACTTTCTGACACTTACATAAAAAGGGTATCCGATTTCGACGACTTCGTTTATGGGTCTATTGTTAAAGTAAACGGTTACATTTGACGTCCAGTACTTTCCAGCTATAGCGGTTAAGTTGGAGAAGTAAACCCTGACGTATCCCGCCTCTACTTCTCTCTCCCACTCAACTGGACTTATGAACTGAGTTTTAGATCCGGGATAGTAAATCCTTATAGTGTGGTTTCCAGGATTGAGATAAACTTTAAAAGAGAAAGTCGTGTTAAATTTTTCCTCATATTTTCTTCCATCTACGAATAAGTAAATAGTCCCTTTAACCGGTTTTCCGTAAACGACCTTGCCTTTTATTTCGCAAACTCCGGCACAGACTTTACTACCTATATTGGTTTCTATGTACGGCTTTCCAAGTATTTCAACTACGGGATCGCTCCAAGAAGAGTAAAACATAAAACTACCCGTGTAATGAGCTATAACGTGGTAAATTCCGGTCTTGTTAACTTTAACGCTTGCAGAAAACTTTCCAGCTTTTACTGGAAAAATGCCCAAGAACTCGTAAGATTTTCTGTCGTTTTTATCTTTTGCAAGGTATATTTCAACATAGCCGGATACGTAATTCTGAAATTCTTTTTTCTTTGACAGCACAACTCCACTAAGCGTAAGGTTTTCTCCAGCGTATATCTTCTTCGAAATTTTAGTTATCTTGCATTCAGTCGGTATCTTTTTCTGGGAAGGTGTGGGATTGAACTCAACCCATCCAGTTTTAAACAGCACTTCCGCCCATGCATGTGCTTGTGATGAAAAAACAGTTTGATTGTACGGCTCCGGTCTTGCCATGTAACCAAAAACCATTCTTGCGGGAATGCCTATGGATCGACACATCATAACGAACGCAGATGCGAATTGCTTACAAACACCAACTTTCTTTACGAAAAGGAAATCGTATATTGGATCGCCCGAATAAGTCGTAAAACCATAGCTGTAATTTGTTTCGAGGAATTCCGCTATTTTTTCAGCTTTTTCGTAGTCGTTTTTTGCACCCTTAGTAACTTTTAAAGCTAAGGCTCTAATTCTATCTTTACCGGGGCAGGTGACTTGTAGGTATGGACTGTTTTCTGGCAATTTAGCTGCAAAAGTCGCTCTTGGTGGAGATGCGAGAGAATAACCGACATAAGGTTTTTTATCTGATTTTATATAAAAAGTTGATGTTTCTGGATAATATACTGCTTTTAAAGTGACGAATACAGTTTTATCTGATACTGGAATGTGTTTTTTAAATTCTACTATCGGTGTTACTTTATACCTGACAGTGTAGTATCGAGGTGCTTTCATTTCTCCAGCAGGCGTTTTTTCTTCTATCCAAGAGTGTGTTTTCTCATCGTAAACTGCGGATGTGTACAACCTCATTAAGTAAGTATAATCGTTCAACCCTTCAACAAAGTATATTGGAACTTTTGCAGGATTAGACATCTCACTTAAGTTCGTCATACCTGCTTGAGAGAAAGAAGCTGGGACTGTGTGAATAGGCGTCGTTTTTCCGTGATAACCGCCAGTACCGACTATTCCCGGTAAGCCCGTGTTTGTAAAACTCAAATTAGATACGAATGAATATAGGGCTGAGATTGAGATTAAAATCAGTACGAAAGCTATTATCCTACCAACATCTTTCACGAACTGAAGTTTGAAATAGGATACTTAAATATTATGTTTGCACTTAACAATTCAATTTCAATAAATGAAAACAGAAAACAAAACTGTAAGAAAAAGTAAAGCACTAACAGAAGCGTTAGCTTTGAAAAAAGCTATCTGTATTCTTTTTTCGTCATACTTGGATGGAGTAACTATTAAGTGCTGGTATATGAGTAAAGCGGCTATCGCTATCAAACCGGGTATAGCTTTCCTTAAGCATCCGTATATGTAAAAAGACAGGCACAAAAGCAGGAAGAATATCAGGTGAAACAAAGAGGAGATTACAAGAGCGTTTTTTACGCCAAATACAGCTCCAGCAGAGTGAAGTCCGTAATCTCTATCGAACTCCAAATCTTGAAGTGCGTATATTATGTCAAATCCAGCTACCCAGAAAACGACTGCGATTCCTAAGATGCACGGAATTAACTCGCTACCAAAAGGATTGAAAGAATCGGTAACGGAAACCCACCCGCCTATGGGTGCAAAAGCGAGAGTTAATCCGAGAACTACGTGTGAAAGGCAAGTGTACCTTTTGAGATAAGGATATATCCACGCTATAACTACGGGTATTGGAGATAGCATGAAAGCAACCTCGTTTATCAGGTATGCGGAAATGAAATAAATTGCGAGAGAGACGGCAAGTAAAAAGTAAGCTTCTTTTAAACTCATTTTTCCGGAAGGCAAATGTCTATTTGCCGTTCTTGGGTTTTTTGCGTCTATTTCTCTATCTATTATTCTGTTAAGCGTCATAGCTGCCGTTCTCATCCCTGTAAAAGCGGTAGCTATTAAAATCAGTATTCTTGGTTCCGGTAAACCTTTTGCCGCCAAAAAAGCACCAGCATAAGCAAATGGAAGGGCAAAAAGAGTATGCTCTATTTTAACGAATTCCATGTAAGTTTTTAGCTTACCCAAGTCAAACACCTCCCTCAAACACCCCCAACGTTAAATCTCGCTACGCTTTCGCATTCCATGTAAACTTTCCACAAGCTTTCGCATTCACAGCTTAGGTCTAACGATTCAATTTTCTGATCCACGGAGAACTTCTTTATGGCTGAGTAAAAAGCTCTATCGCATTTACCGCAGTTGTGTGCAGCTCTAACACTCCCGGCACCGACTGGGTCGCATATAACGTTTTTGTTTTCCAAGATTTCCACTCCTCTTTTTAAAACTTCTACGGCAGACCAAAGCCACGGAGGTCTGTAAATTTTGGCTTTCCATATCTTTTCTAAGTAAGTGTTTTTTGGAACGTAAACGGGATTTATAGATACAGTATCCGTATAATCAGAGCAATCTGCAATAGATTTCAAGCAATCCTCTATAGCTTCTCTCTCGGAAAGAAAAGGAGGTTTCAGCAGAAGGTAAGTTCTAACTTTTACGTTTCTACTTTTTAAAAACGTCGCAGCTCTCGTATAATCTTTAAAGCTAAAACCTTTATTTATACATACATCTCTCACGAAGTCGTTAGAAGTCTCTAAACCTATACCAACTTCAAGTTCGAAAGGTGGAAAATCGCAGTTGTAAACGTATTCTGGCCTGCTTTCGACTATTAGCTTTTTCTCCACTAAACTGTAAACGTACTCTCTAAATTTTGGTGGAATTTCTCTTTCGTCGAAAAAACTGCCGGAAGTAAATATTTTCAGAACGTCTCTAACACCATACTTGGAAATTGCGAAGTCTATCTGTTTTTTCAAATGCTCTTCACTAACGTTAGCGGAAATAGAAAAACCGCACATTAAGCATTTTCTCCAGCTGCAACCTCTCGTCCTTAGTATTACAGTTAGGCA
>JALSQI010000067.1 GCA_026985525.1 Archaeoglobaceae archaeon
CGCAACATTTTCGGGAAACTGCTGAATAAGTGCAGAGTGAAATATTTAAATATTTTCTTTTTATTAAATTCTAAAACTCCTACTCGTAACCAAGTATATCACCACTGGAGCTCCAAAAAGAGAAGTTACTACGCTAACCGGTAATTCTATTGGATTGAGAAGCATTCTCGCAATAACGTCGCATAAAACAGATATACTACCTCCGACAAGAATTGACGCAGGTATTAAAAATCTGTGGTCAGACGTTTTTAACAGCATTCTCGCAACGTGTGGAATTGCTAAGCCTATAAAAGCAATTATTCCACAGTAAGCAGTAACGACAGAAGCTAAAACAGCAGAAATAGTCATTAAAATCACCCTCGTCACTCTTACATTAACGCCCATCGTAGCCGCGTAATCTTCCCCCAGAAGTAAAGCGTTCAAATGCTTGGAGAGTAAGAAAGAAGCTATTAAGCAAGGTATTAACAAAATACACATAACCTCGAGATACCCCCAAGTTACACCTGAAAAAGTGCCGAAAGTCCACAAAACGTATATCTGCACGTTTTTTGCATTTGCCAAAGTTATAAGAATTTGGTCAACAGCAGAAAAGGCGTATCCAAGCATCAGTCCGATTATTAAAAGAGTTACCCCACTCCTAACTCTCGTAGCAACTAAAACTATCACAGTTATGGCTATAGCTGAACCCATAAGAGAAGATGCTACAAAAGCAGGTGCGTACATTCCAAAAGAGAATCCGGGAATTAAAGAGATTCCAGCGAGAATGTACATGGCAACTCCAAAAGATGCTGCTGAAGAGATTCCGAGAACGTAAGGACCAGCCAGAGGATTTCTAAAGTAGGTTTGAAGCAAAAGTCCGGATACAGCTAAGCTCGCTCCAGCTATTGCCGCTGCAAAGGTTCTCGGTATTCTGATGTTGAAAACTATGTAGCCTAAAACGTCGTTTTTTCCAGAAAGGTAGTTAATCAAGTCGTGAACTGAAGCTTTAACGCTTCCAGCGGTTATTCCAAGTAAAATTGAAAAAATCAGCAAAACAAAAAGTGCGAATATTTCTTTTTTCATGTCAATCTAACAAAGAAGTGTGGTTTGTAATTCTTGAACAGCTCAGGATGAGTTATTGCAGCCAAATCTTCTATAACTCTATCAGTGTGTAAATATCCCAACTGCCAGTAATCAGGAGTTATGTTGTAAATCCTGTCGGTCTTGATAGCTTTAAGCTCAGTTAGGCGGGGATCTATATTCTTAATATAGCTAAGGTTTTTCGCAAAATAAGACGCATAAACGAAGTAATCTGCATTACTCGCCACTTTCAGCAACTCCGCTATGGACGTCGTAGAATACGTATTAGTTGTGTTCAAACCCAAGTATATGCATCCAGCATCCCTCACCATGTTTGCAACGTACGAGTTGTTAGAAGGCATGTACACTTTTCCGTGCCATATCAAAGCCCAAGCAAGGGTTGGCTTCTTCGCATTTCTTAACTTTTCTTCAATTTTCGTAACGTTTTCAACTATCCTGTTGAAGTACTCGCAAGCTTTCTTTTCCTTACCGGTTATAGCTCCAAAAAACTTGACCCACTCCACCCTACCAAGCGGCGTATTTTCTTTCCACTCGCTGTCAACAACGTATGGTATGTGCAGCTCCTT
>JALSQI010000068.1 GCA_026985525.1 Archaeoglobaceae archaeon
CAAAGCTTATGTTAGTCTTTAAATTCGTGTAATTCCTGTGAAATACGTAGATAGGCTTGTTATAACCGTTGCACGATATATCTTCTAACATCCTGTCGAGCATTAGGGGCGTGATTTTGCCGTAAAGGATAAAATCTCTGATTATGTAATATAAAATCTTATAATAGGATTTTATATCAATTTCAATTTTTATATCTTTTATTAGAAAATCAAAAGTCTCTTTAAGTACTATCTCTCTCAACTCTTTTTCGACATCTCTTTCTTCAAGTAAATCTCTCAAAGCATTTCTCAACTCATTCAAAGCTTCCGTCTCGTAAGCTGAAAGTTCCGGCTCTACAACTACGTATAACCATTCATCCAGTTCCTGATTGTTTATTATTGCTACCATGCTATACGGCTCTTGAATCCAGTATGTCTCCACTACTTCCCATCCATCCGGAGGTGAATACTCTACAAGAGGTCCTACTTTTTCTCTATCGTACGGTTCGAAGAGCGGTTTCTTTTTTAAAAGACCTTTTTTTAATCCAGTTTTTCCTTTTAACACTTCGTCTAACTTTTTCGCACTTTCTATGGTTTTTACAGCCTCAACTTCAAAATCTTCCAGCCTTTCCTCTTTTCCCTCTCTCTTCCTTCGAAATAGTTTCATCATTACAATAGTAATGGTAAAAAACATCAGTAATAAAGTTTTCTCTCAGTCGAAGTGTTTTGGAGATATTCTTATCTCTCCCTTTTCCTCAAAAGCGTAACCTAATCTTTCCCTTATTATTAAATAAGCCATTTCAGGTGGAATAGCCCCTATTTCGGTTACTATTACATCTATATATTCTCTTGGAGTGACGTCAAAAGCAGGATTTCTAACTTTAATATTTAGGGAGAGTATTTCTGGAGGAGCTACTTCTTCAGCATCTCTTTCCTCTATTTCCACTAACTCTCCAAACAGAGTTTTAGGACTGAACTTGTAAGTTTCTGCTGCGACCATAAAAGGAACTCTTGCTTCCTTAGCGGCGAGTGCTATTTGGGAAGTTCCTATTTTGTTTATTAAAGCACCGTTTGCCGTTATCGTGTCAGCTCCAACAACTACACAATCAATGTCGTTCATGAAGTATCTTACGGCCGAATCAACTATTAGAGTAACTGGTATTCCTTCTGAAGCCAGCTCTCTAACCGTTATAAATCCCTGTCTTCTCGGTCTCGATTCTGTGGCAAAGACCATTTCTATTTTTCCCTGCCTGTAAGCCTCCTTTATAACTGACAGGGCTGCTGAGGAATTGCAGTGTGTCATTACTACGGATCCCTCTTTTATTCTTCTCGCTCCAAATTCTCCAATGTTTTTGTGAGCGTTTTTAACCCACTCTATAAACTCTTCAGCCCTCTTTTTTATGCTAAGCTTCTTTTCTTCTACACTTTCTCCGCTATAGTTCATAACGTAATTAACCGCGTTGTATAAGCTGACAGCAGTTGGACGGGTATTCAGAAGAGTTTCTGCAGCGAACTTCATTTTTTCGTCAAATTCTTCTGGATTGGAAGTTTCAAGTCTCTCTGCAAACTCTTTTAGAGTTTCTGCAGCGAATTTCGCTATTCTTGCTGCCCCTCTAACTTCCATTGTTACTATTTTTCTTGCCGCTTCTTTAACTATCTCTTCAGCTCTCATAAACATAATTAAAGTGCAACTGCTTCTAAAACTTTGGTGAGTGTATGCTGAAAGTCTTAACAATAACAGCTCTGGAAACTTTTAAAGTACTTAGAATAGTTATTCCAGCTGTATTTCTCGGTCTAATAGCGTCGAGTTATATATATTCTATACCCGTTTTTAAAAACGTTGTTAAAGCAATAGCTAAATTTACTTCCAAATTTGGTATGAAAAGTGGAATAGCTGTAGCAGCTTTTTTGATTCACCCAGTAACTGCTTATACTTTACTTTCGGAAATGCTTAGGAGCGGTAAGATCAATGAAAAAGAAGTAATAATTGCAACTCTCGTGGGAATGTTTCCGAGAACGCTCAGGCTAACGATTTTATTCTTGATACCAGTAGCAATTCCAACTTTGGGGATATGGGGCGTTTACTACGTAGTTTTAATTCTGTTTACGAGGGCTTTAGTTTCTGCTTTTGGAATATTGTTGGCTATGAACACTTTTGAAGATGGCGACTGTTTTGAATTCGAAATACCAGAGATTAGCTTGAGAGATACGCTTAATAGGTTTTTTAAAGTATCTGTAACTCTTAGTTTGACGATATTCTTAGTAATGTTACTTTTCAACTTGGGCTTGATGAATCACTTTAAGTCTTTGACACCCTTTTTACTTAAGCTTAATCTACCTCCGTCTTCTGTGGTAGTTGTAGCTACAGGTTTTCCGAGTATGTTAGCTGCAATAGCTACTGCCGGTTCCCTACTCGCTAAAGGTGTTCTTACAGGTAAACCTCTTCTTATTTCTCTATTTCTCGCTTCAATAGCCCACTCTTTCGTAGAGGTTTCAAGAAACACTTTTCCAATTTCAGCTTCAATTCTCGGCAAATCTGTTGGCTTTAAAGTTGCTGTTTGTATTTTACTATCGAGAATTTTAGCGAATTTGATAGCTATTTTCATATTAATTTGGTTTTAGTTTAATTTTTAATTTAATTTTTAGTTTACGCAACACTAATATAATTTGAGTAGGGAGTAAAATAAAATGAAAGACGAAGATCAGTTTAAAGCAACTCCTCCGTCAATTTTTGTTGGCAGGGTAGGTTATCCCAAGGTATTTGCTGGACCGATTTTATCTCCCCAAGCTAACGCCGAACTCTACGATTCTCCTGACAAGTGGAGTGGAAGTATTGAAGACGTACTTAAGCTGAGAATGAAAGTTGCGAGAGGAATGAAACTCGTGGACGTTAGGCTTAAAGACCCAGATAGATACGTTCTAGAACTTCAGGAGGCTGTTGCTTCAATTAAATCCTTAGACGTCGATGCAAAAATTGAGCGTAAAATCTCCAAGTTTGTTTTTGACAGCATACTAAAGCCTTCTGGGGTCTCTTTAAAAATTGAAGATTTTAAATTAGAAAGCAATCCAAGAATACCGAGAGATGTTGAAAAAGTTTATTACGATGAGTTAAAGGCTGAAGAGGCTATTTACTACTTATTCAAAAAAGGATTTAGCGATTATTACTTGCAAAAAATATTCTCTGCGGGAATGGTTGGGATCGATAGAAAACTCGTTCCAACTAAGTGGAGTATAACTGCTGTTCACGAAATAATATCGAAAAAATTGAAAAGAGAAATAGCCGAGTTACCTGAAATAAACGATGTAAGATTATATTTCTATGAATACTTTGGAAATAGATTTTTTGTTTTACTATATCCGTCTGAAATATCTTTTGAGCTGTTGGAGTTGTGGAAAAGTAGTAACTGGATAGGTAGAGATAGCGAGGGTTTGAGGGATAAGAAAAAGTATTCTTCTCTGTCTGGTGGATATTACGCAGCTAAGATATCAGCTTTTGAATTTCTAAGGAGTATTAAGAGAAAAGCGGGTGTGATCGTTATTAGAGAGATCACTCCTCAGTACAGTGTTCCTCTTGGGGTATGGGTTGTTGAGGAGGGAGTTAGAAGGTCTCTTAGGGAAAAGTACTTGCGTTTTGAGTCTTGCAACGAAGCTTTAGATTACGTGAGAAAAATCGTTTCTACAAAATTCAAAAGCTTTAAGCAGACAACTTTTAGAGACTTTGTTTGAACGAAATTACAAAATTCCAATAATATTTCAAAAAATGAAAGCTAAGGTGAGGTGTGTTAGTTGATTGAAGTGGAAGTGAAGTACAAAATAAGTTGTGATGAAATTGAAGTTCTTGAGAAAAAGCTTGAAAAGCTCGGATTTAAATTAGTCAAAAGTGGTGTTGAAAAGGATACGTACTTCAACTCACCTTTCAGAGATTTCAGGAAAAGTGATGAAGCTTTAAGGGTTAGAGAGAGTGATGAATGCTATTTGACGTACAAAGGAAAGAAAATTGATAAGAAGACAAAAACAAGAGAAGAGTTGAACGTTAGAATTGAAAATGCAGAAGTTGTAAAAAAAATACTGTTAAAACTTGGATTTTATCCAGTTAAAGAAGTAATAAAGTTTAGAAAAATTTATGAAAAAAATAATATTTTTGTTTGTTTGGATAAAGTTAATGGAATCGGTTGTTTTGTAGAGGTGGAAATGGACGTTGAAAATAAAGAAAACGTAGGCGAAGCTACAAAAAAGATTGAATCCCTTATAGCCGATCTCGGTATTAAAGGAGAAAGTATAACTGAATCTTATTTAGAAATGCTTTTGAAAAAGTTTAGGTCCGGCTTATGATATACAATTCAAAGTTGAACCTGATTTTAAGATTACAAAAAGCAGATTGCTATCGGAAATTGGGTTTATTAAATAATGGTTTGAAGTACTTAGCACCAAATCAGAAAATCAAATTTTCCTGACGAATATGGTTGAAAATTTCGAAGAAAAATAAAAAGTAATTTTGAATATTTAAATAACTTAAAAAAATCTGAGTATTCTCTGACGTGTAAAATGATATCATTGATTAGTATTACCTTAAGATATTAGAAGTCTTTTTCCCTTTTTAAAGTCGAGTACTTCGTAAGATTTAACGATCGGACTTTTGTTAAGCAAGTCTAACATCTTTAGCATTTTCGATTTCCTTGAGCTTTTTTTAGCTTTATCTCTAAATCTTCAAACTTGTATCCGTATTTCGACTCGAATAATTCGATTTTCGATTTAATTGAGTTTATCTGAGAGATAATTGCCGTAGTTAAGAGATTTTAAATCCTAATCATAAACTCTATTCTCTTTTGTCGATTTTAACGACGAAGATCGTTTTTCTTTCGAAGTAAATTTTAAAAATGATTCTGAATTTTCCTCATTTAAAATGATTTCAAAGTTCGTCATCAATTTCAAGTTCCTTTTTAGCTCTTCTAACGTGATCGTTTCAAGTCCTCCTTTCTCGTAAGCTTCTATAATCTCTTTTGATTTTCTCAAGCTCTTCCTCGCTAACTCGCTAAATTCATCGAAGAGTTCTCCTTCAATTCTGCTGAGCCTTTCGCCTATGCGATCCAATTTATTCTTGATCTCCTTTAAAAGTTATAACATCATTCATAATTTCTAAGTAAGATTGAACGTTAAAAAAGATTTTTAAAACTTGAAGAGTCGTAAACTCTTTTTGTTTTTACCGTTGTTATTATCTTTAATGAAATTCTGCTGGGAAACTGAGTTCAAGGAGATGGAGATTGGAAAAAATCTAAGAAATGCTAAAACATTGAGAATGTCAAAAGGTTAGTTAATGCTGTCATTTTTTCGCATTAAGTTCCAAGGCGAACAAAATACAAAATAATTAAATAATTTGACAATTACATAACTACATGGTTACGACAATCTCCGTAAGGGAGGATGTCAAAAAGTTACTTGAAGATGTAAAGGGTGATAAGGACTGGAACACTTTTTTAAAAGAACTTGCGGAAGAATACATTGCAATGAAAAGAGAAAAGGTTAGAAGTAAACTTAAAGAATTGCTCATAATAGACGATACTGAGGAATTAAGAGTGAAAACATGGGCGAGGGAATATTAGTCGATACCGATGTTCTAATCGACTACACTAAAGGTTTTATCGATTTACCCAAGAAGCAACTGTATATTTCGGAAATAACACTTTATGAATTTATAAGAGGTTGTAAAGATGTGCGAAAGGCGAAAGAATTGCTTGAGTCAGCTTTCATCGTAGTGTTTCACGATAACGATGTGTTGGTGAAAGCAAGTGAAATTTGGATAGAACTCAGAAGGACAGGTGAGTTAATCGACGAAAGGGATATTCTAATCGCTTCGGTTGCTATATCAAAAAACTTCAAACTGCTAACGAGAAATGTTAAACACTTCAAAAGGCTTGGGAGATTCGGATTGAAGTTTTATGATATGGTCTTTAGCCCTTGAAAGTTGATGTTGTGATAATGAAATTCTGCTGGGAAACTGAGTTCAAGGAGATGGAGATTGGGGAGATACCAAAGGATTGGGGGTCAAGACATTAGGAGACATCATAAAAAGGATAGTTAAAGGTAAAGTTCCTAAGAAACCA
>JALSQI010000069.1 GCA_026985525.1 Archaeoglobaceae archaeon
TGAAAGTTGGAGTGTTAGTCGATGGGCCAAATATGCTAAGAAAGGAATTTAACATAAACCTTCAGGAGATAAGGGAAATCCTTTCTGAGTACGGTGACATCAAAGTTGCTAAGGTCTTTCTAAATCAATATGCGAGCGAAAAACTCGTAGAGGCAATAGAAAATCAGGGATTTGAGCCTATAATAACATCTGGTGACGTTGATGTAAGAATGGCTGTTGAAGCGATGGAACTGATATACAACGATGCAATAGACGCAATAGCTCTTGTTACGAGAGATGCCGATTTCAAATCAGTGCTAAAGAAGGCGATGGAAATGGGAAAAGAAACAATAATAATTGGAGCTGAACCCGGCTTCTCTGCTGCACTAAGGAATTCGGCTGATTTCGCTATAGTGCTTAACGAGGAGGATGAAGAGAACGTCGTTGTTGGAGATGTGGAAGAAATAGTTGAAGATGAATACCACTAACGTATTCGTTTTTGAGTACGTTTCTTGTTACGAAAAACTCCAACCAGAGATAGTCGTGGAAGGTTTAGCGATGTTTTCAACTCTTATGAGGGATTTCAATGAATTTACAAGAGCTTTTTCTATTTCCACTCCAAATTCTTCCATAATAGAGGCTAAAATATCTAATTACTTTTTTCCTTTCTGGTTGAATAACATTCGATTTAAAGAAAAAGAACTTGAAGAGCTGTTCAGAGAGGGGTGCGAAAGTAGCGACTTCGTTTATTTTGTAGCACCGGAGAGTGAAGGCTTGCTTTACAAACTTGCAAAAATAGCTGACGAGTACAACAGCCTTTGTTCTCCAGCTAAGGCAATTGAAATTGCTGCAGATAAATGGAAAACGTACAAAAAGTTAAAGAATTGCGTTAACTTTCCTGAAACTTCTCTTAAGCCCTTAGATGGGATTTTTGTTGCTAAACCAAGAATTTCGTGTGGAGGTGAAGGTATAGAGCTTTGTAAAGTGAAAAAAGGGAATACGATATATCAAAGATTTATAAGAGGTAGAAACCTAAGTGTCTCTTTTATTGCTGGAGATGAAGTAAAAATTCTAAGTATAAACGAACAAATTCTCAACGGATTTAGCTATAATGGAGGAAGAATAGTTAAAGTTGATGCTTTTGCTGAAAAGAAAATTGAAGAAATCGTAGAAATCGTAGCTGAAAAGTTGGGACTTTTTGGCTACTGTGGAATTGATTTAATTTACGCTGAGGAGCCTTTCGTTGTTGACGTTAACGCGAGGTTAACCACTTCGTCAGTAATGCTAAAAGAATGTGGCTTAAATTTGGGGAAGTTAACGTTAGACAATTACTACGGAAAGCTTGAAGTTGAAAAAGTCTTCAAACCTGTAGCTATTGTTAAAAGGAGTGGAAGTTTGGAATTGGTTAAGTTCAAAAATTGTGCAATCTCTCTTGAGAAAGTTTGAAATACTTGAAAGAATTATAATTTACTGGTGATGACGTATGGTGAAAGCAATTATTCTTTGCTGCGATTTAATTAGAGACAAGCAGTGCATAGGGTGTGAGAGGTGCCTAACGGCGGCAAGAGAAAAGCTTGGAGAGTTCGAAAAGTTTGACAAAGTGGAAATCGTGGGAATAGTTAGCTGCGGTGGCTGTCCGGGGAATTACATCCCAAGACTTAAGTTGTTCAACAAGTGGATAGACGGGTTTGATGACTACGACGTCGTTTTCATAGGCAACTGCATAAAGGCCGCAAGTGCTTTTGCTGGTTGCCCCCTCGACCCTGGAGAGATAGCCACGAATATTAAGGAAAAGTTCGGAAAAGAAGTTATAATAGGCACGCATCCATGGTAAATTTATGAAACTTGGTAGTAGAAAAGATAAAATCGCTAAGGCTTGGAAAGAAGCTTTGCTATCTGAGTACTCAGTTAAACCAATGATAGAAATAGAACAGTACATTGAAAGCTGTACGAAGAGGATAGTTGACTTCGTAGATTCGTACTGCAAAGGAGAAAAAAGTGATGTAGATATAGTTGAAGCAGTTGACGATTTAATGAGGTACCTTGCAACTGACGGAAAGTTGAGTCCCGGAGATAGTATAAGACAAATACTGTACTTAAAAACAATAGCTTTAAAAGTAGATCCAAAAATGAGTAAAGAAGAATTTTTCAGATTTAGCAACGCTGTTGACGATGTTGCATGCTTAGCTTTTGACAAGTACATGGAGGCTAAGGAACACATATACTTGCTGAGAGTTAAGGAAAAAGAGAGAACCATAGACATGTTGAGAAAAGCCATGTCGCACTACGAAGAGTACTATGGAAGCTTACCTGAATAATTGATTATTAATAATTGTTTATTATTTTTATTTTTTAAATATTAATATTAAAATATTAAATAAGTATTTAAACTAAGTTTTTGAACATAATTATTAAATTTACAATTAAATTTAAATTAAATTTTAAAAAACAGTATATTACCTGTAATAAATAACTTTTCGCCCCACTCTTTTCTTTTTTAGAAATCCAAGCCTAACCAAAGAACTAAGATAGTGGCTTTCTATAGGTCTGCTCCTCCCAGTAATTTTCGATACATCTTCGGCAGTACCTTCTTTTATCTTAAGCATAGCCATAGCCGTAATTCTCAGGTTATCTGGCAATTCAAGAAGTTCTAACGGATTGGATATTTCTTTCATTCCACCGTTTTTCTGAAGGTTGTTTTCGATTTCTTTTAGTTTTCTCTCAATTCTCAGAATTGCATCTCTTATATCCTTTAGTATTTCGATTTCATCCTCAACCATCAGTTTTATTTTGATTACTCTACATAAATACTTTATTAGACATCATACAGAATTGTTTTAGCACCGTTAATTTAAAATACTCTAAACACTACGGGCTGAAAGTTTTTCCTGTCCGTAGGAGGCGCAAGCCGCAGACTACGGGGGTCGTAAAATGTTGGTTGAAAAGGAGAAATTTGTGGAAGCTGTAAAGAAAGCGATAGAAGAAGCGAAACCAAGGAAGTTTGTAGAAACAGTAGAGATAGCTGTAAACTTAAAAAACGTGGACATGAAAAAACCAGAGAACAGAATAGATGCCGTAGTAGCACTACCGTATGGAATTGGTAAGCCGAGAAAGGTTGCAGTCTTTGCAAGAGGTGACACGGCTTTAAAAGCAAGAGAAGCTGGAGCTTTCGTGATATCTCCTGAAGACTTGGAAGAACTCGCTAAAAACAAAAGAAAAGCTAAAAAAGTGGCGAAAGAGTACGACTTTTTTATAGCTGAAGCACCGATGATGCCCGAAATTGGTAAAAAGCTCGGCCCAATACTGGGGCCAAGAGGCAAAATGCCAATACCAATACCCCCTGCATCGGATCCAACACCACACATAGAAAGGCTAAAAAAGTCCGTAAAAATAAGAACAAGAGATAGAGTTACTTTCCACGCACCCATAGGTAACAGAGAAATGGAACCTGAAAAAATTGCAGAAAACGCTCTGGAAATACTAAAAGTAGTTGAAAACAAATACGAAAATCCGCAGCAGAACATAAGATCGATATACGTAAAGACTACAATGGGTCCTGCAGTCAGGGTTGTGTGAGGTGGTTAGTAATGGCGGCTGTAAGGGGAGCTCCAAAGCCTTGGAAAGTTCAGGCAGTTGAAGACGTCAAAAAGCTGTTCACTACTTACCCCGTATTTGCAATAGTCAGCTTTAGAGGTGTCCCTTCTGGACAAATGCAGAAAATTAGGAGAGACTTCAGAGAATTTGCTGTAATAAAAGTTACAAAAAACACTTTGATAGAAAAAGCCGTAAAAGCCTTAGGGGGAGATTACGAAAAAGTTCTCGACTACTTGGGTGATCAAGTAGCAATAGTTGCAACAGAACTCAATCCATTCAAGCTGTACAAGAAGTTAGAAGAAACTAAAATTCCTTCTCCACTAAAACCCGGTCAGGTATCACCAGTAGATGTTGTGGTGGAAAAAGGTCCAACTTCATTTCCTCCTGGCCCTATTATAGGTGAGCTACAAGCTGGTGGGATTCCCGCCGCTATAGAAAAAGGTAAAATCGTTATAAAAGAGACTGTAACCGTAGTAAAGGCAGGAGAAGTCGTGAAGCCTGAAGTTGCAAGAGCACTCGAATTGCTTGAGATAAAGCCAGTAAAAATAGGGCTTGACGTTAGAATGGTTTACGAAAAAGGAATAATATTTACGCCAGACATGCTCGCAATAGATTCAGAAAAAGTTGCAGAAGAGTTTGCAATTGCCTACAGACATGCGATAAACCTCGCAGTCAACGCAGCTTATGTAACGCCTGAAACTGCAGAAATACTAATAACCAAAGCAGTAATGGATGCTAGGAACCTCGCTATAAATGCTGCAATACCAGAAAAAGACGTTATAGAAGATATCTTAGCAAAAGCACACATGGAAATGCTATCTCTTGCATCTCACTTAAATGAAGAGGCATTAGACGATGAATTGAAATCCATGATTCGCTCAACACCAGTACCAGCAGCAACTGAAGAAGTAAAGGAAGAAGAGGCTAAGGAGGAAGAAAAAGAGGAAGAAGAGGAAGAAGCTAAGGAAGAAGAGGCAGTTGAAGGACTTGGTGCTTTGTTTGGTTAACGGTCATTTAGGTTAAAAAGTTAGGAGGTTGAGTGAAATGGAGTATGTATATGCTGCATTATTGCTGCACGCTGCTGGTAAGGAGATTAATGAAGAAAACGTAAAAGCCGTGCTTGAAGCGGCTGGAGTAGAAGTTGACGAGGCAAGAGTTAAAGCACTCGTAGCGGCTTTGGAGGACGTAAACATAGATGAGGCAATATCTAAAGCTGCTATAGTACCAGCAGCAACACCAGTACCAGCAGCAACTGAAGAAGTAAAGGAAGAAGAGGCTAAGGAGGAAGAAAAAGAGGAAGAAGAGGAAGAAGCTAAGGAAGAAGAGGCAGTTGAAGGACTTGGTGCTTTGTTTGGTTAAGCCTGCGAACGTTATTTATACAACTATTTTTTCTTTTATTTATGGTGTTTGTAAAAGTCGAAAAGAGCGAAGTTGAAGGAATTACTATACCTCCCCCATCAAAGAGTTACACCCACAGAGCTTTTTTTGCGGCATCTCTCTCAAGAGAAGCTGAAGTTATAAATCCACTTCACTCTGGGGATACGATTTCAACTCTTAAAGCTTGTAAGTTCTTAGGAGCTAAAATAGATATTAGTGATATAAGTATAATAGACGATGAAGTAGCTAAAATAAGATTTAAAGGTGTTGAAAAAATCGATTGTGAGGGATACGTTAATGTAGAGAATTCCGGGACAACCCTTAGAATTTTACTCGGTTTGTTAGCTCAATCGAGTAAAGAGTGCATAGTAGATGGAGACGAATCTCTAAGAAAAAGGCCAAATAGAACTCTCGCACTTGCTTTAAAGAAACTTGGAGCTAAAATTTCGTCTGAAAACGAAAAATATACGGCTCCAATTAAGCTTAGAGGAAAAATTAAAAGTGGAGAATTGGAAATGGAAACAGAAAGTTCTCAATTTGTATCGTCTCTTCTATTTACTCTACCTCTTTGCGATGGAAATTCAAGGTTAAAAGTTATAAAGACTAAATCTTGGCCCTATATCGAGATAACCCTACACGTACTGGCAAGTGCCGGAGTAAAGGTTGAATATGAAGCTGATTGTGGTAGAAACGAATTCTACATCGAAGGGGGGCAAAACTACAATTTAAAAAGTTTTGAAGTTCCCTCCGATTTCTCTTCTGCCAGCTATTTAATAGCTGCTGGGCTAATAGCTGGAAAAGTAAAGTTAAAGGGAATATTTGAATCAAAACAAGGAGATAGAAAGATAGTGGAAATAGCAAAGGAAATGGGCGGAAAAGTTAAATGGGATAAAGAAAACGGTATTTTAATAGCCGAAAAGTCTGAATTGGAGGGAATAGAAGTTGATGCTTGTGACATTCCCGACTTAGTTCCAACAATTGCAGTTCTCGGTGCTGTGGCGAGAGGGAAAACGATAATAAAAAACGCAGAGCATTTGAGGTATAAAGAAATAGACAGAATTTCTGGTTGTTGTAAGAATTTAAGAGCATTAGGAATAAAAGCTGAGGAAAAGAGAGATGGATTCGTCGTTATAGGAGGTAAAATCATTGGTGGAACTGTTAACTCTTTTGGAGACCACAGAATGGCTCTTGCCTTCTCTTTACTCGGTTTAGTTAGCGAAAGGGGTGTTAAAGTTGAAAATGCTGAAGTTGTATCGATTTCATATCCGGAATACTTTAAAGAACTTGAAAAACTTGGAGCTAAGATAACTTATGGAGGTGATTGAGTGATTGAAGAAACGTCTATTACCAAAGCTATAGTTGAGGAGTTTTTCGAAAAGCTCAGAAATGCCGTAGAAAGTGACGTGTGTATAGTTGGTGCTGGACCTTCCGGTTTAGTAGCCTCGAGGTATTTAGCAGAAAAAGGGTTTAAAGTCAATTTATTCGAGAGAAAACTAAGCATAGGCGGAGGAATATGGGGCGGAGGAATGATGTTCAACAAAGTAGTAGTTCAAAAAGAGGCGGCAAGCATACTCGATGAGGCGGGAGTTGATTACAAGGAAAAAGATGGATTATGCATTTGCGATTCAATTGAGCTCTCTTCTGCCCTAACTTATAGAGCGTCTAAGGCTGGCGTTAAGTTTTTCAATTTAGTAAACGTAGAAGACGTTATTATAAAAAGTAAAAGGGTGTGTGGATTGGTCGTAAATTGGTATCCAGTTGACATGTGCTCTTTAAGTGTTGATCCACTTGCAATATCATGCAAAGCTGTAATTGATGCAACTGGGCATGAGGCGTCTGTTTGTAGCATAGTGGCAAAAAAGACCGGTAAGTTAAAGATACTTGGAGAAAAGAGCATGTGGGCTGAAAAAGCTGAAGAAGCAGTAGTAAAATATACATCCGAAGTTTATCCCGGTCTTTTCGTTACAGGTATGAGCGTAGCAGCAGTTTACGGCCTTCCAAGAATGGGTCCCATTTTTGGCGGTATGCTTCTAAGCGGAAAAAAAGTGGCTGAATTAGTAGCAAATTCTTTGAAATAAGATTTAATTTATTATTTAATATATTGTTTAGTGATATTAGTTTATATTTAATTGATTTTTTAGTCTAATTATTTAACCTAAAATTTAAATCACTTAGACTTAATTTAATCTTTATCTTTAGAAAGATCGATAAACAATGGCTTATAATCGTTTAACGTTAAATCAATTAAATCGTATCCCCAAGCAAATCCAATTAATTCT
>JALSQI010000070.1 GCA_026985525.1 Archaeoglobaceae archaeon
TCACTTCCTCCGTAATGTCTATTACCTCTCTTTTACCAGTGCTGAGTTCAACAATCATGTTCAGGAATTTGCAAAAGAGTTAATTTTGTTTACGGAATTCTAACGAATTCTTCCCTTCCGTTAACGATTCTGAAATCCCCCAGCTCCACTGTAACGTTTTCAGGACATTCTCTCGCCTCGATTATGAACTTTTTATTGCTAAAGTCAACTGACACTACTTTTCCCGGACAAATGTATCTATTATTGGAGTAAATACCACAGATTAGAGAGTTAAACCATTCTTCTTCGAACACATTCACTTCCTCAACGCCAAAAACTTCCTTTACCGCCTTTAAACCCTCAGCACTTATTTCTGCTTTTTCGACGCAAACGTTTAAAAAGTCTTTACCTACTTCTGCAAAAACCACATCACCAAAAATAGAAAGAAAGTCCTCATAAATTTCTCTACCCCTAAAAAGACTCGTTTTTACTCTACTGTAATCTACTTCAAACTCTACAGCGTTATCAAACCACGCCTTGTAAATACTGTTTCTTATCCTCATTCTACTTTCCCTATTCCTCCTCTTAGGAACAAAACTCTCCACTTTTACGACTTCGCAATCTACGTTTTCCTCGTAAAGACACCAATCGTATTCACCAACAAACACGACTAAATCGGGAGAAAAAATATCAATTTTCGCGAGTTTGTAATCTCTCGCTTTTTTACCGGAAACCCAACCTGTAGTGTCAACAATTCTAAACTTAGAGTGTTTTTCTGATTTTTTACATATAGAGAAGAAACCTCTCAGACATTTACTCTCCTTACCAGACGGTGAAATCGTCCCCGCAAAAAATCCGTCGAGCATTGCTATATCTCTCATAAAAGGCACTTTATCAGCAATACCAAAACCCATAGCCCCCGGATGAGCTATGTCGGACTGCCCAACGTCCGCATCTATTACGCAAACTTTTCCCTCAATGCTGTTTACGAGCCAAGTTGCCAAGCTACTCTTTCCGGAATCGGTTTTTCCTATGAGAAAGATCTTGCCAAAATCGTCTAACTTCTTAGAAAGGTCTATCCAGCTCTCAGGAATTGTAGAGCCTTTAACTGGTATAAACTCCCCTTCCACTAACACTTTACCCTCCTCCAAGTATAGGGGAAAGAATGAATTGTTTTCGACCATTTTAACTCTACATCCAAAAACGTAGGCGTTTCCTTCGAGAACTAAAGCCTTTCCCCTTAAAATAAGAGTAGTATCCCTATCTTCCACCAGTACCATGCTAAGTAAAAATTTTGTAGAAATTTAAAAAGCTTACTTGCCAAGTTTTATGAAAATCACTTTCATTTTCGGTTCTGCACTCAGTAAAGCTGTTAAATTCTTGCTATCCATAATTGCTACGCTCAACCCGTCTTTGTAGTTCTTAACTTGATAGTAGGCAAAATTAGTCGTGTTGTTTTTCATAAAAATTCCCGGAACTGTGAAGTGAATAGCCACGACTTTTTCAAATAAAGAACCGTTCATTCTTATTCCTGCGAAGTAAAAGTTTCCAAACGACGTTCCGTTAGACATCATTATAGACTCCGCTTTTTTACCGTAGAGCATGAAAATTGCGTTGAAATTTCCGGGAATTCTTTCAGTGTAATTCCCAACTAAATCGTACATGTTTGTTTTGTTACTCGTTAGTGCTTCAACACTCTCCTTTACCTGAGTTGCTGTACCAACTATTGCCGGTGAAACTTCAGGCGTTGCAGCAACCTCGTAATAGGAGTTTCCTACTTTAACGTTATCTACCCAAACGTTTACTCCGTTAACGTTAATCTTTTCTCCCCTAACTCTCATAGAAGACATGTTTATATCTATTAAGTAGAGAAGACCGTTCTGATATTCTGCAACTAACATTCTCTGTATCGGATTTGTAAATTCTACTGGCTGGAAAATAGCTGAAACCATATTAGCGTTCATAACCCTCTGAACGTAATTCCACAGAGTGTTATTAGTGCAGTTTACAGTTGAAACGTAAGTTATAGATTGAGATGGCGGTACGCACTTCAGCCAGTCGTCAAAAGTCTTAAGCTTATACTTCACATGTCTAAGCTCTAACTGTGTACTTCCCATACCCCTAAACGCTATTAACACTGCACTTCCAACCATGATGAACGCGAGAAATAAAGCAAGTAACCTTGCTGAACGTTTTTCAAATTTACCTGGCATGCTCGCCTTTTCAGAGCAAAACAGATAAAAGTTTTGGTAATTGGTAGAAACTATGAAAGACGTTACCGAAAAAGTTAGAAAAATGCTGAGAGAACAGTTTAAAGCTGATTTAGAAATGAAATTCGTTGAAAAAGGCAAAGGAAAAGTTTACGCTTACACACATGAACCTCCAGAGTTTTTGAAGAAGTACTTAGTTCACTCAGGCATATACTTCGGACGTATCGACGGTGGATTGAGGCTAAGCATTGATGGAAGCGTGTTTGTAGGGAAAAAGGCTGAGAAGTGCGTAGTTAATTTAACTAAGGAAGAAGTCATAAAGTGGATGAGTGGAAAGGATATAGAAAAAGAGGTAGAATGCAAATACGTATTACTAAGGTGGAATAGCTTTTTCGTCGGATGTGGAATGGCAATAAACGGAAAAATAAAAAACTTCGTGCCTAAGAATAGGAGAACAAACTATTAATACTCGCTTGGGATAGCTTTACTGTATATGTTCGTTGCAGAAGTGTTTGGTGTCTATGCAGTCCCAGACGTTTTTGGCATCTCACCAGTCGTCGTTTTGAGAGCTGAAGACGGAAGGATTCTACCCATATACATAGGAATTGCTGAAGCAGTTGCGATTCACTCGGCTCTAAAAAACGAAGTGTCTCCTCGCCCAATGACTCACGACCTCTTGGTAGAAGTTATAAAAAGGCTCGGTGCAAGAGTTGAAAAAGTAGTTATAGACGATTTAATAGATAACACGTTTTACGCTCGTTTAATATTAAAGGCAGGAGATAGAGAAGTCGAAATAGATGCAAGACCAAGTGATAGCATAGCCGTAGCTGTTAGGTTAGCCGTCCCAGTTTATGTCGAGGAAAAAGTTCTAAACGAGGCGTGCAGAGATGAGTTGCCGGAAGACTTTGTAGAATTCGATAAGGTGTTATAAGGAGGTGAGAGTTTGGAAGAAAGAGAACTGCTCAAATCTCTGATAAAGTACGATTACGACGTGGTTGACATAAACGAAACAATTTCAAAAGTAGTGTCAAAATTCGAAGAAGGTAAAAAAGGAGCAGTGTTGGTCAAAGAAGGGGGGGAAATCGTTGGAGTAGTAAGAGAAAGAGACTTGATGAGAGGCTGTGTGATGGTAAATCCACACGAAACTAAGATCAAAAACTTCGTAATAAAAACTGGCATCCTCAGTGAGGGAGACCTTACGATTGAAAACGTTGCAAAGAGGTTTGTAGAAGATTCTACACCTTTCGTTTTAGTTAAAACTCGGGAAGGAGTGGGTGCTATATACGTCAACGACTTTTTAAACGCAGTAAAAGACGAATTTGAAAATCTAAAAGCGAGAGACGTTATGAGTACAGAGCTGATAACAATAAACGAAAGGGATAGTGTAGCAAAAGCTCTTGCAACTATGAGAAACCACGGAATAGACAGGTTAGTAGTTGTAGATGATAACCACAAAGTAGTTGGAATAGTTACGGGGAAAGATATAATAGATAGAGTAATTTCCCCTAAGAGGGAGAGTAGATTGGGAAAAGGCGGAGGAAAAGTTGACAGATCCCTGTCGATAATGGTAGAGAGCGTTATGAGTTATCCAGTTGTTACGGCTACAAAGTTAACGCCAGTACCCGAAATAATAGACATGATGACGAAGAACAACATCTCAAGCGTAGTAATTACGAAAGATAGCATTCCAGAAGGAATAGTTATCAAGAAAGACTTACTCGAAACTTTGATAAAGAAGAAAAGCCCAGCAGAATTTCAAGTTCAGCTTATAACGAAGGACATATCTCTCGACGAATTTGATAGAAACGCGATTATGGAAGACTTAGAAAGATTTATGAGAAAGTTCAGGAATTTCCTTGGTAATGCAGTTCTGTTCGTTTACATAAAGAGACACAAGGAAAACTTCAGAGGTCTGCCATTGATACACGTTAGAATAAAGTTGACGAGCGATAAAGGAACATTCTTCGTTACTGGAGAGAGCTGGGGAGTAGAGTTCGCCTTAAACGCTACACTCAAAAAGCTTGAAAGGGCTGTGTTACAAGAAAAAGAGCTGTTGTTAGATCAAAGAATGGTCAAAAAGTTCTACGAGGAGACGATATCCTAATATGAAGGAGTTTACTTTCAGGCACATAGTAGAAATAATTGATCAGCCAGAGGAGTACACCTTCGCAGAGTTCGCGAGGAACTTAGCAGTTATGGACGTTGAAACAGTTTTTTACAATAACAACAAGCTTTACGCAATCGACTACGAAGTGGCTGATGCAGTTATAGACGGATGCTTTGCACTAATAGAAGTGGTAACTTCCGCCTCTTTCTGCAGAGTTAACGAGTACAGGAAGTGGATACTGTACCACGGAAACGAGGACGAAGCGGAATACGTGTCTAAAATAGAGAAAATAAGAGGAGATACAGCGATAATAAACGTCGTAAGGTCGGAAAATAGGTTTGTCAAAAAAGTAGATGAGCTGATAAGCACTGGTAGATACAAATCGTTTGTAAGATAATTTTTATTGTTCTAAATTTTGTTTTTCTTCTTTAGTATTCTTCTTTATTATTCCCAGTTGCAGAATTTATTCGCCGAAAGCCTTATTTAGGTAATTATGATAATCATGTGAATAGGGGGTGTTAATTGTGGAGAGATATATTATTGCTCAGACAAAACTTCCAGAAGATACTCTAAAAAAATTGAAGGAAAAGACGGGTGAGAGTACAATAAAAGAGGCGTTAGCCAGAGCAGTTGAACACTACTTGATCTGTGCCTATGTCGAACCTCCAAAGAAGACTGTTAAGAAGAGGAGAGGAGGTAGATTACCAGTTTATCTCACAGAGATAGTTGAACAGTATAAAGAGATATTAGAAGAAGTAGATGAGTGAATGACAGAAATAAAAATATACCATTAACCCACGCAAAATAATATGAACAGACCCGACATTCTGTTAATATCAGACCCCGGATATGAAGGGTCATCTTTCCTCTTTAACCTTGCATCACAGTTATCGTCAAATATAGTCTGGATAGCTTCAGAACCTCCAGCAGTGTTAGATAAGATTGTAAAATCTTATGAATTTAAAGGTAATTTACGTATAGCTACTCCGAAACAGTGGAGTGGTTATAGCTTCGTTAATTTAATGAACTTAAACGAAGTTAGTATAGCTATTTCAAAAGCTGGAGAAAACATGAAAAGCTATACACTCGTAATATCCATAATCCCAGAATTGCTGCTAATTCACGGGCTTGAGAAGACTTACCTTTTCATGCTCAACACGATATGGAAAATACAAAATCAGGGTGGTCAAACTCTTGCTCTGATTACAAAAGATGCTCAAAGCAGAAAAGAAGAGATTATGATGTCCCGTCCATTTTCAGTTGTATTTCAGTTGAGGAAGAAGATAGAAGACAAGTCGTGGAAGAGAGAATTAGTTGTAGATACCCCCTACGTCACTCAAGAAGTCGTTCCGCTGGAAGTAGATGGGTTTAAAGTTAAAGTTCCTGAAGTTGCCATCGAAGCTCTGAAACATCTGAGAAGTGTTTAATACAGGTTTTGCGTTGTTAGCACATGCACGTGAAAGTGATTGCTGGCAACTCATCACCAATTCTATCTAAAAGGATTGCGAAAGAGCTAAACATACCCTTAGCAAAAGTAACGTACGGCAAGTTTCCAGATGGAGAATTGTACGTTAGAGTTGAAGACAGAGTAGATAAGGCAATAGTAGTTCAAAGCATAAGGTGTAGCGACGACATAGTTTATCTAATGCTACTGTTTGACGTAATTAAAGAGGCTATAGCAGTTATACCTTATATGGGATATGCGAGGCAAGATAGGGCTTTTAATGAAGGAGAAGCTGTAAGCATAAGAGCCTTAGCTGAATTCTTGGAGAGTAGAGCTGAAAAAGTAATATCCGTTAATCTACACAGTAGAGAAGCTGCTTCTCACTTCAAGAACCTAATTGAAGTAGATGCAATGCCGTTGATAGGAGAGTTCTACAAAAAAGAGAAAAGCAAAGGAACTGAGAGTTTGATAATGGTATCACCTGACATAGGGTCTTTAGAAAGAGTAAAAGTTGCTGCAAAAATTGCCGGTTGTGAGTACGATTACTTGGAAAAAGTCAGAATAGACGCTGAAAACGTTGAAATAAAGCCAAAAAACGTAGAAGTTGAGGGAAAAAAAGTTGTTATAGTTGACGACATAATTTCTACTGGTGGAACTATTGCAAAAGCAGCTGAGACGTTAAAAGCTAAAGTTGAAGCAGCATGCGTTCACGCAGTTTTAGCATCTAACGCCTTAAACAAGCTTTTCTCAGCAGGAGTTAAAAAAGTAATTTCCACCGATACAATCGAACAGCCAGTAAGCAAGATTAGCGTAGCTAAGCTTCTCGCCAATGCAATTTCCAATATTTACAGTACTCTCTAATTGGGCATTTATCGCACATCGGTTTTTTTGGCTTGCAAATTGTCTGACCAAAACCAACCATAGCTCTGTTAACTCTACTCCACAAGTGCTTTGGAATTATTTTTTTAAGCTCTACTTCAGTTTCTTCCGGCTTTTTAGTAGAAACCAAGCCAAGTCTATTAGATATTCTGTGTACGTGAGTGTCAACTCCAATAGTATTTTTACCAAAAGCGGAAGCTAAAACTACATTTGCCGTCTTTCTACCAACTCCGGGCAATTTTACAAGCTCCTCGTAGCTGTCTGGAATTTTACCCAATTCAATCAATTTCTCAGCCAGCTCTTTCAACCTTTTAGCCTTAGTTCTGTAAAACCCAACGCCTTTGATAAGTTCTTCTATCTCCTCTAATTCAAGAGATGCCAATTTTTCTGGAGTGTCTGCTATTGAAAACAGCTTTTTACAAGCTTCAGCAGTTTTTTCATCTCTCGTTCTGGAACTTAGAACTGTAAAAACTAAATGCTGAAAAGGCGTTTTGATAAATGACTTCAGTGTGTAAACAGGAGCGTTTTTAGCAGATTTCTCCATTAAGCTTATCAGTTTTT
>JALSQI010000071.1 GCA_026985525.1 Archaeoglobaceae archaeon
AAGTACGAGGAAAGTTATGACAGTTACTTAAAGTACATAGTAACTTTTTACCTAATAGCAGACTTTGGATTTTTTATCCATGGAATAGCCCACTACCTGTGGGGTACTGTAATCTGGGTAGAGTTTTCGTTAACTTTACTTCTACTAATTGCATCTCTCTACTTAGCGAATTCGATAAAGCTCGACAAGTTTGAACCTGCAAAGTTCAGAGATGCTCTTGTTTACGGTAGCGTCCTCGTTTTAATAGGTAAAAATCTTCCATTTGAAGTTTTCCCCACAGAAACTTCTCTAATCATGGCTATAATCGCCATTGCAGTTTTCTGGCTTGCTCTATATCTCTACTACGTAGTTAGAGGCAAATCTTTATACTTCGACTTTCCAGAGTACAGCAACGTAATTTCTGGTACGTTTTTCGTAGTTTACATTACCGGCTTATCTTGTTTGCTCGTTAAGAGTGAAAAAATACACTTCACTCTCGATGCAGTTTCTTCTGCAATACTGCTTTACATACTCTACAAGATATACGATGTCGCAAAGCCATTTATAAAGTAACAAGCCTAATATAATTGAAACACCACCTTTAACCTCATGTCAGTACTCGCGATATACAGAAAACTCTGCCCCCAGTGCGGAGAAAACTTAAGCTTAAAAGAAGTTGAAGAAGGTATATGCTATAAAAAGAAAGTTCCACTGTGTAAATTTAAAGTGGACTATAAAGTTGATGAATTCCTCAAGTTCTTCAAAGAATTTGTTGGCAGCCCAACATCACTTCAGAAGATGTGGGCTAAAAGAGTACTTAGTAACGAGAGTTTCGCGGCAGTAGCCCCGACGGGAGTTGGTAAGACAACTTTTGGTATAGTAATGTCGATTTTCTTGGCAAAGCAGAAAAAGAGGTGTTATCTATTATTTCCAACATCCCTATTAGCAGAACAGAGCTGTAAAAGAGTTATAGATGTGTGCAAAAAAGCAGGAATTAATTACGGTTTAAACGAAGAGAGCGAGCTAACGATTTTGTACTACAGAAGTAAAATGAAAAAAGCTGAAAAAGAGAGGTTTTTCGAGTTGCTCTCAGCTAAAAAAGACTCTATTTTGATAACGACTTCGCAATTTCTCGCCAAAAACTTTTCCAGAATGAAGTGCTGTTATAACTTCATTTTTGTTGACGATGTCGATTCAATTCTCAAAGCGTCAAAAAACGTTGATAGAATTCTGTACTTACTCGGATTTAGATATGATGGAGAGTGGACCGGTAGTGCAAGAGGAGTTTTAATGGTTTCAACTGCAACTGCTAAGAAAGGTGAAAAAGTCAAGCTTTTTAGAGAATTGCTAAACTTCGATGTTGGGTATTCTCACCACACTTTAAGAAATGTAACGGACATAGTAGTTGAAAATTCAAAGCTTGAAGTTCTAAAATCAATTTTAGAAAAAATGGGTACAGGCGGGTTGATATACGCGAGAACTAATGAGGAAGCGGAAAAACTATACGAGGATTTGAAAGAGTTCAAAGTTGGACTCATAGCTGGGAGTAAAAAACAAGAAGTTTACGAAAAGTTCGAAAGAGGAGAGTTGGATTGCTTAATAGGCACTTCTTATTACTACGGAACTCTTGTTAGAGGATTAGATTTGCCAGAAAGAATTAGATACTCGGTATTCTACGGAGCTCCGGTTTTCGTCGTAAGAGTTGAAGACATAGATAACATCTCTCCTAAAATGCTCAGAGTTCTTAGAATGGTATTTAAAATAGACGAAAGTATAAGCGATGAGGAGGCAAAAGAAAAATTGAAAGACCTAATAGAAATTGGAGAAGCTAAAGCCAAAGACATCTGTTTTAGAAAGGGAGAAGTTGTATTCCCAGACCTTAGAACGTACATTCAGGGTTCTGGCAGAACTTCAAGATTGTTTGCTGGAGGCATAACAAAGGGAGCATCTTTCCTCATAGAAGGGGATGAATGCGTTAGAGAAGCGTTTGTAGAGAGAGCTAAGCACTTCGATATAGAATTCAAAAAACTTGAAGAAGTTGACTTTGAAAGTCTTAAAAAGGAAATTGAAGAGAGTAGGAAGAAGTTGAAAAAAGGCGTTAGCGACTTAATAAAACCGTCTTTATTCGTCGTGGAGAGCCCAACTAAAGCTAAGCAAATTTCAAGATTTTTCGGAAAGCCGAGCGTAAAAATTATGGAAGGAGTAATAGCTTATGAGGTTCCGGCTTCTCCTTATATACTATCAGTTTCCGCAAGCTTAGGACATGTTACAGACTTAACAACGGAGGAAGGTTACCACGGAGTGTTGGTTAAAAATAATTTGTTCATTCCCGTTTACTCTCCAATAAAAAGGTGTAGAGATTGTGGATATCAATTCACAAGCGATGCCGTAAATTGTCCAAAGTGCGGGAGTGAAAACATAGACGTTTCTTCAACCAGAATAGAGTCGCTTAGAAAGTTGGCTCACGATGCGGGAGAGATAATAATAGGCACAGATCCAGATAGTGAAGGAGAAAAAATAGCTTGGGATGTAGCAAACCTCCTATCGGGATGTGGCGAAATAAAAAGAGCTGAATTTCACGAAGTAACTCCAAAAGCTGTTTTAACGGCGATAAACAACTTGAGAAGTGTTGACTTAAACTTGGTAAAAGCCCAGATAGTCAGAAGAATTGAAGACAGATGGATAGGTTTTGAACTAAGCCAGAAATTGTGGAAAGTTTTTAACTCCAAAAACCTATCTGCTGGGAGGGCTCAAACTCCAGTTCTAGGATGGATTATAGAGAGGTACAGAGAGCACAAAAAGAAGAAAAAAGTATTATTTATAGATAAATTTGGAATTTCAGTAGAAGTAAGCGAGGGTAAAGGAGAAGTCGAAGTAAAACTCAGCATAAAAGAAGTTGAGAGAAAGAAAGAAGAGAAAATACCATTACCACCATATACAACCGATGCCATGCTGAGAGATGCAAGTACAGTGCTAAGGATGAGTGCAGCAGAAGCTATGAAAATAGCTCAAGATTTGTTCGAAAGCGGTTTAATAACGTATCACAGAACGGATTCTACAAGAGTTAGTGAAGCTGGTTTGAGAGTTGCGAGAGAGTGGCTTGGAGAAGATTTCTGTCCGAGAGAGTGGTATTCAGAAGGTGCACACGAGTGTATAAGACCTACAAGGCCTATAGATAGAGATACTCTAAGAAGGCTCGTTCAAGAAGGAGTAATTATCGTGGAAAACATGAGCTGGAAACACTACTCTCTATACGACCTAATATTCAGACGTTTCATGGCGAGTCAGTGTAAGAATTACTCATTAGAAGTAGCTGTTTACGAAGTAACTGTTGTTTTTAACTCGAAAAAAGTAGAATTGAAAGAAGAAAGAGTTGTAAAAGCTGAAGGAAGAGCTTACGAACTGTACAAAGCTGTAAGAGTTAGAAATCCACTACCTGAAGGAGAATTCAAAGAAAAAGCCACGATTAAACTACTGCCAGCAAAACCGTTGATGACTCAGTCAGAAGTAATACAGATGATGAAGGAAAAAGGAATTGGCAGACCATCGACTTATTCCACGATAATTGACAAGCTATTTCAAAGAAAATACGTGATAGAAAAAAATGGAAAGTTGATTCCGACGGAGAGGGGAATTGAAGTTTACGAGTACCTTTCAAAAAATTACGGAGAATTCGTCAGCGAAGAGAGGACGAGAAAACTCGAAGAAAAAATGGATGCCGTAGAAAGAGGAGAAGTCGATTACATTGAAGTTCTCAGAGAACTGTACGAAGAGATTAGCGTAGTTAGGGAAAAAAGGATATAGGAATTAAGCGTATTTTTATTTATGAGAATTGGTGGAGCAGGAAAGCTTTTTGGAACTGATGGCGTTAGAGGGGTCGCCAACGATGAGCTAACAGTCGAAATGGCAGTTAACCTCGGCAGAGTCATAGCAACTTTGAGAGATGGCACTATTGCAGTTGGTATGGATGCGAGACTTTCAAGCCCTATGCTGAAAAGTGCAGTTATAGCTGGGATAACTTCTGCTGGTTGTGACGTAGTTGACTTAGGCTTGCTACCAACTCCCGCACTTCAGTACTACGTGAAGTGTAGAAAAGACATTAAAGGAGGCGTAATGGTAACTGCAAGCCACAATCCAAGAGAGTACAACGGAATTAAGTTCATACAGGAGGATGGAAGGGAATTTACGAGAGATATGGATGAAGAAAGTGAAAAAATGTATATGAGTAAAACTTACAGAATAGTACCTTGGAATAGCGTAGGCATAGTCTATAGAGAAGACTGCAAAAGGATGTACATAGAAGGTGTAATCGAAAAAGTTGATAGAGATTTGATAGCGGAAAAGAGTTACAGAGTTGTCCTCGACTGTGGAAACGGTGCTGGATGTGTAACAAGTCCAGAATTATTAAGAAAACTTGGTTGTAAATGCATAAGTATAAATTCACACCCCGACGGGACTTTTCCCTGCAGAAATCCCGAACCAGTTAAAGAAAACGTAGAATTCTTAATTAAATGCGTGAAAAATTCCAAAGCTGACATAGGCGTAGCTCATGACGGAGATGCGGATAGAGCAACTTTTGTAGATGAGAGAGGAGAGTTCGTAAGCGAGGATGTTATGCTCGCAATAATGGCTAAGCACTACGTTGAAGAGAATGGGGGTGGAATTGTAGTAACACCAGTTTCATCGTCTAAGTGTGTAGAAGACGTTGTAAGAGAGGCAGGAGGGGAAGTTGTTTACACGGCTGTAGGCTCCCCAGTCGTTGCTGAAACCATGCTAAAGTTAAAAGCTGTTTTCGGTGGAGAAGGTAATGGAGGTTTAGTTTTTCCTGAGCACCTCCTTGCGAGAGATGGAGCTATGAGCATAGCTAAGGTTTTAGAGCTTATGGCTAAGAAAGGTAAAAAACTCTCCGAACTCGCGGCAGAGATACCAAAATACGTGACTTTAAAAGCTAAGGTTCCGTGTAAGGATAAAATAAAGTTGTTGGAAGGATTAAAAGAGGCTTTTCCAGAAGCAGATTTTACAGACGGGGCGAGAGTTGAATACGAGGATGGCTGGATTTTAATAAGACCATCTGGAACTGAGCCTATTGCAAGAATAATGGCTGAATCTAAGTCAGAGAGAAGAGCTAAGGAGCTTCTTGAAATGGGTATTGAAATCGTTAAAAAGATTCTCAACTCCTGAAAATTTTTCATAATTTTGATTCAATTTTGTGAAAATTTATTATAAATTACGCTATTTAATTAAAAAATTTTTTAAAACTGTAACCAATCCTGCCTCCGGTGGTGGGATGAGAGAGAACAGAACAGTAGTGATTTTTGCGGTAGCGGCTCTACTACTAATAGCAGCGATGTCTCCATCTCTCGCGATATCTCCCCTTATGTGGGGAGATGCAAACGGTGCAAGAACGCTGAAGGCACATCCGGGATGGCCAGTCGATTTCGCGTGGACACTTATATGTGGATTCCTCGTAATGTTCATGCAAGCGGGATTTGCCTTAGTTGAAACAGGATTCTGTAGAACAAAGAATACGGCAAACGTAATGATGAAGAACTTGATAGACTACGTAATAGGAAGCTTAGCTTTCTGGGTTTTGGGTTTTGCGATAATGATGGGCAAGGACTGGCACGGGATAGTTGGAACAACTGGATGGTTCTTAGCGGGTAAGGCATACGATGTATCAACAATGGCAATATGGTTCTTTGAACTTGTGTTCTGTGCTACTGCTGCAACTATAGTTAGTGGAGCTATAGCAGAAAGACCAAAGTTCTCCGTTTACGTGATATACAGTGCAGTTATTTCAGCTATAATATATCCGGTATACGGCCACTGGGTATGGGGCGGTGGATGGCTTAGCAGTGCACCGTTTATGGTAAAGCTTGGTCATGGATATGGTGCCTTAGACTTTGCAGGTAGTGGTGTCGTTCATGCAGTAGGTGGTTACATAGCTCTCGCAGCCTGCCTTATGTTGGGGCCAAGAATAGGAAAGTACGATGAAAACGGCAATCCAAGACCTATTCCAGGACACAACATAGCCTTTGCTGTATTGGGAACGTTCATACTGTGGTTCGGCTGGTTCGGTTTCAATCCCGGTTCTACTCTTTCAGCTCACGAGCTGAGGATAGCTGTAATAGCGGTTAACACGAATCTGGCTGGTGCAGCAGCGGCAGCTACAGCAATGTTCATAACGTGGGCAAAGAACGGAAAGCCAGACGTTGGAATGACTTGTAACGGTGCTCTTGCAGGACTCGTTGCGATAACTGCTCCATGTGCTTGGGTTAATTCTTGGGCTGCAGTTGTCATTGGAATTGTAGCTGGATTCATAGTATGCTACGGATACTGGTTCTTAGAAAACCACGGAGTAGATGACATGGTAGGTGCAGTAGCTGTTCACGGTTTTAACGGAACTTGGGGATTAATTTCTTTGGGAATATTCGCAGATGGAACTTACGGAGTTTATACGACTGCAAAGCCATACGTAACTGGCTTATTGTATGGAAATCCCGGTTTCTTCCTCTGTCAGCTGATAAGTGCTGCTGTTAACTTCGCATGGGCGTTTGGATGTGGACTAATTCTGTTCTGGATATTGAAGAAGACGATGGGAATTAGAGTTAGCCCAGAAGAAGAAATACTTGGACTGGACATAACGGAGCACGCAACAGTTGCGTATCCAAACTTCGTCTGCACTGAGACTGGTTTGCCATTCAGCATAAGGGGTGGTAAGGAATGAAGAAGATAGAAGCAATAATAAGGTCTGAGAAGTTCATGGACGTCAAGGAGGCCTTAGAAAAGAGAGGATTTTACGGAATGACTGTTACTGACGTGAGAGGTAGAGGAAGGCAGAGAGGTATGCAATTGCAGTTCAGAGGCAGAGTGATGGAAATAGACTTGCTACCAAAAGTGAAAATTGAACTCGTCGTAACGGACGAGGAAGTTGACGACGTAATAACTATAATTTCGGATTACGCGAGGACAGGAAACACTGGAGACGGCAAGATATTCGTTATACCGATAGAGGAAGTCGTGAGAGTTAGAACTGGTGAAAGGGGTGAAAAGGCAATTTAAATGTCTTTAAATTTATTTTTATTTATATAAATTTTATTTAGCTCAATATGATTTAATTTGTAATCTTTA
>JALSQI010000072.1 GCA_026985525.1 Archaeoglobaceae archaeon
GAGTGCGGCCGCCGGGATTCGAACCCGGGCAACGGGCTCGGGAGGCCCGTGTCCTACCGCTAGACTACGACCGCTTATACATTCAACGTTTATAAAGAAATATATTCGTTTCGGTCGTTAGTTTTACACAACATCCAAGTCTTGGAGTAATGTTATGTCTGCATCTATTTCTTCTATTAATTCCTTACTCGGTTTTCCGTGGTAAAATATAACGCTTTCTGGCTTACAGTGTTCGATCATATCGAGAATGCCAGTGTAGTTCAGGTGATCGCTTACAACTATTCTCGGAACTCTGTAAAATTTCTGAGCTGTCAAAACGTACTTCTTTCCACTGTAAGAATACAATTTTCTTGGAGAAGTTATCTTTATCTCCCCTCCATCTTCGACTTCTATTCCCAATATTTTACATATATTTTTAGCTTTTCCCTCTAAAGCAACAGAATAGCCCTCTTCTATCAAAATTTCTGCAACCCTCTGAGATTTTCCTATCGGATAAGCACCAAGAACCGAATTACCTACTCTTTTCAACTTGTCTATTTCTTCTTCGAAGTCGTATTCCGGACTACCGTAAGTAGCCTCAGTAACGAGAACTTTACACTTTGGCAACTTCTTGTAGTCTTTTACGTCTCCAGTTATCAAAACTCCGTTATCAAATAAAAAAGCTGAAGATCCATGTATGTGGTAAGTCGGGTACGTCTTTATTTTTACACCTTTAATTTCAAGCTTTTCACCAACTTCAAAAGTTTTTCCTCTGTAATCTTTCGAGCTACAAATTTCCAGTATTTTTGCCGTTTCCTTAGAAGCTACAGCGTTGAAGTTTTCCAAGTTCTTCTGTCCGTGGTGGTCTGAATGAGCATGAGTAATTATGTTGACTTCTCCCGCTTTCCCCCTTGAACTATCTACGTGCCAAGTAACTCCAGAGTAAATAAAACTGAAGTGTGGTCTTAATTTACTCCCCCATCTCCTTCTAAAAGGAAAGAAGTCAAAAAATTCCTTAAAATCCGAAGATTTCACGTTCTCACTTCCTCTTTTTCTTAAAGCATATCATGCAATCCTTGCATTTCTCTCTCATCTTTTTCATAATTCCTCCTGAAAATTCAGAATATTTATTACTATCGCAACGCTTTTGCGTTGTAATGTTAAAAGCTTAAAACGATGGACAGCGTTAAAGCTCTGCTCGAAATAGCTAAGGAAATGTACGACCAGATGAAAGCTGGAAAAGTTCCTGAACTCAAGATATCGACGAGAACTAAACACAACATAGAATTTAGCGAAGAAAGCGAAGTGTGGGTGTACGGAGATAGAAAATCTATAAGATCCGCTAAAAGCGTTAAAGGAGCGTACATGCTTTTGAGAATGGCTTACGTAATTGGATTTCTGAAAGAACAGTTAAAGCTCAACAAATCGTCAACGTTGAGAGAACTCTACTACATCTCCGAAAACTGGGGTATAGCTAAATTTGAAGAGCAGAGTGAAAGTGATAGGTTGATTGAAGATATAGAAATTCTAACGTCTCTCCAAAGAGAGCACTTCAACGTTAGACCAGAAGAAGATGGAGCTACTGTTATTGGCCCCATTAAGATCAGAGAAGAGACAAGGAGAGGTACGAGGGAGATACATTGTCAAGACGACGTGGGAGAAGGAGGGTATCAAATACCCGTAAACGTTGACAAGCTTGAGTTTGTAGAGTGTGATGCGAATTTTGTAATAGCAATAGAAACTGGAGGTATGAGAGACAGGTTAGTTGAAAACGGTTTTGACGAAAAATTCAATGCAATAATAGTCCACTTAAAAGGACAGCCAGCAAGAAGTACGAGAAGGTTACTCAAGAGGTTTAACTCAGAACTAAACCTTCCAGTAGTCGTATTTACAGATGGGGATCCTTGGAGTTACAGAATATTTGCGAGTGTGGCTTACGGCTCAATAAAAGCTGCACATTTGTCTGAGTATCTGGCTACACCCTCCGCAATGTTCGTTGGCATAAGACCATCCGACATAGTCAATTACAAGCTCCCTTCAGACAAACTCACAGACCAAGATATAAAAGCACTAAATTCAATTTTAACTGATCCAAGGTTCGACAGCGATTTCTGGAGAGAAGAGGTAAAACTTCAGCTAAAGCTTGGTAGAAAATCCGAACAGCAGGCTCTCGCAAAGTACGGTCTCGACTTTGTAACAGACGTTTACTTACCCGAAAGGTTAACCGAGCTGGGAGTGCTAAAGTAAAGCCTGTTAAAGCAAAAAAGTATCGTTTAAAACAACGTTTAAACAACGTTAAAGTAAAATTGGCTAAGGGTAAAAAGCCAAAGAAAAATTAATAACAGTTCAGAAAAGATTAGAAATCATGGCTCTCGGATTCGTCTTGATAAAAGTTTCTCCTATGAGAGAAAGAGAAGTTTACGAAAAAATTGCAAATCTCAAAGAAGTCGAAGAACTCTATCCGTTGTTTGGAGAGTACGATTTAATAGCAAAAATTGTAGTTAGAGATTTTGAAGAATTGAGCGACGTCGTTGTAAACAAGATAAGGTCGATAAAGGGAGTTTTAGAGACGAAAACACTTACTGGAGCGAGGTTTTAACTTGTTATGATGAAGGCTATACTTATTATTGCGAGAAACGAGATAGGAGTGCTGAGAGATGTAACAACTAAGGTAGCCGAGTACGGTGGGAACATAATTTACGCTCAGAGTTTTTTAATTCAGAGGGGAAAAAACGCTGGAAAAGCTCAAATCTACTTGGAAATAGAAGGTGGAGATTTCGAAGCTATGCTTGAAGAAATAAAGAAAATTGAAACAGTTGAAGTTGCGAGAGAGGAAAAAACTTTTGAAGACGTCTTTGGAAAGAGAATAATCGTTCTTGGAGGAGGAGCTCTCGTTTCTCAAGTAGCTTTTGGAGCTATAAGTGAGGCGGATAGACACAACCTCAGAGGGGAAAGAATAAGCGTCGATACTATGCCTGTAGTTGGAGAAGAGGAAATAGCATCTGCCGTAAGAGCTGTTGGTAGATTGCACAGGGCAAGTGCTCTCGTCCTTGCGGGTGGGCTGATGGGAGGTAAAATAACAGAAGAAGTCAAAGAATTAAGAAAGCAAGGAATACCCGTTATATCTCTTAAAATGTTTGGTAGTGTTCCGAAAGAAGCTGACTTAGTAGTTAGCGACCCGGTAATGGCTGGAACGTTAGCTGTAATGGAGGTTTCGAGAAAGGCGAGATTTGACATAAACAGAGTTAGGGGCAGGGAACTTTAAAGGGAACTTTAAATTGTTAACTTTAATATTGTTACAGCACTCTACTCTGCACATGGACACGGCAAACGACCTTAGAATAAGGCTTGCTGAAAAAGGTTTAAAGGAGTTAGAAAAACTACTGCAAAACGTTAAAGTGCAGAAAAGGAA
>JALSQI010000073.1 GCA_026985525.1 Archaeoglobaceae archaeon
GATACCTCAGGAATGCTTTCGTAAACATCGCTTTTGAAGTACTTGCAGACTACACCTTTTCTCGGATCTCCATATAATGCAAACTTCGGTTTGCTTAGAGTGAAAACGTCAATGGAGTAAAGCTTTTTTCCTTCAACGAAAACACCTATCTCAACTGGAAACTTTAAGTAAACTTTTACTGATCTTTCAGGTTCTACAGCTACCGTTTTGCTGAATTCTATAAAGAGTGTTCTCGTTATCCTAACTGGTAAATTTACAGGCTCAACCGGATTTATTAGAAAGCCTTTTCCTCCCGAAACTATTTTTTCTACTCTCTCACCCTTACAAATCCTCAAGTAATTTCTTTCACACTTGATGTAAACTTCTCCGCAATCAATCTCTTCTCCAAAACTATGCTTTCCGTACATCTCTGTTTTATCAGCACGATAAAACTTTTAATCATTTCGACCGACTGGTTTACTATGGTGAAAGAGAAAATTCTCGAAGCTGCCTTAGAAGTTTATCTTGAAAATTCTAACGCTACGGTTCACGACGTCGCAGAAAAAGCAGGAATATCTAAAAGCACAGTATTTTACTACTTTGGAAACAAAAAAGGTCTCGAAAAAGAGTTATTGCTTTACGCAATAAAGAAGTATTCTCCGTGGGAATGTGAAACCTTAGAAGACGCAATAAAAGAAAAAATTAGAATAGTTCAGGAAGATAGAAGAGTTCCAAAGATGTTTTTCTACCTAATAGATGGACTTTATCAATCTGATCCTCAGTTCATAGAAGATTTAATAGAAAAAGGCATAGAAAAAGTAAGCAAATTGCTCGAAAAAGAGAATATATGTAGCAAGCAGATAGCCTTACTTTTAATGGCTATGCTCGATGGAGTGGCAATGTATTCAATTTACGGTTTTCTTAAACTTAAGGACTTTGAGAAAATTGCAAAGTTTTTGGTCGAACTCGTAAAGCGTTACGGAGAAACTTGCGAAGAAATTAACGAAAAGGCGTAGGTCGTAACACTTCGTAATTATAATTTGTTATATAATTTATTATATTTCAAAAAAACAGCCAGCATAACATTTTCTGGAGTTGGGCATTTTAAGTATTTCTTCTTTTTTAACAGTGCAATGACAAGGTATAACGAGTTCGTACTTTTTCAGAATACCTATTTTGTCAAATCCGTGAAAACCACCCATGACTACTGAAATGTTTCCAGCACTTTCTGCAACCCTTAAAATTCTGTCTAATCCGGGATGTGAGCAACCGGTAACGAGAAGACCTTTATCGCCTAAGGCAATTAAAGACTGCTCATACGACAGTACTCCTGTAGAGTAAAAGCAATCTCCCAAGTAAGTGAAGTTTCTAACGACTATAAGCTCCGCTTTTCTTGCTATTTCTCTTTTAAGGTTTGGAGAGAAAGTTTCCGGAACGCAAACTGCTGAAGTCATTGATATGACGTGATTTAACCCGCCTATGTGATCCCAGTGATGATGAGATAAAAACACCATGTCAAAATCTTCAATTCCAAAAAGCTGTAAGTTGTGAAGTAGAATCTCTCCATCCCACCCCGCATCGAATAAAACTTTCATTTTGTTTCTCAAGTAGCAGGAAAAGCCCCATCCCGGAATAAAATCTCCTTTCGCCTCGTTGTCGTAAACAACTGCTACTTCCATAGTATCAAGCTGATCAAACAGCTTATAAGTATGATGACTACAATACAAACACAGCATTTTTACTCTTTGCGTACTCGTAAAACTTGTAAAGTAGCGAGTTTTTAAAGTTTAGAATAGAAACATTAGATATTACTATAAGCTTTTTCTTTGCCCTAGTAACCGCAACGTTAAACCTTCTCCAATTCGAAGAGAAACCCGGAGAGACGGTCGAATAGATTATAACGTCTTTCTCCCTTCCCTGAAAAGCATCAACCGTATTGACTTCGCAATTGGCGAGGTTCTTTATCAACTTTCTCTGCTCTACGTAGGGTGTTATAATTCCAATATCACGTATGCCACAACACGTTAATTCTCTAAACAACTCTGCAGACAAAACAGCTTCTCTTCTATTTATCTTGGATTGCCCAACTCTTTCTTCCCTCCCCCCATGTATCAGCATTACGACTGGCAGTTTTGGACTTAAAATTCTATTAAATTTTTGAGGAAATTTTTTAAATTTAAGAGAAATTTTTCTACACGAGTTATGAGCTTTAAGCTTTCCACCGTAAATGTATTTTGCCGAAAAACCTATTATTTCCGGATTACTCCTGTAATGGGTCCTCAACCACACAGCTTTTCTCGAGATTTTATAAAAAAAGTTAAAAGCGCTAAATCTCTCAGGTTTTTTGCACCTCAATACTGGAGGTAGCTGATAAGGGTCTCCAACCAAAACCACTCTTTCCCCACTGTAAACAGCAGATAGTACTTCAGCTATATTTGCTTGAGACGATTCATCGACGAAAACGTAATCAAAACGCGTAGGAAAGTTAAAAAAAGCACACTTCATTAAAGTCGCTCCAACTACTTTTGCTCTTGCTATTTCCCTCCTTATTTCTTTAAGCTTCTCAATTTCCTCAAACAAGTTTTCACGTTTATATCCAATTCTAACAGCTTTACTAAAAGATTGTACGATGTTGTCAACCGCTCTATTGGTATGAGCTGTAATCAAACACTTATTTACGGATTTAGCTGCTTCAACTATAAATCTCGTTTTACCCGTACCCGGAGGTCCTATTACGAGCAAAAATTCTCCTTTCCCCATCTCCATAGTCGCAGAAAAAGCTAAGTTTTGCCACTTGTCAAGCCTTTCATTATATTTTAATTTAAATTTTTTAGAAAAGGGTCTTATAACTTCAGGGTTGAACCTATTCAACATTTCAATTTGAACATCGTAAAGAGATAAATTTTCAGATTCTATGAACTCTTCCGGCTCTTCTTTTGTCATGAGTTTTACTAAGACTTCTTTACCCTGAGAAGATACAACGTATCCAAAATTCGAAATCGAATCGTCAAAGTAACCGAGAGTTTTTCCCGATTCTACTTCTTTTTCAAGCCTGAGTATAGCGAAATCACCTCTTTTCTCCAAAATTTCTCCTTTAAATTTTTCCCTTTTGAATAATTCTTTTTTAGCCCTCTCTTTTTCTTGGTAAAGTACTTTTTTTAACTCCTCAACCTCATCCATTGTTACTACTTACAAGCACTGCAGAAAACCTTAACTTCTGGCGATGTACGTTGCACTGATGCTTGAAGTAGGGATTATGAGAAGTGAAGAAGTTGAAGAAGTGATACACTTAGAATACGACGTGCTTGGAGTAAGCCCATTCGTCGCAACTTCTCTACTCCCACTTAAGAGAAAAGTAGTAGTCGCGAGAGTTAAAGGAACAATAGCTGGGTGTGCAACTGTTTGCTGGAACGATAGGTTTGAAATAGCATCTCTCGCGGTTAAAAAAGAATATAGGAATACCGGTGTTGGAACTGCTATAATCGAAAAATGTGTAGAAATAGCTAAAAAATTGGGATTTAATAGAATTTGGCTTGAAACTCCTGAAAACGGGCCAGTAGAATTTTATGAGTCTAACGGATTTAGCATTGAAAAGCTTGTA
>JALSQI010000074.1 GCA_026985525.1 Archaeoglobaceae archaeon
TCGAAAAGGAATTAATAAACGAAATGATTGCAATAGCCAACGCTACGAATCCAGACTACAAGCTTTTGGTTTTAGATGCCGCAATAGGTCAGCTTGCAAGCAAACAGGCGAAAGCGTTCCACGAAGCAATTGGAATAGACGGTATAGTAATAACAAAATTCGACGGTACTGCTAAGGGTGGTGGAGCTTTATCCGCTGCGAGAGAAATTGGCATTCCAATAGCATTCATAGGAACAGGAGAAAGGGTGGAGGACTTAGAGAGATTCGATCCAGCGGGCTTCGTCTCAAGATTACTCGGAATGGGAGATATAAAAGCCCTCCTCGAGAAAGTAGAAAGGGTCGTGAAAGAGGAGGATTTAGATCCAGAAGCTTTTCTAAAAGGTAGTTTCACGCTCAAAGACGTTTACAAACAAATAGAGGCAATGGGAAAGATGGGACCTATAAGCAAAATCTTGGACATGCTTCCGTTTGGTTTTGGACTTAAAATGGACGACGAGATGGCTGAGATGACTCAGGAGAAAATGAAGAGGTTTAAAGTTATAATGGATTCGATGACAGAAGAAGAGCTGTTGAATCCAAAAATTATAGATTCTTCGAGAATAAAGAGAATAGCAATTGGTTCTGGAACTACACCTCAGGAAGTTAGAGAATTGCTCAGGTATTACAAGACTATGAAAAGCGTTATGAAGAAAGTAAAGAAGGGTAAGTTCGGAAAGCTGAAAGGATTTCCGAAAATTGGACTATGATAGCTGGAATAGATGAAGCTGGAAAAGGTCCGGTAATAGGACCAATGGTAGTTTGCGGAGTTATGGCTGAAGAAGAGATTTTTGAGGAATTAAAAAGGCTCGGAGTTAGAGATTCGAAAAAGCTGAGTAAAAGTAGGAGAGAAGAGCTCTTCGAACAAATTGAACGCTATTGCGCGTTAGAAACAGTAGTCTTAGAAACAGTAGTTTTGGAAGCAAAAGAGCTCAACGAGCTTATGAAAGTTAAAAACATAAACGAAATCCTATTCGACTGCTATTCGGCTATAATAAAAAAGCTAAAACCCGAAATCGCTTACGTTGACAGTTGCGACGTTGATAGCGAGAGGTTAAGCGTTAAACTCGAAAAAGCAACCGGTGTAAAAGTAGTTGCAATGCACAAAGCAGATGTTAGAAGAGTAGAAGTTGCTTCAGCTTCAATTGTCGCAAAGGTTTTGAGAGATAAAAGGATAGAGGAAATAAAAAAAGAATTGGGAGACTTTGGAAGCGGATATCCTTCCGACCCAAAGACAATAGAGTTCCTAAGAAGTTACTACAAACTTAGAGGGGAGTTTCCACCTCACTCAAGAACGGCTTGGAAAACCCTAAAAAAAGTAAAAGATAGCGTTTCGCAAACGAAGTTGTTTTGATAAATGTTGTTTTAATCACTCTGAAACTTTCTTCTTGACTTCTTCCACTGCGCTCTCGTCTTCTAAGGTAGTAACATCTCCGATAGACTCTCCTTTTTCTATAGCTCTGAGTATTCTCCTCATTATCTTACCACTTCTAGTCTTTGGTAGCTTATCTAAGAAGTGTATTTCCTCAGGAACTGCTATTGGGCCTATAAGCTTCCTAACGTGTTGCTTTAGCTCTTTCTTAAGTTCCGAACTCGGTTTGTATCCCGCTTTAAGAACTACGAACGCTACTGGAACTTCACCTTTGACTTCGTGAGGCTTACCTATTACAGCAGCCTCGCTAACAGCTTCATGAGCTACTAAAGCACTCTCTATCTCTGCCGTACCGAGTCTGTGACCGCTAACGTTTAAGACGTCGTCAACTCTACCAAGAATCCAGAAATATCCGTCTTCATCAACTCTTGCACCGTCTCCACTAAAGTACACGAGCTTTCCGGGATAGGCACTCCAGTAAACTTTTACGTATCTGTCTGGATCTCCCCAAAGCGTTCTGAGCATGGAAGGCCAGGGCCTAGTTATCACAAGCTTTCCACCCACGTTTGGCGGGCATTTGTTTCCGTCGTCATCCCAAACTTCAGCTTTTACGCCGGGGAAAGGCTTTGTTGCTGATCCGGGCTTAAGCTTTGTTACTCCCGGCAAAGGAGTGATCATGAACATTCCAGTTTCAGTCTGCCACCACGTGTCCATTATTGGGCATCTCTCTCCTCCAATTACTCTATAATACCACTTCCACGCCTCTGGATTTATAGGCTCACCTACAGTTCCCAACAGTCTCAAAGTACTGAGGTCGTGCTTCTTTGGCCATTCCTCACCAAGCCTCATGAAGAACCTTATCGCCGTTGGAGCTGTGTAGAGTATTGTAACACCAAATCTCTCGATTATGCTCCACCATCTATCCGGCTTCGGATAGTCCGGAGCTCCCTCATACATCAAAGTTGTAGCCCCATTGCTTAAAGGCCCATAGACTACATAGCTGTGTCCAGTTATCCAACCTATGTCAGCTGTACACCAGTATATGTCCTCATCTTTTATGTCAAAGACCCACTTAGTGGTTATGTGCGTTCCAACGTTGTATCCACCATGGACGTGCAGTACACCTTTTGGCTTTCCAGTCGTACCGGATGTGTAGAGTATGAACAGCGGATCCTCTGCGTCCATTACTTCAGGCTCGCATTCTGGCTTTACACCGTACTGTATGTCGTGCCACCACAAATCTCTCTCTTCTTCCATGTTTATCTCGTTTCCAACTCTCTTAAGCACTACAACGTTCTGAACGCTTGGAGCGTCCTCCAAAGCCTCGTCAACTATTTTCTTTGCTTCTATTACTCTGCCTCTCCTGTAAAATCCATCCATTGTTATTACGATTTTAGCCTCAGCATCATTAATCCTATCCCTTAATGCCGAGGAAGAGAAGCCTCCAAAAACTACACTGTGAATTGCACCTATTCTCGCACACGCCAACATCGCAACTGCAAGTTCTGGAACCATTCCCATGTAAATCGTTACTCTATCTCCTTTCTTTACTCCAAGCTCTTTTAATGCGTTTGCAAATCTGCAAACCCTTCTATAGAGTTCGTAGTACGTTATTACTCTAACTTCGTTTTCCGGCTCTCCCTGCCATATTATCGCTGCTTTGTTCTTCCTCCAGCTTTTTACGTGCCTATCCAAGCAGTTGTAAGTTATGTTAATTTTACCTCCAACAAACCACTTGTAAAAAGGCGGATTGCTGTCATCTAAGACTTTATCGTACGGTTCAAACCACTCCACTTCGCTCTTAGCTATTTCATCCCAGAAAGCTATAAAGTCCTTTTCAGCTTTTTCGTAAACGCTTTCATCTTTAATCCATGCTTTTTCTCTTATTTCTTCAGGTGGTTCGTAGATTTCTTCTACTTTTAGCAAACTGTCTATTACTTTTTTCTCCATTCAAACACCCCAAATCTTTAATTTTTTATTATGTTCAAACTAAACGAAGTTTGGTATATAAATCTTTCCACGTTAATCGACGGATAAAAACCAAAATAATAAATATAAACTGCTAAGTGCAAAAATGACTTACGCGTAAACTAATATACTTACAAAAGTTTTACCTGTACTGCACGAAGTAAACAAAAACACAAAAATATTTAAGTTTTTGGCAAAAAAAGCAAAGAAGGGGCTAAAAATTCGAAAGTATCAGTAATACAAAAGGAAACGATTATAAATGACGAATTTTAGTTCCATTCATGCTCGTTTGCTTTGCAAAGCTTGGGGCTATAGGTAGTGCAGTAATAGCAGAATACCTCATGGACGAGAGAGCAGATAGAGAAGATTTAGAAGTCAGAGTTTTCACGTCTGGAGCGAAAATGGGGGAAAAAGAGGGAGAAGAAATAGCAAAAAGAGTTTTAGAGGTGAATCCCGACTTGGTAATTGTAGCTTCCCCAAACGCTTCTCTCGCAGGACCTAAAAAACTAAGAGAAATGCTTAAAAGCGAAGGTAAAAGAGTTGTAGTTCTAAGCGATTCTCCAGCAAAAAAGATAGTTGATGAGCTAAAAGAGCAGGGTTTCGGATATATCGTAGTTACGGCCGATTCGATGATTGGTGCGAGAAGAGAATTTTTAGATCCTACCGAGATGGCTCTTTACAACTCCGACGTGATAAAAGTGCTGTCCGCAACTGGAGCTTTAAGGGCAGTTCAAACGGCAATCGACGAATGCATTGAAAGCATAAAGAGAGGGGATGTAAAGATGCCAGAACTGATTGTTGACAGCTTTACTGCCGTAAAATACGGAAGTTTCAAAAACCCCTACGCATTGGCTAAGGCTTTAGCGGCTTATAGCATAGCGGAGAAAGTCTCAGCTATAACGACAAAAGCTTGCTTCGTCGAGAAAAATGCGGATAGATACATACCAATGGTAGCTGCTGCTCACGAAATGATGAGGTACGCTGCTAAGTTAGCAGATGAAGCAAGAGAAATGGAGAAAGCTGAGGATTCCGTAATTAGAACACCTCACGCAAAAGATGGAAGAATTTTAAGTAAAAGGAGTTTGCTGGAAAAACCTAATTAGACATTTCAATTAACAGTAAGTTCTTGCACTCAAGCTTGTAGCGGTAGCAAACGCCAATCGAATCCAAAATTTCGAGTATTTCAGATATAGAAGGAAAAGCTCTGAATCCGGGGATCATGGAATAGTACAGCTTTAATAACTTTTCTTTTTCTGGCTCTAAATCTCTAAATACTTCAGAAAAAACAATAATTAATCCGTCGTATCCTAACAGTTCCCCAGCATTTCTAATTAAAGCTTTTGGATTTACGTACTGCATAATCGAAGAGCATATAACTACATCGTACTTTCTCTTAACTGTAACCTTAGTTTCTAAGTCAAATCTCCTTAAGTTAACCCAATCTATGTTTTTAGACTTAACTTTTGATTCCGCTATCTTGAGCATTGAATGAGAGAAGTCTATACCAGTGTAAACACCTTTGCTACCCATAACTTCTCCGTAGTACGATGGTGAAACGCTACCACATCCAAAATCAACGACTTTGACGCTATCATCTCCGAGATGCAAAACTTCGGCTATTGCTTCTCTCGCCAAACTAAATGGAGATTCGCTTAACCATATATTCCACAAGTCCGCATCTTTTACAAATCCGAGAGTTATGTTTGGATGGTTGGGGTGTATTAAAGAGAAGTAGGAGGATTTATCCAAAGTATCGCAGAAGTCTATGCAGGAGAAATCGGGGTTGGAGAATATTGGTTTTAGAACGTCATTACTTATTGGAGAGTAATTATCCCTCCAAAGCTCGACGTAAGAGCTGTTAGGATATTCAGAATTCATAACATTAGTTCTACCAACGAAGAAGTAAGCTTTTAAAGCGAGATAGGAATACATAAAGTTCAAAGCTTCTTCAAGAGCCTTCTTACTCTGAATAGACATCAAAATCCATACACCTCCTCCATATACTTAACCACCCTCTTTCCAAGCTCAGTAATCCTATAGTACTTGTAACCGTCCTTCTCTACAACTTCAACAAGCCCAAGCTCTATTAAGGAGCTGTTGCCGTTGTATCTATTACCCATACCTTTTAAACATCCGAGAACGTTAGAAGGGTCGCTCCCTATCGCCCTCGCTATGTTGGCGAGGTAATCAGCATTAGGATGAACTCTATCGAGGTATTTCAAAACCCTTTTCCTCAAAGAGCTCTTGTTCAAAGACCTGAGTATGTGAGGGTCTATCGTAAAGAAGCTCTGAACTTTCATGCTATCACCATTGTAATAGTAATGATAACAAAATAAAAATTTTTCTCGACCAAATGAAAAAGTTTAAAAAATATATTTTAAATTCCGGATTTACTTATAAATTTAGAAATGCACTCCAAGCATGTTCACCATAACCGTGTGGGAAACGAACCCAGCGATAGCAGCAACCCACACCATTCCAACTAAGTGAACCAAAGAGCTCATGAACCTGCCTCCGTCCATAACTTTTATTGACATGGAGGAGATTATTGCGTGGACTAACAGAATAAAGAAAACCATAGCGTTGAGTATTGCAAGACTTGAAGCTGGGACTGTGTGTAAAATACCTCCAACAAAAGTTCCGGGTATGTTTAGCTTTGAGTAGAGTTTGTTCATAGACTGTACTACTCCAAAAGATATGTAGAGTGAGAAAGCAATACCTATTATAACTCCGTAAGCAATCCCAATGAAAGAGCTTGTAGTTTGAGAACGCTTCGCCCTCAACGTGTTTAGAATCGTGAAGTTTTCAGCTATGATTTCAGCCACATCTTTTGGATCGCTGCCAAGGCCTATTGCTTCGACGAACATATCCGTAAACCTGTAAATCAAGTTACTCCCCGTTTCTATGCTAAACTTCTCCCAAGCCCTCCTCTTGTTTATCCTCGTTTTCAACCTCTTGTAAAGGTTTCTTACGTCCTTAGTTAATGGGCCAAAGTCGTGTGCTGTCAAAAACTTGAGAGATTCCAGTATATCTCCACCTCTCGCTGAAGCTGAAGCTCCGAGACTCATTATAAAAGATGGAGCGTTTTTATCTTTATCCCTTATCACCGCCTCCTCATTACGCGAAAGGTAACCCGGAATTATTAGAGGTGTTACGCTAAGAGCTACTATGAAAGGTACGGGGATGTTAACTACTCTATAAACGTAGTTCGCAAACAAAATAACTGTAAATACTACCAAACATAAAGCCATAGATATGTAAAAGTACTTGTACAATTTCCAATCAGTTTCAGTCATTTCTCCAGAAGTCTGCCATACGGGATCTTCTGGAGCAACTGCTTTTAAGTAAACGAAAACACCCAGTTCGACTATAATAAAAACGATGATAATTATATCTAACATGAAAGTAACACTTATTCCAGTAAGGAAAGGCATTATTATTGCGAAAGCGGCGAAGAAAGAAAGAGAAATTATTATCGAAGTGTAAACTTCCTTAAATATATCTATACTGTAAAGCTTTCCCTGATAATTAGTTGCAAATGCATTCATTACAGTCTTTTGCTCTCTCTTTATGAAGTCTTTAAAGTCCTCTCCACTATCCAATTCGTGAGCCATTCTATCCAAGAATTCCGAAAATATCTTGCTCGGAGTTCTCCTCGCTATAAACCTGCACGCCTGAGATAGGTTTCTATTCCACTTCTCCATAAGGAGGAAAATCTTCCTCGTTTCTTCAGCCAAAGCTCTATACTCCTTTCTGTTGGAAATAATTTTCATCATTTCTTTTCTATCTATATCAGATGTAGCCAAAGCACCCATATGGGTTATGTAGAAGTGTATGTTGTTGTCTATTTGGTTTCTAACTCTCCCTATGATTATTTTTGGATAAAGAACTGCAATGAGAATTAAGAAAGCTGGAACGAAGTAGAGTAAAACTGCAAACAAACCTATGCTCTTGAATAGAAGAGAAGACAAAAACGTCGCTAAGATTAAAACTATTAAAGCTATGATTGCGAGGGGTGCAAATACGAATTTAAAGTATCTCTCCAAGCTCATTCCACAGTGCCTCATGCACTCGAACATTTCAATCACCTCTAAAGTCTGAAAGGCAAACCTTCAATACCTTTCTTGTAAAAGTTCCATATCGCTTTTACAACCTCGTAATAATCGAATATTTTTAGCTCGACCATTCTCTCCAAAATTCTCGCTCTTAGCATCATTTCTTCGTAAATCTGCCTTGGATCTTCATAACCAGCAGTTTGAGCTATCTTGTTTTCCAATATGTAAGAGTTGTACAAACCCCTGAATACGTGCTTGTCAGTAACGCTGTCCCACTCGAAAACGGTTCTGGTAACCACACCACCTATGTCCTCGTAATACCCTTCGATTTCCTCAACCACAAGACATCTCCTTAGAAATTGACCCTTTCTATAAACAGCCTGCTGAATTAAAGCTACGTTCAAGTTGTCAACGAATGTTATTGGAACGTTTATTGGATCTCCAGTTAGCCTCTGAATTAGCTTTTTAACGCTACCGGCGTGAAAAGTTGCCAAAACTGGGTGTCCTGTCTGCATAGCCTGAAAAGCAACCGAACCTTCTTTACCTCTAATTTCACCGACTATTATGTAGTCAGGCCTGCTCCTAAGAGCTGCTTTGAGCAAATCGAACAAGTCAACTTTTCCAACCTCACCTCTCTCCCTCGTGTTGAGCTGTTGCCATACTGGGTGAGGTACTTGAACTTCAGGCGTATCCTCAGCAGTGTAGATTTTGGAATTTGGCTTGATGAAAGGTATCATAGCGTTTAGAGTTGTCGTCTTCCCACTCGCAGTTTCACCGCTAACCCATATACTCATCCCGTACTCCAAGCAAAGCCAGAGGTAAGCGGCTACTTCGGCTGAGAGAGTACCCCAATTTATTAGCTGAGTTATGCTTATTGGAACTGCCGTAAACTTTCTTATCGTGAAAGAAGGTCCTTTTAGAGAAACGTCCGTGCTGTATATTATGTTAATTCTACTCCCGTCCGGTAAAGAGCCGTCAACTATCGGAGTTCTCTCGCTGACAGGTCTGCCCATCCTCTCTCCAAGGTTCTTAAGGTACTCTGCCATGTATAGGTCATCTTTGAAGTCGATGTTCGTCGGCATCATTTCGAAAATTTTGTGAACTATGTGAGTGTTGTGCGGTCCTATGACGTGTATATCTTCTATGTAAGGATCTCTCACAAGTGGTTCCAAGGGGCCGACGCCAACTACTTCTCTCTTTATCATGTACTTAAACTTTATAACTTCGGCTCTCGTAACCGGTATTTTTTCAAACCCAAAAGAGAACCTCCTTTTCTTCTTTACTACTGGCTGAGGCGTTTTTGTAAGCGTAGTAACTTTATCGAATAACTTGTCTATGAGTTTGTCCATCTCCTCCTCGTTTTCCGGCACTTTTTCGTACGGAGCTAATTCGAGCATTCTGTCCATTATAGCCTCAAACTTTTCCTCGTCTTTCTCGCTAAGTCTCGGTTCTATAGCTATGTACTGCTTGTCACCATCCCTATTAGTCCAAATGTGGATGAAAATTGGATCTCCAACGGGATAGATTAAGTTGGGTCTGGGTAGAGATTTCATGTCCCTCGTTAGAGAAGGGACAAAATTGGGGATAGTACCCTCTCTCTTCTTAAACTTAGTCAGGTAATCCTTTAAGTGAGGATTCCTCCTCAAAGCATCCTCAAGCCTGTCAGACTTTACGACTTGCATAGTCTTACGCTACTGCAGCTATTTCAACAACTAACCCTATCTTCGGCTCAACTCTGAAAGCGGTTTGCTTGGAATACTTGTCAACTGCGAGGTTGTACTTTTTAATCATCATTATGTTTTTTAGGTCAGTTCCAACTTTTTTCGTAGCAGTTTCTATTAGAAGAGATGAGCACGACTCGACTTCTTCCATAACTTCTCTCGGCAATTCATCTTCAACTGCTGTAAGGACTATTGCTTTCCCAGTTGCCACAACTCTCTTGAAAAAACCCATTAAATCAACTACAGCTTTCTCGTTTATATCGAACTTTACGAGAGAACTGAAACTGTCTATGAAAATTACATCTTTTTCAAAGATAGTCTTTGCTGATATGAGCCTTTTTGAGTAATCGCTTCTCTCCTTTATTTCGTTTATTAATGGATAAACTGGGAAGAAAGTTATGTTACCCCTTATTATTTGATGAACTATGTTGTATCCAAGAGAGAGCATTTGCTTTACGAAGTCTGTTGTTGTAAGCTGGGTTGAAACGTAGCTTATCTTTACTCCATTGATTAACAATCCGTAAACCATTCTTTGACATATCACTGACTTCCCACTACCGTGATCTCCTTTGATTAAAGCTATAGTTCCGGGAGGCAATCCACCTCCAAGCTTTTTGTGAAACTCGTCGTTCTGAATCTGAACAGAAAAAACTTTCAAAGTATCACCCCCCTTAGATTCTAAATACGAGGCTTGAAGAGACGCCGTTGTAGAGGACTATTTTTATGGTATGATAACCAGCTGTAAGAGTTGTTACGACGTCAACTTCTCCAGTTTGACCGGGATTTAACAGAGAAGGTGAAGTAGTAATGTTAGCTGAGGGTATTACGTTCCCATCGATTAACACAGTTATGCTCCTATTTGTAAAGGGAAACGAGTTCGTACCGGTATTTTTAACGTAAAAAACGTAAGCAGTGCTAACGGTCGTTTTAGTGGGTATGTTAGTTGGGTCGTTTATTATTTCGAAATCGGTCGTAAGCAATTTTTGAACCCTGTTTCCCTGCTGTTCCATTCCTACGGATATCTTTTGAACAGTAGTAGCCATCATTACTGAGAGAGACGAAGCTACTATCACCACTGCTATGAAGAGGATTATGTGAGCGGCACATTCGCCAAAACCCATAAATCATCACCTCACTTAACCGTGTACTCGGCAAACCTTGCCACTCCATTTCCTGAAACGACCTCTATTCTGTGAGTTGAACCAACAGTTCCCGGCAAATTGTCAATTGAAAGCTTTGCGTAGGATAGAGGGAAGAGGTAAGTTACGTTGTACGTGACGTTTTGCTGTAACACTCCATCTATTAGAACTGAGAACTCATCCGTTCTTAGAGTCGTTGAGCCGTCGTTGTAAATTACAGCAGTTAAAGTGTAACTGGAAATCGTAACGTTTGTTGCATTTATCGAAACTATTTCGAAATTGGTGTTTTCCCTCTCTATACTCAGATCTGACTTTTTTTTCTCAGCTAAGTTTATTGCTTTGAAGTTAGCACTCATTACGTTAACAACTACTCCAAACGCTATTAAGCAAGCAATCATCATTAAAGCGAAGGCAGCGGTAACGCTAAATCCCATGGAGCTCCGCTACCTCCTTCTTCATTCTGTACAGGTCTTTCTCAACCTCCATCACGAGGTTTCTGTCGAACCTGCCAGTTCTCAAAGCTTCTATGTATAGCAAACTCATCAGGTGATCTTGCACGCTCATGTAACCGGCTGGTCTCCAGTCGGAGTTTTCGTGGTAGAGCTTTATCCCTCTCGCATACCTCAGAACTGCCATTAGAACGTCCTCGCTTATCCAGTTAATGTCAACGTAATAGTTGAGAACGTCCTCCAAGCCATCGTATCCGACTCTTTCCATCAGAAATTCTATCCACTTCAGCAATAGCATTATTCTCTTAGCATCCTCAGGTATTCTCGCAAGCCTTACTTGATAACTTACTTGGTAATCTCTTCTCGCAGGATACCTCGGATAGCCGTAATCCCTATACTCTCTATGCTCACCTTTTTCATAACTTTCAGGATATTCAGGATGAGCATAATCTTGAAACGTTTCCTCCAATTTTTCAACCCCCCTTCTGCTTTTTTCAACTACCTCTCCACTACCTGGTTTTTCATCTCTTACGTCAGATTCAGATTTTACAACCTCTTCAACCTTTTTTTCAGGTAATTCGCTTAGAGAGTCTTTTCTAAGCATTTTTTCAAGACTTTCAAGCTTTTTATAAATATCATCAATTTTTCTAAGCTGATTATCGGTATTTAACATCGATTCCACTCTTTCTACTATCCTGTCTATTTGCCTCTCAGTAACCCTTCTACCCTTCAGCATCTCGTAAATGTCTCTGAGTATTACGGAAGGTATCCTCCCCCTATACCTCTCCAAGTACTCTTTTATCTCGTTGTCAGAAAGGTAAGGCTTCTCAGCCCCAGTATCCCGCTTTTCTTCCTGCTTTTTTTCTTGATCGTCCTCCAATGAAATCACTCTCTCCTTATCTGAAATCACATGATCACCTCCTCGTATAGGACTTGGTTGATTATATCCTTCAAGTTCACATTCTTCCTAAATAGCATCCTCAAATCTTCAACAACATCGTTTACGAGTACTTCCAATTCTCTCAACTGCTTCTCCATGTTGTCAAGCCTTTGTATGCTGAGAGCTGTGACCTTAGAAGAGCCGACGAACGGATTTATTTGAGAGGAAACGACTTCGTATAGAGCCATCATGTCCTTCAAAGACTCGTCCATTTTCTGTAAATCCTGCTTGAGGGAATCGATTTCCTTTTTCAAATTGTTTATTGCTATATCCAATCGAGGTAGTTTATTGTCGATATCATTCAATCTTTCCATTATCTTCTCTATAGTTTCATCACCTGCAGTAGATTGGCTTGATGTAGATTTTTCCTCCTCTTCCACCTCTTCTTCCTCTTCTTCAAGCTCTTCTTCTTCTATTTCCTCCTCTCCCTCGTCATTCTGCTTTTTCCTGAACAACTTTAAGCCCATAGAAGACACCTCTGAAAAAAAATTAGAAGAGTTACTGCAATTCAACTACGCTTACCGTGTAAGTTGGCGGGGTTGTGAAGTCAATTATACCCGGAGCACCGAACTCTGGCTTGACATCTCCATATACGTGGGTGTTAACTGGTATTGCTGATCCAAACACAGTAGTTGCGTTTATAGCCAACGCAACTCTATCTCCTGAGTTCATAGTCGGAGTTGTAGCAGTAATTGAGCCGTCAGAATCCTCAAGAACTATTACTCCAAAGTTAGTTCCGGTAGATGGGAAGGCAGTTGAGCTGAATATGTCTCCACCATTAACCAAGCTTGCATAGTACGTGCTGCTGTAGTGAAGTAGAGCTGCTTTTTCACCGTTGCTTATAGTAATCGTAACCTTGCTGAGGTCCAAGGGCTGACCACCGGTGTTTGGCTCAGCTATAACAGCGAGCTTCGTAATTCCACCACTCGCAGAATCGTAGTAACCAAGAACCTGATCAACTTTTATACCACTTGAAACCTGCTTAGTTGTTTCTCTACCAGTAGCCATTGCCTTCTGCTGTAGGTAACCGACTGTCTGTATAAGAACTGCAGCACTCACTGCAGCAACCAATACCATCGCTATGAAGACAATCAGTGTCTCGATACCTATGGCACCTCTTTCGTTTTTCCTAAACTTTTTACCTACCACCCGACCTCACCTCCATTCTGCAGTCATACTTATAATTGTGAGCATATAAAAAGTTTATTTGTTTTTAACATAGCAAAAAAAAGTGTAAAAAAAAGTGTAGAGAATCGTGTAAATAAAAGTGTGAGTACACATCCAGGTGTATGTGTAGGTGTATGTGTAAGTTGTAGGTAAAAAAGCAAACAAGAGTAGGTTAAAAAAACAAAAAATCAAACGTAAAAAATCAAGCGTGAACGACTACAAATCCCATGTTGCCGAGAATCCACCCTATGTCTTTTCTAACGGATTCTCTCCAACTCTTATTTTCGTCAGCAACAATTATCCTGCCGGAAGAGTAAGCGTCTATTATTTTACACATACCTTCCAAGAAATCTTTGCTTCTTACTTCTCCCAATTCAACGTATATCGAGTTTTCAAGCTCTAAACCATAAATGTCAACAACTGTAGCATTAAACTTTTCTGCAAGGCTTTGTGCTTTTTTCTTTCCTCCAGCTGTATATACTATCATGTCGTTTAAAGCGTTTTTTAGTTGAGATTTGAAGTTATCAGTCGAAAGTATGTTGTCCTTCAACTCACAGACATGCCCGAACCAGTAAACAATGCAACCCTCTCCAAACATCTCTCTGTAAATTCTAAATTGCTTCTTGGCATACGTGCTATGAGTTTTAACATCTCCAAAAAGTGCTTTGCTCTCAATCCACCTAACGTTAAAGCCGTTAACGTTAACTGGTTCTTCAAAGTAGAAGTCAGGAGTTTTCGAGAACTTTCCTCTAAGCTCGTCTTCAGTCGAAAAACAAAGTTCCCTTTTACTTAGCCATTCTTTTAAAATTTCTTCTCCAAGCTTTCCTCTCGCTCTCTGGTGTTTAATTGCGAGAGGAGAATAAACGTAATCTGTATAAAGAGCTCTCCAAACGATTTTTTCTAACAAATCTGGATGAAAGGAGCTGTCAACTTCAGATTGAACTTCTTGTGGATCTCTAAGTACTTTGTTTATTGCCGATTTTGACAAGCCGTGTGACTTCAAAAGCAATCTAATTCTCATAACAGGTGTAAGCTTTAACCACTCCGGCATTTTCTTTTCTTTTTTCCAGAATTCTTCTAATTCCTCTATTCTCTTTGAAACTTCCGGATATTGCCTTTTCACAGCGTCAACTTTCTTTTGAGAGAGGATAGTGAACAGCATTCCTCTCGTATAACCCGGAATGTTGAGGTTTCTTACGCTATGGACTTTCTTTCTTATTCTTTTAAATTCTTCAACGTCTATTTCGATCATAACCAACCTCGAAATACTTTAAAACTTGAGACTATAAACGAAAAACACTCTAACTCTACCCCTTCTCAACCCAGCGTATTTAGTACTCATCTTTATGCTAACTTCCCCAAGCTTTTTAATCTTTGAAAGAACTTTTCTCGCATCGTTTACATCTGAAAAGTAGATGTCAACCCCTTCTTTTCTTCTATCTACCCAGCACTCGTAGTTATTAATAACACATAAAACTCGCTCCAAATACACTTCGTAATTCCCCCTGAGCTGTAGAACTGCTGGGTGTTTTACTTTCATCATTTTTATATTTGTCATTTCGCACTAACTATTTTTATTACGTCGTTGTGCTTCAAGACGTAATCTTCTCCAATCCTCATCTTTGTTTTTGCATTCACAGCGTGTATAAAACTCTCCCCAATATCAGTGTGAATCATGTATGCGAGTTCCTTAGCAGTCGTTCCTTTTTTAACTAACAAAGCGTCTGGTAAAACATTACCCTTAGAATCCGTGTACTTGTTTTCGTCTTCAACCGGATAAACTACTATGTAGTCAAGAACGTCAAACACGACTCTGTTTATAGCATCTTGAACGCCCGTACTGCCAAATTTTTTCAGGAATTCCCTTATCTTTTCCAATGCTTTTTCCTGTTTTTCGTTCAATGATTTAATTACTTTGAAGTCGCTATCCCCCGGTAAGTACTTTATGTAACCGTTTTTCGCAGCCGTCCTCAACGTCAACTCGTATATCGCCGAAGTTGGTATAGCTTTGTATTTATCCACGAGTTTTTTCAACAAATTTTCCGGTGCTCTATCAGCTTTGTTAGCCGCTATAACCATCTTCATTCTCAACTCTCTCAAAGCTTTTGCAAATTCTATCAGCTTATCTCCACTTTTAACGTCAATTCCAGACTTCTTTATTGCTTCTTTTATCTGCCACTCTTTAAAACCCAAACCCGCAAGCTGTTCTGTAAGGTATTTAACGGGATCTCTCTTTTCCAGAGTTATTTTTCTCGTTATTTTATCCCAATTTCTCTTTAGAATTCCGTAAAGCCACATGTCAAGCTCCTCTTTCAAAAACTCAACATCTTTACAAGGATCGTATTCTCCAACAGCAACTTCGTTACCTTCCTCGTCAGTTGAGCCAGAAGAGTCAACTACATGTATTACAGCTTCGCTTTGCCTCAAATTGTCCAAGAACTCGTTTCCCAATCCTCTCCCTTCGTGAGCTCCCGGAACTAATCCGGCGACATCTATCAACTTTACCGGTATAAACCTCCACCCGTCTATACACTCTTTACACTTAACACCAAGCTCCTCACAAACGCATTTAACTCTGACGTGAGCTATTCCGACGTTAGGCTCTATTGTCGTAAATGGATAGTTTGCTATTTCAGCGTCAGCAAGAGTTGCTGCTTTAAAAAAAGTGGATTTTCCTGCATTTGGTTTTCCAGCAATACCTATTTCTATCATGGACTTACACCCCTACGCTCATACTCCCCTCTCTTCCTCGTTCCAATAATACCAAGCTTTGTAATATTTTCCTTCAAATAAACAGCGTATTCCTTAGAAATCTCGCCTCTCCTTTCAAAGTATTCTATCACTTCAATTGCCTGTTCGTAGTTCTCGCACCTCTCCAAGTGGTCTAAAACGGTTGGGAGAGGGAACAGTTCTCTGTACAGATGAGGAAACATCTTTCTGAACTTTTCCATTGAATCACCTTTTTTCTTTTAATTCCTTTAAAAGCTCGACTGACTTTTCTATTTCCTTTGCGGATGGAATTTTATCGGGTCTTTCAAACTTAAATGGATCTTTTCTAATTTCATTTCTAATTTCTTTTTCGACTTCTTTTAACTCTGTTTTTTCCTCTTTTTCTTCTTCTATTTTTTCAGGCATTTTTTCAGGTTCTTTTTCAGATAGAGCTGCTTTAACGTCTATTTTTGGCTTTATAACGACTCCTGCCTCTCCAGATAGAGTTCCTTCCACGATACAGTCTTCTTCAACGTAAACTCTCTTAGCTGTAATGTTTCCGACTACTTCACTACCCCTAAGCACAACTACGACATTACCCTCCACAGCACCATGAACTTTACTGTTCCTAATTACTACTTCACCCACACATCTAACGCTGCCAAAGATCTCGCTGTTACTTATTTCAGCTTTTTTAGCCTTTATATTTCCGAGAACTCTGCTCCCAGAAATTTCGATTTCGCACTCGGTTTTTATTCTGTTTAGATCAAGGATGGAGTTTTCCGGTATTATCATTGGATTAACAATCTCCTCATCCTCAAGCTCTTCTAACAGTTTTTCCGCTTCCTCTAACTTTCCGAGTCTAAGCAATTCGAGAAGGTAGAAGAAAACGAAAATTATTATGGGTAAAGGGTCTTGAATCGTTATCAATCCTCTCGCTTCAAATCCATTTTTTATCTTGACGTTCCTACCAATGTCAAGATCACCAAAAACAGTAAGCTTTCCACCTATGGTCGTAAAATCTGCAATGTACGCTTCTCCTTTGCTAACGACGTTGCCTTTTATGTCACACCAAGAGTCTATTCTGACTTCCTCTCCAATAACGTCTCCTTCAATTCTAACTTTTTCTCCAATAACTACTCTCTTAGCATAAATGCCATAACCTACATTACATCCCGGAAAGATAATTACATCTCCATCGACGAAAATGTTTCCTTCTTCAAACTTAGTTTTGTTAGGTATTACGAGCTTATCTTCAGTAAGCATTTGCCATTCCTGTATTGCTAAATTATAAAAGCTTGCGGTTTCAGCTTAACCAACCTTAGCTTAGTCAACTTATTTTTAGATTATCCAGATTATTCAAAAACCCATGTAAAGCCTTTCACAAAGGAATTCTGGCAAGTTTTCTTTTTCTAATGCTTCGCAAACCTCATCGATATCGTACTTCGTTCTCTCAAGACTTATTTTCGTGTTTTCAGTGTTCAGAATTGCATAAGCTGCTCTTGAATCTCCGTCTCTCGGTTGTCCAACGCTTCCGGGATTTAGTAAGAACTTCTCTCCAAACCACTTCACGAACTGTAAGTGTGTATGGCCAACGGCAGTTGAAACTTCAGGCTCAAAAACTTCTTCTGGAAACAAGTAGTCGAATAGTACTTCCAATCCCTCCCCCGGCCTTGCGTGATATATCGAAAAAATTTCAGTTTTTATACTAAAAGGCAACTCCGATAGAAAATCGTAGGATTTTTCGCTAAGGTTTTCGACTGTCCACATTCCCGCCACCTCGGCTATAGTATTGAAGCCAGAAAAATCGTTGGTTAAAACCGCAAAGTCGTGATTTCCAAGAACTGAATGAATATCGTAGTTTTTGAACAACTCTACGACTTCGTTTGGATACGGATAATAGCCGACTACATCTCCACAGCAGTATATCTCATCGCATTTTTCAAGCCTGTCCAGCACAGATTGCAACGCTGGAAGGTTTGCGTGAACGTCAGATATTATTCCCACCAGCATCAAAGTAAAAAAGGTGCAGCTGTATATATCTATTCGTTCCTGTGGAGCTTCTGAAATTCGTTTTTGCAGTTTGTATTACTAACGCCTATGAGTACAGAGCTGAAAGCGAGAAACGAACTTTTGATAAGAACTTCGAAAAACGAAATAGAACCTTTTGACAGAAGAAAAATCGTTGAATCCTTGATAAGAGAAGTAAACTTACCGAAAAACATAGCTGAAGAAATAGCAATTGAAGTAGAGGCTGGCATAAAGTCTTTGAACCTCGAATTCGTTTCTGCTCCTCTTATAAGAGAAATAGTAAACGTGAAGTTATTGGAGAGAGGATTGGAGGAAGAAAGAAAACTATACACAAGGCTTGGAATGCCCGTTTACGACGTAACTAATTTAATAGAAAGAGGTTCGAAAGAGAACGCAAACTTACAGCACAATCCGGAAACTATACACAAACTCGTAGCGGATAGAGTGATGAAGGAGTACGCATTACTCAACGTACTGCCTGAAAAATTAGCGGATGCTCATATGAGGGGGGATGTGCACATACACGACCTCGAATACTTCGCAACGAGGCCTTATTGCTTCCAGCACGATTTAAGGTGGTTTCTGAAAAACGGGCTTAAGGTAGATGGGACTGGAGAAAATACGGCTATAGCTGGACCAGCAAAAAATGCGGAAGTTGCCATTCTACACGCAGCTAAAGCGTTAGCCGCCGCTCAAACGAATTTTGCTGGTGGACAGGGATTAGATTTCTTCAACGTCTGGCTCGCACCTTACATGCAGGGGAAAACGTATAGAGAAATAAAACAGCTCGCCCAGATGTTCGTTTACGAAATGAGCCAGATGTACGTTGCGAGAGGAGGGCAAACTGTTTTCTCGGACATAGATATAGAGTACGGAATTCCAAAAGTAGTTTCGGATTTACCAGCCGTTTTACCCGGTGGCGTTGTTAAAGACTCAATAACCTACGGAGACTTTGAAGAAGAAGCGATTAAATTTGCATACGCCTTAACGGAAGTTTACACCGAAGGGGATTACGTAGGAAAACCTTTCTTCTTTCCAAAACCGAACTACAAGCTTAGAAAAGAGTGCTTCAAAAAAGAGGGTTTTGACGAGTTCATGATTTCAGTTCACAAGTGCGTAGCCAAGTTTGGTACTCCTTACTTCTTGAATTTACTTTCAGGTTATTTACCAGATAACGTGTTTGCTCAATGCTGTAGGTTGGTTTTAAGTCCAGATGCAGGAGATTGGGAAGATTTCTACAAGGGATGCATGAGAACTGGTAGTTTGCAAGTAGTAACGATAAACTTGCCAAGAATAGCTTACGAATCTAAAAGCGAAGACGAAATTTTCGAGCTTTTAAGAGAGAGAATGGAAATAGCAAGAAAAATTATAGATATAAAAGCTGAAATTATAAAGAAGAGAATGGAAAGCAATTCCCTTCCATTCCTTACCCAAGACGTTTACGGTGAACCTTATTACAGAGTTGAAAAAGTCGTTAGGTCGATAGGATTCGTAGGTTTGAACGAAATGTTAGAAGCTTTTATTGGGTTAGAATTGCATTACAGAGAAGCTTGGAAGTTCGGCTTAAAAATCGTAAAGTTCATGTTAGATACTGCACTTGAATGGAGTAAGGAGACGGGACTTAGGTGGGTGATAACACAAACGCCTGCGGAGTCAACAGCCCACAGGTTTGCAAGGTTAGACAGGAAGTACTTTGGAAAGAAGGCAATAGTAAGAGGTGAAGGAAATTCGGTTTACTATACGAACTCCTCTCACTGCAGAGTTAGTGCGGAAATACCACTCTTCGAAAGGTTAAAAATAGAAGGTGCGTTCCACCCGCTCTGCAATGGTGGGATGATGGCACACGTTTGGATAGGCGAAAGCTCTCCAAATCCAGAACTGTTGTGGGAGTTAACAAAGAAAATAGCTACAAAAACCCTCGTAGGTTATTGGGCGTACACGAAAGACATGACTTACTGCAAGAAGTGCCAAAAAGTTTACGGAGGAATACAAAGTTCCTGCCCCAATTGCGGAAGCTTAGAAGTGGAGTGCTATTCGAGAATAACTGGATACTACCAAAGAGTTAGCGGATGGAACGAGGGCAAAAGAAGAGAGCTTGAAGATAGATACAGAGTTAAATTTTAATTTTTAATGCTTTATTCGTTTTCGCTAACAATCTAACAACAATTAGCACTAATTAGCATTTTAACATTTTAGCAAAAACTTAAAACTTAAAATAACCTAAAAATTAAGCAAAAAAGTCCAGACCATATACCAAGCCCCGACTGCTAAACCAGTTATTGTCAACCAATCCGTTGCTTTTAACTCTTTTACTCCTACCTTAGGTAAGAGAAACTTGTTTAAGTAAATGGAGATGACGAGCACTATTATTCCGATAGGATCTCTTTTAACATCACCAAGCGTAATTAAGTAACTTATAACACCTGCTACGCATCCAAGTGCGAACGGTATGTATGCTTTTGCCAAATCCTCATCCATACACATCACCTGAAAGATGGTCTTTCAGACAGCTTTACAGGTAGAGGGAGGGGCTTAAACGGCATGCTTCCACATTCCTTTTTAATTCTCCTAATCAAGTCATCGAGTGTCATTTCAACTTTTTTCTGCTTGTGAATATCCGATTCTCCTCTAACAGTTACTGCCAACAATCCACTGCTAACTTCCTTTTCACCAACTACTACTATGTAAGGTACCCACTCCGTTGCTGCATCCCTCACTTTTTTACTTAAAGTTTCGTCTCTATCGTCTATGTCAGCTCTTATACCTTCCTCAGTTAAACGCTTCACCAAATTAAAAGAGTAGTCGAAGTACTTTTCTGAAACTGGAATAACTCTAACTTGGGTTGGAGATATCCAAACGGGCAACATTGGTAGCTTACCTTTCTCCTTCTCCATGTAAGCTTTTTCGAGTAGGGCGTAAATACACCTCTCAACTGCTCCGCTAACGGAACAGTGAAGAATTAGCGGCCTTCTCTTTTCTCCTTTTTCGTCAACGTAACTTATGTCGTATCTCTCAGCGTTTTCAACGTCTATTTGAACAGTAGATAGAGCTGAAGCTTTGTCGAGAGCATCGACGAAGTTGAATTCAAACTTTAAAACGAAGTAAAAGAACCTTCTATCCCACATCTCTATCAGTATTGGTTTTTCGAGTATTTCAGATAGAGAATTTATGAAATCCCTGTTTTCTTCGTAAAAGTCCTTAGTAACTCTTATGGCAACTTCGTAATCTTCAGGAGTTAATCCTATTGCTTTTAACGTTTCCACGCTGAGTTTGTACTGATTCATAAATTCTCTCTTCGCTTCTTCCATGTCTTTGACTAAGGTGTGCATATCTGGCATGGTAAAAGCTCTCAGCCTCCTCAAACCAACGAGTTCTCCTCTTTGCTCCTTTCTAAAAGAGTATCTCGTTAACTCGTAAATTTTAAGGGGTAAATTTCTATACGTGATTATCGCGTCGCTACACATTAAAAATTGGCCAAAACACGCTGCAAACCTTAAGAAGAACTCTCTTTTATCCCCCTTTATTATGTACTGTCTCGCCGGAAACCTTTCGAGATACCTCCTAAGAGTTGGGTGATCTCTGCTGTACATTATCGGAGTTTCTACTTCCATTGCTCCGTATTCTATGCACTTCTTAGTTACGAATTCTTCTATGAGGGATTTTACTAACCTGCCTTTTGGATAGTACCTCATATGTCCGCTATCGCTCGCCTCCTCGTAATCCGCTATCTGCAACTTTTGCATTAACTCAACGTGAGGAGGGATCCTGTCAACCGCCCTCCTCTTCGCCACTTCGTAATCGGCAAACTTCCTTAGCTTTGGATATTTCGAAAAATCGAATTCGCTTAGAGGAATTAATTCTCCTCTGTGCAAAATGTACCAGTAACTCTTAACCCTTTCCTCATCTCTTAAAGCCTGAGTCAGTTCTTTTTCGATTGACTCCTTTTCGCTTACTTCAGCTCTCAACTCTCTTGAAAGCTCGCTCAAAGGATGCCCTTTACACGAAAGTTTAAAAGCTTTATACCAACCAAAAGGAGCTCTATAAACTTCAAATTCTCCAGATAATTTGCTTTCCATATCTTTTAAAACTTTTACTGCCGTGTTCGGATCTGATAGATTTGAAGATAGATGAGCGTAAGGGTAAACAACTATTCTGCTAACGCCCAATTTTTTTGCAATAGAAGTTATTTCCTCGACAGCTTTGTTTACTACTTCCTCGTTATCTCCTTTCTCGACAGCCGTAAAAACGACCAATGCTTCCTCAACTTTTCCAGACTTATGATCCTCGTTTACTTCTTCAGCAATTTTCGTAGCTTTTTTTACTTCATATTCCATGTAATCAGCGTGAATTAGCAAAAGCTTCATGAGGCTCGTATTATCAAAAAGGATACTTAAACTTTGTTAGTCCTGAGTTGCATTTTACGAGTCTCAAGTTTACAAATTTAATCATAATAAATAAGACTTCCAGTTTTTTTAGCAAGTTAAGAAATTCTTACCATTACTACCACTGCGTGTTCACCCAAACCTTCCGTAGCCCAACGAAGTCTTAGCTCCGACACCAAACTCCTCCAAAGCCTCTTTAAGCATTTCTACAGCCTTTTCGAGTTCTGATTTGTCTTTCTTTGAATCTACGTTGGATTCGTCTTTCCTTGAAGCTAAAGCGAACTGAAACTCTATATCTTCCGGAACCGTCAGAAAGAAGATGGGATTCGGCTGATGCCAGTCTCCCGGTTGTTCACCTTGCTGATAATACGGCTGATAATGTGGATTCATTATGTCCAACTCTAAAATCGGCTTGTGTTTAAATTGATCGGGAATTGGAAAGGCGTCGAAGAAAATTACGTCTCCTTCTCGCTTTTGTGTTCCGAAAATTCTTCTTAGAATCATCATTTTTTCAAACAACTCATCACTCACGTTCATTTTCAGCTTCTCCTCGATTGCTTTTCTCACCTCAGTATCGCTGTTCTCATCTCTCGCCGGATTTTCCAGCGCCTCTTGAATTCTTTTAGCTAACACGAAGAAATCTCCGTCGAATTGATCGATTAACTCATCGGCCAGATTCAATATGGCGTAATGCTTTGCAACTCCCTTCAAAGCGGAGCCGGGAATGTAGGGAATTCCGTAATTCCTGTGGAGTCTTATCGAAGTTTCGTAAACGCTCTCATCTCCCAAGCCGACTACCAAACGGGATTTCGTTTTCATTTTGAACGTTTCTGCTTTGATTTTACTCCACATTTCTTTTTGTAATTCGTAAAATAGTTTGTATTGTTCAAGAACGCAATTTAAATCTTTTAATCTCACTTCAAAAGAATTAAATTTTTTAATTTCTTCAAGTTTTCTCGCTATAGATTTTATAATTTTAAGCAAATTAAGTTTAATTTTATTGTAGTCTTTGTAAAACAATTTCTCTGCCTCCTTTATTGGAGTTGTATCAATTTCAAAGAGTGCTCCATTTGTCACTAATTCACGGATAGCGTTTAATTTCTCTAAAACTTCTTCCTTTCTATCATCTTCAGAATATTTACAGATTATCCCTTTAAGTTCGTCTAAATCATTAACCAATGATACTAACGATTTTTCGATTGATTCAAAGTTGTTCAATAAGTTTACTGAAAACAGCTTAGCAGTATTTGGGGAATCTATCAATGAACTCTTATTTATATATTTATTAAAATATAATGAAAGATTTAACCCACCATTTTTTAATCCTTCTTTGAATGATATCCAAGCCAAACCTCGTAAATAGTAATCCTGCAAAAATATTCTCATATTCATTTTTCATTCACCCTCCTCAAGCATTGCATCGCCGAATCTCTTCATCCACTTCAAAAGTTCAAGGACTTCTTTTGTTGCATGTAAAACATCAAGGGAGCTTGTAGATTCTCTTTTGAACCATTCGATAACATCATCTTCGTCCATAATCTTCATTTCCTTAAGCCAATCGTTTATTGCTGTATATATCGTTAGATAAGCAAATTTATCGGGTTTTAATTTATCCATAATCGATTTCTTAATCTTATCTACACTCTCACCGCTTTTAACATCCTCTCTAAACGTTTGTATACCTTTTAGGAGACCATGTGGTGTTGTTCCTATTTTTGAGATGTAAAATGCCATCGCATTTCCCAAACCGTTCACCAAGATCATCGTTGGAGCTTTACTTATATAGGAGCTGAGCTTCTCTTCGAGAGATTTTTGAAAATTCTTATCGAAGATATCTTTTTTCTTATCTTTATCCGTTCTTAAAATTTCGAATTCTTCGTTAGTCAATTCAATATCCTTAAAAATGATTCTAAGCAATCCGTTGAGTCTATTTAGATTGCTTTGCTCTCTTAAATCTACTACACTTTTAATTAAATCGTAAGCGAACTTAGCCCTTTTCTGCTCAAGACTTCTCAGAATGTTCATCCTCAACACCCCATACGATTGCTTTAACAAAACCCTTTCCAACTGTTTCGTTACCGCCAATCTGGATATAACCGCTGAGACTTTTGAGTTGTTTAGCCATTTTATTAACGCAATCTTCAATTCTCTCGCAACCGAATATCGTCTTTACTCTATCCTCGTTTCTCTTTCTCTCTTCATCGTTCTTACCCCATATCCTCGGTCTTCCGATAGCTACAACAGAATACAACAATGTATCACTCGGCAAATACTCTTCATACCACAAAGCACCGGTTTTAACTGTTCCCGTGCTTGCGTCGATCTGAATTCTTGCAACGATTTCAGTGGTAGTCGTTACGAATGCCGTAAAGACTTCATCGTTGACTATCACAACTTTTCTGTCTATTCTGTTTCTGACGTTTTCTGATGTGATTTTTTTGATTAACTCCAAAACACTGTTTAATTTATCGCTGGTTTCATTTGTCACTTCAAGCAATACTTCTTCAAGGACAACGAATTTTTTTCCGTTCTTTTTGATCATTAACTCGTTACCAGATACTACAGCCTTATCTGAATTTATTTTACCGTTCAACTCTTGAATAGTCTTCTTAGCATCGATGATCTTGTTTTTAATAGCTTCATCAATGTTTCTTAACATAAATTCCAAATCATTGATAAATCTCTCCAGAATCATAGGACAAGTTACGTAAGCGAAAACACCTTTCAAACTCCTGACGGGAAACAGCAGAACCTTAGCGTCACCAACGCTTATCGATCCAGCATGTTCAGATGCTACTTCAGTTAATGGCCCAAATATTATTTCCGTTAAAGGAGGGTCTCTCTTACCCTCTTTAACTTTTTTGA
>JALSQI010000075.1 GCA_026985525.1 Archaeoglobaceae archaeon
CCATAGCAGTTAGTTGCAGTTGATTTGAAGAGCAAGAACCAAGCACCGACTGGTCCGTAACCGTCCTTGAACCTGAGCGGTATGAATCTGTGCTCCATCTGAGTCAGCTCAGCACCAGCCCATATAGCCATTGCATAACCACTACCAGTGTCGAATATAGCATACCAAGTTCTTCCAAGACCTTCACCGGTGCTTCTTGGTCTGAAGAGCATCGTAGCTCCACCGGTGGCTATTATAACAGCCTTAGCTTTGAACACATAGAACTCGTCCTTTCTAACACTGAAACCTACAGCTCCAGCTACTCTCTTCGGGTTGTTCTTGTCCATTAACAAGTGGGTTATGAAAACTCTCTCATAGATGTTCTCCTCTCCAATTGCCATTTTTGTAGCTTCAGCAATGATTGGTTTGTATGATTCACCATGGATCATTATCTGCCATGGACCTTCTCTAACATACTTGTCTCCTTCTTTCCATATCGGGAGACCCCATTTTTCGAAGAGGTGAACAGTTCCATCGACATGTCTTGCAACGTCGTAAACCAAGTCCTCTCTTGCAATACCCATCATGTCGTTTGTAACGTATTTAACGAACTCCTCAGGAGTGTGCTGACCAAAGATAACTTTACCAGACATTCCCATGTAAGTGTTTATAGCAGAAAGTCCCTGTGCTACTGCTCCACTTCTTTCAATTGCAGCTTTCTCTACGAGAGTTACTTTAAGGCCCGCAGCCTTAGCCCAGTAAGCAGCTTCGTAAGCTGCACCACATCCAGAAAATCCACCACCAAGTATCAAAATGTCCGTCTCAACCGTCTTAACATCTACCATTTAACACACCTCCTTTATTTCTTGAGTGTTGGCAGAGAATCTATTTCAAGAATTGCAGGTTCACCACAGAGAAGCTGGTCTTTTAGCCCATCAGTGCTTGGCTCAGGCATACCCTCAAATGGCTGTATTGAACCCCATGGGGTCGTTCTTATCGGGAACTTAAACCTCAGAATCTTGCCGTTTCTGAATTTTACAGTCCACATAATTGCATCTGTACCTCTCATTGGTGTACAGCTTGCACCAAGAGGTACGAAGTCTGCGTAACCTCTCATCTCAATAGCTCCCTGCGGGCAAATCTTAACACAGCTGTAGCACTCCCAGCACATGTCAGGCTCCTGGTTGTAGGCTTTGTTTATCTCTTCGTTCAATTTCATCAAGTCGTTGGGGCAGATGTACTGGCAAGCAGTCTTGTCCAGAGCCTTACAACCATCACACTTGTCCGGATTTACATAGCTCGGCATATCTTCACCTCCAATTTCAAATTTTTTTAAAGGGGTTTCTTCTCGATTTACAACATTTTAAACCCCGACTTAGGTTTTTCGGGGTGTATTCACCAATTGATTGAAAGCATAAAAAATTTAAAAACTTTACCATTTTTGCCCTTACTCTATTTCCGGTGGAGGTATGTACTCGTCTTCCTTCTTTGCCAGTTCCTGAATTTCCGGCAGTCTTTCAAGTACCTTGTCTATTATGTCGAGAGATTTGTTCTTGACTATCTCTTCAAAAACTGCTCTCCTAAAAGCTACTGGAACATCTTCAATGAAACCTCTTGAGTCAATTCTTGCTCTGTCAAAAGCCTTTAATATCTGCTCGCTCTTGTCCTCAGGAACTTCTACTACAAGCATTTTTAGAGCTCCACCGAATATACTCTGAACTTTCTCCTCTATAGGAGTTCCCTTAATCTGCTCGTATCTACTTTCATCCAAAATAACACCAATGTAGTGAACCATTTTTACCACCTCACGCCTTTGGAATTTCCATAGGTTCGAGGTCAACTTCCAGATTTGCGTTCAGGTTTTCTAAGTACTTCTTGTTCACGAACGGATAGTTGAATACTTTCCACCACTTGACAATTGCCTTGTAAACCTCTGGCCTCATTACAACTTTCGGCGGCATAACTCCCTCTGCAACCATACCTCTTAAGAATGAACCGCTGAACTTCTGCTTCTTGTCAACGTGTCCACAGTTCTCACTGTAAGCTATTTCTCCACATACTGGGCAGTACCAGAACTCTGCCATGTTCTGCGGTATTATCTTGAGACCTTTCTCTACTTCGTTTGGTGGAGCTTCAAATCCAAAGCTCGGGATTCCCTTGCTCCAGAGTATCTGAGTTGCGTATTTGTCGTAGTATTCACCTACCGCAGCGTGATCTCTACCAAACATGTGGTGGGTGCAACCCATGTTCTGCCTTATTATTCCATGCAACAGCGATTCTATTGGGTTACCATACCTCATGTCCCAGAGAGTGAAAGTTACCATGTGTCTTGATGGCTTTATGTATCCGTACTTGTTTACTGCTTCATGTCCCTCAAGTATTGCCTCGTTCGGATAGTCACCTCTCCTCTTTGCACCTATAATTGCGTTTACAAGAATACCATGGCATGGTTCGATGTCTCCAGTGTAAGCAGCGTTCTTCATTAAAGCTTCATGTCCAGTGTGAGGAACGTTTCTCGTCTGGTGGGCTATGCAAGTTCTCCACTTCTTCACGTATTTAATAACAGTTCTGCACTCAGCTGGCGGTAACCAGAATCTGTCGTAAGGCTCCCTGAACTTTGGTGGATTTATTATAGTCCACTTACCTGCTATAACGTTGCTGTTCATCATCTTGTAAATCATGTAACCCGGATGCTTCTCGTTAAACGGCTCCCTAACGACTTCTGGGTTGTCTTCAGGAGTACCAAAAGTTCTAGTTGCAACCTCCTCTGGGTTTATCTTGTATATCTCCTCAACATCCATTACTGCAAAAGGCTGACCTTTGAGTTTTAGCAAAAGTCTGTCGCCTTCTTTTACGTCCATAGCCTTTAAATCTTCATCGCTTACGTCAAGCAGAATAGGATACGGAAATACCCAACCGTTTTCAAGTCTTCTCTCCTTTAAAACACCTTCTAAATCTGCAGAAGTCATCGAACCCTCAACAGGGCTGAAGAACCCATAACAGACAGACATTATTTCTCTATAGACATGCCTTATAGGCGTTCCATCTGGTAACGTTGTAGGTTTAAGATCAAATTCTATTGCACCGGCAGCCATGCTTTCAGCGTAGTCTCTTTTCTCTATAACTCTATAAACAAGCTCTCCACCGTGAGGTGGCGGAATGTTCAACTTCGGCATTGGTTCACCTCCTTTCAGAACCAATCCTAAAATTTACTCGAACCTATATAAGTATTTCGAAATAATTTTTTCAATAATTTTTAATGAAAAATACTTAAAGAGCTTCTTTGTTAGACTATTTCAAAAATAAAGCAAAAAATTAAGGTCAGCATCAATTTTAATTTTTCGAAATACCTTCGAGATCGTCGATACTTTACCGCAATAATTATATTACCAAAGCATAAAAACCTGAATTCTCCAGAGGTGGTAATGTGAGTCTGAAGGAGCTTAGAGAGGTGCAAGCTCTAAACACCTTAGTGTTCGAAACTTTTGGTCAACCGGAAAAGGCGAGAGAATTTAAGCTTAAATCTCTAAAAAGTTGGGGATTTGACTTACTTTACGGAAAAATAGGTGGAGAAAAGAAGTATTTTACTTCGGAAAAAGCAAGAAAAGTAGGAGAAAAGTACACAGAAGGAGGAATAGAGTACGAAGTAGAGAAAGTTATAACAAAGTTATCACCAAAGCAGAAAATATTCGCAAACATAGAAACTGAAGAAGGAAGAGCTTATTTAGTGGCAGAGCTGTGGGAAGAGGAAGGAAATACGGAAATCCTAAGAGTTCCAGCAGCATCTCTGCTTGTAGCTCTTTTCAAGAAAAATAGATACACGAACTTGCTCGAAAGCATAAGAAATGTTGGAACTACAACGGAGTTCATAAAAAAGAGAGGAGACGAAGGAAAACCACTACCATTCGAAGAATTACCGGGGGATGTACTTAAGTTTCTAAGAAAGGCAAAGAGCATAGAAAAAGATGCTGGTTTCGGTAGAATTGCATTAGCTTACTTTGGAGAGAACAAAGACAGAAAGCCGAGATTTTGGATTTCTTGGCTTCTACCAACAATAGCTCTGTTCGACTTAGAGCTTTCCAGTAAGGTAAACAAGTGTATGGACGTTTGGAAGTAAACTTTAAACTTAACTTTAAACTTAGGATTTAACTAACTTTTTAATTAATTTTAATTAAATTAATTTTTAAATTGACTTTAAATTGGTTTCAAAATTCTTCAAAAAATTTAAAGAGTTATGGAGTTCAAGGTTTAAGTACTTTTGGTACGTTTTCATCGTAAGGGGGTTGTATCACTCCTTTCTCAGTTATTAGAGCTGAAACATAGCTTAGAGGTGTTGAGTCGAAAGCCGGGTTGTAAACTTTGACGTTTTTGGGGGCTATCAAAGTCTTCATACACTTTACGTTGCAGTATATCAGCTCATCCTTACTCCTCTCCTCTACAATTACTTCACTCTCGCATCTGTTCCAATCAAAAGTAGTGGTTGGGGCAGCAACGTAGAATGGTATTCCATGCTCTTTGGCAAGAACAGCTATGGTGTAAGTACCGATTTTATTAAAAACAGCATCTCTGACAATTCTATCAGCACCAACTATTACGCAATCAACTTTCTTTTTCCTCATAACGTAACCAGCCATGGAATCCGTGATTAGAGTTACGTCTATGCCATCTTGCATGAGTTCCCAGCAAGTTAGGCGAGAACCTTGATTTAAAGGCCTCGTCTCGCAAGCTATAACTTTAATTGACTTGCCTTCTTCAACAGCACTTCTAACGACTCCCAAAGCAGTACCCCAGTCAACTGTTGCAAGCCTACCTGTGTTGCAATAAGTTAAAACAACGTCTCCATCTCTAAGCAATTTAGCTCCAAATTTACCTATTAATTTGTTTCTCTCAATGTCTTCTTCAGCAATTCTTTCCGCCTCATTTAAAGCAACTTTCCTTACAGATTCTATGTCCTCACACTGAGATATCGCTTTAATTACTCTATCTATTCCGTAAAACAGATTAACCGCAGTTGGACGCGTAGAAGCGAGTATTTCAGCTTTTCTCTTAACGTACTCTTTCATTTCGTTTACGTCAGAAAACTCCCTCTCAAAGCAAGCTAAAGCCACGCCGTAAGCACCGGTAGCTTCTAAAGCAGGTGCACCTCTAACAGATAGCCTTTTTATCGCTTCTGCTAAATCTTCAACGCTTTTACAACAGAGGAGTTCAAAACTATCTGGTAGCTTTGTCTGGTCTATGAGTTTGACGCATTTTTCTGCACTATCCCAGAATACTGTCCTCATGCAAAGAAGTTATTCCGCTGATTTTAAGTTTTTGAGGTTTTTGAAGTGGAAGTTAATTCAGCTAAAAAGATGTATTTAAAAGTATTTAAGGATTTAAAATTTAAAATAAAATTTAAAGTTCTCTCAAAACGTCAAAGGCGGAGTGCAAAGCCGGTTTTATGTTAACATGTCTGCTCAAAACGTCTTCTATTGCTGCGAGAGTTGCTACTACTTCTCTCTTCCCCACATTACCCATTGTACCTATTCTGAAAATCTTACCCTTCAGATGCTCCTGCCCTCCTGAAATCGTTATTCCATACTCTTTCAGCAAAGTTCCTCTGAGTTCAGAATCTTTAATTCCTTCCGGGATTTTTATAGCAGTAACAGTGTTTGAATAAACACTCACGTCGTTTGGTTCCGGGAAAAGCTCCAAACCAGCTTCTTCTGCCCAAGTCCTAACAGCTCTGGATAAAATTCTGTGCCTCCTTATTCTGTTTTCGAGTCCTTCTTCTTCGATAATTTTAAGAGATTCCTCGAGTGCGAAGAACAGAGAAACTGCAGGAGTGTAAGGCGTTTGATTATCTTTGGCTTTCTTTCTGTAAGCTGCGAGGTCGAGGTAAAACGGACACTTCTCGTTGTAATAATCCCAAGCTTTATCTGAAACTGCAACGGCGGAAAGACCGGGAGGTATGCCAAGGCACTTCTGAGAGCCTGTAATTGCTACATCTACGCCCCATTCATCCATTTTTACAGTATCTCCTCCAGCACTAGTTATTGCGTCCATTATTACTAAGCAGTCGTATTCCTTAGCCAACTTTACAATTTTTTCAGCCAAGTTGAGCATAGCAGTTGAAGTTTCATTGTGAACAAATGCAAGAGCTTCGCTTCCCTCAGCAAGACTTTTTTCAACCTCTTCAAGCAAAACTGGTTTACCCCACTCAAACCTTACAACATCTGTTTGGGTGTACCTCGAAGCTATCTTTCCTAACCTGTCTCCAAATTTTCCGTTGTCTATGCAGGTAATCCTCTTAACACCTGAAAAAGAGGATATCGCTGCTTCTAATCCAGCCGTTCCAGAACCAGATATTAAGTAAACATCGTTAGTTGTACCAAACACTTTTTTCATACCGTTTACACAGTACTCCATTATTTCGCTGAACTTTTTACCCCTATGTCCTACCATCTGCTTAGCCATTGCCCTCAGTATCCTCCCATGCACGTGTACGGGGCCGGGAATCATAAGCAAATCTTCAATTTCCATTCAAACACCTCCTGCTCGCTTCGTATTCCTCAACTCTTTTCTTCGCAAGTTCAGCTATTCTTTTTATTATTTTCTTTGAAGAGCAAAGTTCGCATTCTTCTTTAACAGTTATCCTAACGACTTTAGCTTTAATTCCCCTCTTTTCAAGTTCTTTCTGCAACCACTTTTCATCAAAGTGTTGATCGTATCCAAGAGCTATTATATCCGGTTTTAGCTCAATTATTGGTTTGAACATATCGTTTTCGTCTCCAAGAATTGCTTTATCAACGTACTTTATACCTTCTACAACTTTTCTCCTCTGCTCCTCAGGAATTATTGGCTTTGGTTTATGTCTAACGTTTTTCTCCCT
>JALSQI010000076.1 GCA_026985525.1 Archaeoglobaceae archaeon
ACTCTCTTTTCTTAGCAAGTTTTGCACTTTTAAAGTTAAGACCAGTAACCTTAGATACCTCCTCCACGCTCATATTCCCGTAATACTTTATCGGATATTTTTTTTCAAGCTCCCTTAGAAACCTAAGAATTTCTTTGTAATCTACTCCAAGCTTTATTAAAAGTTCATCTCTATCCTTTTTAGCTCCATAACTTTCAGCGATTTTTGAGAGTTCATTGTCTTTTGGAATTACTATTGCCGAACCGTCTTCGACTATATACGGATAGTTTAGCTCCATCTCTTCCCTCAATTTCCTCTGTTCAGCCCTTGTTTTAGCAGAACAAAGTATTAAAGGAATTCCTTTCTTCTTTAGCTCTTCTATCTCTCTCCTCGCTTTTCTCCAATCGTACTTTTCGTCGAGCAACGTTCCATCTAAATCTGTAAACAAGACTTTCATATTTCCTGAGAATACGTTGTTAGTGTTTCGGCATGGTTTAGTAGAACTTCTATGAATTTTTTCATGTCCATCTCAGCAATCGGCGGTAAAATTCTGTTTTTCTTCAACTCTTTCTCCTTCTTTATCATTTCGTTCTTTTTCAGCTCGTTCATGATCTCTTTTCTTATTGTCTCATTTGCAAGCTTGCTGTGGTAAATAGTCGATAGAGAGCCTAAGAGCATTTCTTTTATGTGTTCATCTCCTTTATCTTCGTGGACGTGAGGGTTTAACGTTTCTATTTGATATACTTCTATACCCGAATTCGTCGCCTCTTTGTATTTTGAATCCCCTTTCCAGAATTCCTCCAGCAAGTAAACTAACTGATAAGGTTCTACAGAATAGCCCGTTGAGTGAGCCATTATTTCAGCCAACTTCATCGTCATTCCATGCTCTCCGGCGTTGCCCGTTTTTATTATGTTGGTTTCAAAGCCAGTATGAACAGAAACGAGCATGTTCAGGTATTTATTCGTAATTTCGCTAACCCTTCCCCACTTCTTAAAGTAAAGCCTGTCCTCCATGACTTTTGGCTTGTACCTCCAGTGCAGCCTTATCATCGAGTATGGTGTTTGAGACAATATGAACCCTGCTGCGTATAGCTTTACGTACTCGTTTACAGAGCACGGTATGTAGTTGTCTGCGTCAACGAAGCATACGTAATCTCTCCCCATGTTTTTTGCTAAGGTTAGTCCAACAACCATTCCTTCAGCTTTTCCATCTCTTACAAAACCTGAGTTATCGAGTATTTCTTCGTAATTAGCTTCTTTAAATGCAACGCCCAGCCCCGGATCTTTTTGATGAACTATAGTCACCGGATGCCTCGTAACTCTGTGAAAGTTATGCACGATGTCTTTTTCCATTCTGAATATGTCATTCTCTCCTCTCTGGCTGTTTGAAACTACGATTACTTCACATCCGGAAGGTATGCTTCTCAGCACCCCGTCGAGTAGGTGTAGCTTTTCGTTTTTTACTGGAATTATTACAACTGTTCTGTTCAATACTTCGTCTAACTCATTTCTGCTTATTCCTCTGAGTAAAGGACTCTCGAAAGTTTCTGATTCGAATTTCAATATTTTCTGAATTTCGTGGATTTTAACACATCCGAATATCTCTGCGTGTTTCGGTAATTCGATCAACATTGAGTAAATTTATACTATCGAGAATATAAAGATTTCAGAAGTGCGAAGCAAAAGTTATTAACTGCTTTGGAATCGAGCGAGAAGTATGAGTAGGGATAGAATCGCAACTGTTAACGTTGGTAAGAACGGGCTTACGGAAAGCTTAATAAACGAGATTAATTTCCAGCTTGAAAAACGTGGAGTAGTTAAAGTGAAAATGCTCCGCAACTTTAGGAGCGGTAGAAACAGAAAAGAGCTTGCTGATATGATAGCCTCTAAGGTTAAAGGCGAGCTTGTCGATTTCAGAGGATTCGTACTCACGTTCAAAAAGGGGTGATGTAGTATGGCAACGGTTTATGATGTACCAGCAGATATGCTAATACAGAAGGTGGCGGAAAAGCTGAAAAACATGGAAGAAATAAAACCGCCGGAGTGGGCAAAGTTTGTTAAAACAGGAGTTCACAAGGAGAGGTCTCCAGAACAAGACGACTGGTGGTACATAAGAGCTGCTGCAGTTTTAAGGAAAGTTTACGTTAACCAGCCCGTAGGACTTGAAAGACTAAGAACTGCTTATGGTGGCAGGAAGAGAAGGGGAGTTGAGCCTCCAAAGTTCATGAAGGGTAGCGGTTCAGTTATAAGAAAAGTACTGCAGCAATTAGAAAGTGCTGGATTGGTTAAAAAGACGGATGAAGGAAGAGTAGTTACTCCTCAGGGAAGAGCTTTGTTGGACAAAACCGCAGCTGAGATAAAGAAAGAATTGGTCGAAAAGATACCTGCCTTAGCGAAATACTGATAAGTTTTGCGAGAATAGTGATACACATGGACGAGCTTGAAGAAATTAGAAGGAAAAAACTCCTCGAATTGCAAAGAGAAAAACTCGAAGAATTGCAGAAACAGCAAGAAATTCAAAAACAGCTTGAAGCACAGAAAAAAGCTATTTTGAGGGCGATATTAGAACCTGAGGCGAGGGAGAGGCTGGCAAGAGTTAAACTTGCCTATCCAGAAGTAGCTGAAGCTGTTGAAAACCAGCTCGTTTACCTCGCTCAGTCTGGAAGAATAGGTACTAAGATAACTGACGAAATGCTCAAAGAGATATTGAAGAGGGCTATGCCAAAGAAGAGGGAAACCAGAATTATTAGAAAGTAGGTGGTGAGTATGGGGAAGAAGACAGTTGGTGTTAAAAAGAGACTCGGCAAGTTTTACAAACAGAACAGAAGGTGCCCGGTATGGGTGACTCTTAAAACTAATAGGAAAGTTTTTGGAAGTCCGAAGAGGAGAAACTGGAGGAGCAAGACGCTTAAAGTTTGAGGTGAGTAGCTATGGCTGAAATAGTCGTTGAAAGGGTTTACAGTCTCAGGTTAAAACACAAGATGAAAAAATATCCAAGATGGTTGAGGTCAAAGAAAGCTATGAGGTATATAAGAAAGTTCTTGGCAAAGCACATGAAAACGGATGAAGAAAAAGTAAAGCTTGATTCAAGCATAAACGAGAAAGTATGGGAAAGAGGAGCTCAAAAGCCACCTTCAAGAATAAGGATTAGAGCTGTAAAGTTCGACGACGGCGTTGTAGAAGCAGAGCTTGCATAGGGGGTGAAAGGTGGGTTCTCTACTCTCCGTGAGAGGAAATCCAATGGTTGGCCTTTACATCAGAGCTGGAGAAGAATTTGCAATTCTTGGGGTTAGAGACGAAGTAGCAAAGGAAGTTTTGAAAGAAACGCTTGAAGTTGATGTAGTTGTTACTACTGTTGCAGGGAGTGAGCTTGCTGGAGCTATGATTGCTGCCAATTCTAAGGGAGCTTTGATATGCCATCACGTAAGAAAAAAAGAGATCGATGCGATAAGCAGAGTAGTAGATGTACGTGTAATAGAGACGAACATGACCTGCCTTGGAAACGTTATTTGCGTTAACGACTTTGGTGCTGTTATACACCCAGAAGCGGATGAGAAAATAGAAGATGTTGTGAGAGATTTTCTTGACGTTGAAGTTATTAGAGGCACGATTGGTGGAATAAAAACAGTTGGAATGGCAGCTGTCGTAACGAATTCAGGTGGTTTAGTTCATCCAAATGCGAGTGATTGGGAAGTAAAGAGAATTGAGAAAACCCTAGGGATAGAAGTTGAGAAAGGAACTGTTAACTTTGGACAGGATATGGTTGGAGCGGGGATAGTTGCGAATACTAAGGGATATGTTGCTGGAGAGGATACAACGGGATATGAGCTTGGTATTGTTGAACAAGCTTTGGGATTTGTATAGGGGGGATGTGTCTTGCTTTACGAAGTAAAGGGATTTTTTAGAATTGGAAAGGAATGGATGAAATTTACTAAAGTCGTTAGTGCACATAATGAGAAGTTTGCAGTAGAAAAAACGTATTCAATACTTGGAAGTAACCACAAAGTGAAGAGAAACTTAATAAAGATAGAAGAAGTGAAAAAACGTGATTAAAAACGGTGATTTTTATGAGTGAAGAGAAGAAAGAAAAAAGTGAAAAAGAAGCTGGAAAAGGAGTAAGTGAAGAAGTTCAAGCGAAGGTCAGAGAAAAGCTACTAATACTGCAACAACTTCAAGGAGAGAGTGAATTGCTCCAGAGGAGAATAGTAGAATTAGAAGTAGTTAATTCTGAGCTTGAAAGGACGATAGAAAGTCTGGAATACTTTAACTCTTTGGATGGAACAATTGAAGCGTTGATGAACTTGGGTGGAGGAGTTTTCGCTTACGTTGACGTTAAGGATTCAAAAAAAATGCTTGTGGATGTTGGTGCTGGAGTAATAGTGGAAAAAGAAGTTGGAGATGTTATAGAATCTCTTAAAAAGAGAAGAGAAAAACTTGAAGAAAACATAAAGAAACTCGGCGAAGCTCTCGAAAAAATAGCGATTCAAGCGGAGAAAATTCAGGCTGAAATCGCCGAGCTAACTCGGTGAGGAACATGTTTAAATTTCTTAAAGAAAAATTAAAATCTTTTAAGAAAAAAATTGAAGAAATAGAAAAGAAAGAAGAGGTTAAGAAAGAAGAAGTAGAGAGGTTTGAAGAAAAAAAAGTTAAAAAAGAAGTAGAAGAAGTCAAAGAAAAAGAAGGAGAAAAAAGAAAATTAGAGGAAGTTAAAGTTGAGAAAGAAAGGAAAGTAGGATTTAAAGAAAAAGTTTCAGCTCTAATTTTAAAGAGAGAAGTAGTTATAGACGAGAAAAAATTGGACAGCATCCTTCCAGAGCTTGAAATCATTTTGCTTGAAAGCGATGTTGCGTTTGAAGTCGTAGAAGAAATATCTTCGATGTTAAAAGATAGACTTATTGGTAGGAGAAAGAAAGTTGGAGAAAAGCTTGCAGACATAGTTATACAGGAATTAAAATTAATTATTAAAGATATTCTTGATAGAAATAAGTTTGACTTCGATGAATACGTCGATAATCTTCTAAAAGAGAAGAGACCGATCAACATAATATTCGTAGGCGTTAACGGAACGGGTAAGACCACGACCATAGCGAAGATGGCTAAGAGGTTGATGAACAGAGGTTATAGCGTAGTAATTGCTGCAGGAGATACTTTTAGGGCTGGAGCAATAGAGCAGTTGGAAGAACACGCAAACAGACTCGGTGTTAGACTTATAAAGCATAAACCCGGTGCAGACCCAGCGGCAGTTATATACGATGCAATAGTTCACGCTGAAAGTAAAAACATAGATTTCGTCCTTGCAGATACAGCAGGAAGAATGCATACAAAGAAGAATTTAATTGACCAGCTTGAGAAAATAAAAAGGGTAACTGAGCCAGATTTAACAATATTCGTTGACGAGAGCATAGCGGGAAACGATGCTGTAGAAAGAGCGAGAATGTTCAACGAAGCTGTAGGAATTGACGGAACGATACTGACAAAATTAGACGCTGATCCAAAAGGTGGTACTGCGATATCTATTAGCTACGTAACTGGAAAACCAATACTCTTCTTTGGAGTTGGACAGGAATACGACGATTTAGTTAAATTCGATTCGGATTGGCTTCTGGAGAGAATATTTGGTTAGATATTTGGTAATTACAAGTTAAAAGAGAACATTCTTTCCCTTCTAATTTCTGGTACTCTTTCTGAAGGTTTTCTTCTTGCAAAAGCGATTTCTTCGAAGTCGAATTGTTCCATCATGTCCTTTACTATTTGTACTAAGCACCCCGGAATTCTGACGTCCGATATGTAGTTTGCCTTTTCAGCGATATCGAGAAAGTCGTACAGAGTATCTCTTTCGAAGTCGTAGATTTTTCTCAGTTTTTCCATTCCGGGATGTATTGAGCATGGTTGTATCATGTGTTCAGCGTTGTACTTTTCTGCTATTTTTGCTATTTCTTCTATTTCGTTTTCGTTTACTCCAGGAATATAAACAGTTCTTACGATCGTCTTTCCTTCGGAAGAGACTTCTATAGCATTTAAAACGTTTAAAAATTCGTCTCTTCCAGTTAAAAATTCATAACTTTTTCTATTCGAAGCACTAAGACTTATCATTACTATATCAGCATTAACTCTTCTACTCAACAAAACTCCGTTCGTTTGTAAATCAATCCTGACTTTCCCAAATCTTTTCTTTAACAAATTGAACAGCTTTTCAAGTTTGTCCAATCCAATAAGTGTGGGTTCCCCATATTGAGATACGGTAATAACTTTTGGTTTCTCCTCTCCATAATACCCTGGTTTTGGTAGCTTTTTTGCAAGCTCAGTAGATTTTGCGTAACAAAAAATACAGTTCAAGTTACACTTTGATGTTACCTCGTAGCTTGGATGGTGTAAACCCCCTTTCAATCCCGGACACAACTCGCAATGGGATGGTGTTTCAACAGATTCGAGAAAAGATTCTAACTCTCTAAGTCTCGAATAAGTAAAAATTCTAATACCCATAAAAAATATTATACTTTACCTTTGAGGAGCTCTCTACCTTCTTCAACCACTATTTTGCAAGGAGTGGGCATTTTTTGAGCCGCTCTGTGTAAAGCTTCTTTTGCAAATTCGAAGAATTCCGGCTTCGTCCATATGCTCATGATTTTCGTTCCGGGAAAAACTCTCGCTGCCAATCCTACTGGTTTCCCAAACGCGGCTCTCATTCCCTGAGAAATTCTGTCTGCTCCAGCTCCTACAGCCATTCTGTGCTCTCTTAGAACGTGGTGGGGATATATTCTTACTTTCAGGAAGTAGTTGCTACTTCCGGCTTTCCTCGATATATACTTGTTCGCAGAAATTCTTGCAGCTTCCAGTGCTGTATCCCTTATCTGTACTCCCTCCTCTGCAATTAGAGTGAGCTTTACCGGAAATTGTCCATTTTTGTTTCCCATCTCAAACTGCCTGAGCCTAATTCCGGGAACTCCGTCTATGTACTCTTTTCTCGTGTAGGGCCTTTCAAGCCTCCTAAACATCCTCGCTGGTTTTTTCGCCAAGGCTCGACACCTCCCGACTATTCGATTTGGAAGGTTATTTAAAAGTTCTTGTGATTAAACAAGCCGTATAGAGTTAGAGCTACTAACGCTATTGTCAGTATCCCTGCCACTATCGTCGCATCTCTACTGCTTAGCTTTCTAGCGTGTTTTATTCCATACCTCCAGAGCATGAATTGCCACGCAAGAACTGCAAGGTTTAATATAACTGCAGCATCTCTAAAACCACTCAAACTGCTTAGGCCTAAAGTTTCGAGTGCTTTTGCCTCCTGAATTGCTATGTACAGTTTAAACGGAAATACGACTATTCCCGGAATAAATGAGTACGCTACGACTTTTAGCGTGTCTGAAAAATCCCCATTCCCTCCAAAAAGTGCAGATATACCGTAAAGTATGGCAGAAACGAGTAACCAAGAAACTATTACGATCAGTGGAGATAAAACTACTGAAAGTTTTACAGTTGAAGCTATTGTTTTTGCCACTTCAGGCGAAACACTTTTACTCAGCATAAAGCGGTAAATTGCCTTTGCCATTGCCGGAGATGTTATTGACGAGATTACAGCTGAAAGAAAAGCGGAGAGCAAAACGACTGTAAGTCCTCTGTAAATAGGCTTTTTTTCCTCGACTTCTACTTTAAAAAACCCATCAGGATCAAAGAGTATGTCCAGCAATCCCATGCCAGAAATACTTTTCAAGTACTTAAACTTTTTTCAGAATTACTGCTACAATTTTAAGTTTTTAGCAAATAAATTTTATACAAATTCATCAAATCTTTCAAAATTATTGATTTCACTACTATATTTAGCCTCTATAAGCTCTCTTGGGTTGTAGGCGTTTACTATTTCGCATTCCTCTGCCGGCAACATTTTTGCATCGACGTTTCTTCTCTTTCTACCCCTCAAGTATAGTTTTGCACTTGCTATTAAGTCGCAGTATGGAGGGCAGTGTCCGTTTAGTAAAACACCTCTCTTTATACACTCTTTAAACCAGTTACAATGAACAACTCGGTAATCTTTTGTTTCTGGATCGACCCATAAAATAGCTTCTCTTCTTCCGCAGCAAACCCTGATACAGAGACCATCGTTCATGAGCTATCACCTTATCGACACATCATCATTAAACTATTAAAGCTTTGCTCATACTTATGCTTATAATGATGAAAATGTTGGTGCTTAAGTATATACATATGTAGATAATATCTATACGCTTTTGTTCAAGTTTTATCAAATAGAGCGAAGTAGTAGAGTTTATTCATTTTTAACCCCTATTTTCCAAAAGATTTTTAAATCAGATTTTACTTGAACAAAAGTATGAAAAATCCCATAAGAGTTACTATAGCTCTCGATGAGGAAAGCAATGAAATATTCAACAAGTTGAGGAGTAGCAGTAGATTTTCCCAAAGCGAAATAATAAGAAGAGCTCTCAAATTTTATTACTCTTACCTCGAATTTGAAAAATACGATATGAACAAGCTAAGAATTTACGTAGAAATGCTCAGTGAAGGAGAGCACATTATACTTGACATGGACCACTTTGTATCCTTTATACACTTCATAGATACTCACCCCGAAAGAGATAAGTTCTTGGAAACTCATAGAGAAATAGCGAGAAGTCACGCCGAGCAGTTTTCTGGAAAAGATTTGGATTACATTCTCGAACGACTTGAAGCTTGTAATTTCTTTAGAGTAACTAAGTCTGGTAAGGAATACACACTCGTTTTAACGAATCATGTAATAAAGGAATTCGTCAAGATTTTCATCGAAGAAGTGCTCAAGAACTTGGGATATAAGTATGAGTTAAAAGAAAACTTAACCAAGCTCCGGTTGAAACTGTATTAGGACAACTTTTAAATAACGAAACATAAGCTTCTTTCAGAGGGCCGGTAGCTCAGCCAGGAAGAGCAGCGGACTCTTAATCCGCCGGTCGGGGGTTCAAATCCCTCCCGGCCCGCTTTTGAGGGGGAGTATGTTTCCAAGAGTTGTTTGCGTTATACATCTGCCACCTTTACCCGGATCCCCTCTTTGCAAAAACGAAGTATGGGAGATATCTGAATTTGCTTTAAAATCTGCAAAAGCAGTAGAAGAGGGCGGGGCAGATGGAATAATCATAGAAAATTACGGAGATAAGCCATTTTTAAAAGAAGTTGGTGTCGAAACTGTAGCATCTATGGCTGCAATAGCAAGAGACGTAGTTAGAGAAGTTAACGTTTCAGTTGGAATAAACGTTCTCAGAAACGACTGTTTTTCTTCGATTGCAATAGCAAAAGCAGTTAAAGCAGATTTTATCAGAGTTAACCAGCTTTATTATTCATCACTATCTCCGGAAGGTTGGTTAGAGAGTAGAGCGGCGGAATTAATGAGATACAAGGCTTTTTTAAAGTGTGATTCTGCAGTTTTTGCAGATGTAAGCGTTAAACACGCAAAACACTTCGTTAACGCTGAAGAGTATGCTGAAAACTTTGAGAGAAGCTTAGCTGATGCGGCTATAGTTACAGGTTCTGCAACGGGTAAAGCTGTAAATTTGAGAGAGCTGAGATTTTTTAAAAACGCACTTTCAAAACCAGTCTATGCTGGAAGTGGAATTACTCCAGAAATAGCTGAGAAGATTAAAGAAAAAAGACTTGCAGACGGAATTATAGTTGGAACGTACGTAAAGGAGATGGGAGAAATAAGTGTTGAAAGGGTTAAAAAGGTAGTCAAAGCTTTTAAATGACAAAGAGTTTTAAAAAAGAGTTATAAACAAATACTATTCTGCGAAAAAAGATGATAGGAATCGTCAACTCTCGAGAACTTGAAAAGATATACAAGGAATTAGAAGTTCTGGAGAAAGCGAGAGAAGAGTTAATAAAACTGTGTAGAGAACTGAGAATTCATTCTACAAAAGCCATTGCAAAAATCCATGCTGGAAATTTAGAGGAGGCTGAGGAGCACGTATCTCGTGCAAAGGAGGTACTATCCAAAGTAATTAATTATAAAGAATATCCCTTCTATAGGACTATAAGTGGAGAAGCTATGCAAGAGTTCGTGGAAAGTGTAATTTTTTTAAGTTACGTTAAGGGTAAAACCGCTCCAGAATTTAGAGAAATTGAATATCCGTCTATCTTAACCGGTTATGCCGATGCAGTTGGCGAACTAAGAAGGTTGGCTTTAGATATGATGAGAATTGGTGACGTCGAAAAAGCCGAAAGTTGCATAGAAGCAATGGAAGAAATTTACAATCACCTAATTCAATTCAGCTTTCCCGAAAAACTCGTCCCCAACTTAAGACACAAAGTAGATGTCGCAAGAAACCTGATAGATAGAACTAAGTCAGACTTGCTCTCTGCTAAGCTACTTAAAGCTATAAAGAGGTGACAACGATGGATATCTTAGCATTCGTTTTAATGGTAATTTTCATTTCTCTAAGCGGAGTTATGGCTCCCGGTCCACTTTTTGCTGCTACCTTAGCTGAAGGTAGAAAAAATCCCTTCTCCGGATTTATAGTTTCTACAGGACATGCAGTTGTTGAAATTCCGCTAATTTTGGCTTTGTACGCTTTCGGTTTAACTCTCAACAGCTTGGAAAGAAAGTTTCTTGCAATTGCAGGTGGTATAGTAATGTTGTACCTCGCTTACTCTGAAGTGAAAGGTAGTGAAAGCGAGTATAAAGGAGGTTCCTTGTTTGCGGGAGCTGCTATGACGGCTTTAAATCCCTACTTTATAATGTGGTGGCTGACAGTAGGCTTGACATTGATAACCAAGTCCATAGAATTTGGCATATTTGGCTTAATCGTTTTCATATTAGCCCACGAAGTGTGCGATTACGTGTGGCTTGGGTTTGTTGCGGCTTTTTCTGGAAAAATTGCTAAAGCTGGTAAAAAGCTTCAAGACGTTTTAAGGATAACATCAGCATCCCTTTTGCTCTTCTTTGGAGCAGTTTTTCTCTACGCAGGATTAGTAGGAAAAATTTAAATATTTTTTAAACTTAAGTTTAGTTTTCAATATAATTAATCTTTATTAATAACTACTTCAATCCAACCAGCTCTTCAAGAGCAGTTTTTCTGTCCTTTGCTTTAACTATACCACTTGCAAGTAGAACACCTTCAGCTCCAAGGTCGAGAGCCGCAACGTAATCTTCGTGGCAAGTTATTCCAGCGCCGCATAGAACTTTAACATTCCTGTTAACTTCTTTTGCCGCTTTTACAGAGTTCTCAACTATTTCCGGCTCTGCTTTGGAAACAGGAATCCCAGTACCGATTAGCTCTGGTGGCTCCACAGCAACGTAATTGGGGTTCAATGCAGAAGCAGCTGCCGTAGTTGGAACGTTGTTCGTACAAACGATAGACGTCAAACCTAAACTCCTCAACTTTGATACGATGAATTCTATGTCTGCTAACTTTAACCTTCTCTCACTGTGATTTATTAAACTACCTTTTGCACCTTTCTCTTTTATCATTTCTGCATTTATTCTTCCCGTATGAGATCCAAAATCCACAGCATCTACGTGCTGAGCGAATACGTCTATTGACACTTCTTTTACTATTTCAGCCAAGTCGAGCGAGTTAACTGCTATAGCTATGTATTCATCACTCCTGCTCGCAACATCATCAGCGATTTTCGCAAGCTCCATTGCGAGTTTTCCACTTCCTTCTCTGTAGGCTTTAAAATTAATGACGACAACACCCATAGTAGATATAGGATTCAAACGTTTTTAACGCTTGCGTAGTAAATGCTGTCCGTCGCAACTTTTGGCTTTAAAAGCAATTCCTTCTCTGCAAAACGCACACTTCAAACCAAGATTTTTGCAAAACTCCTCAACTCTCCTCAGAATTTTTATTCTAACGTGCTTTGGCAAGTAATAACTACCGATTCTACTACCTTTTTCGAAGTATAGCTCCCTATAAACTTCTCTCAACTTAGGGAATGCATCACAAATTCTTTTGAATGAATCGTTTTTCAACTTTAGCGTAGATGTTACGACGTGGTCAACAAAACTACAGTGATTTAAAATTCTCTCAACTTCTCCTTCGTTGATAAAAGGTAAAATTGGATCCAACCTCAAAATTACGGGTATTCCCGAATCTTTTAATTTTTTTAGAGCTTCAATTCTTTTTTCTGGTTCGGGGGCGTTTGGCTCTAAAACTCTGGCGAATTTAAAGCTCGTAACAGTAATAGCAACACAGCAGTTCATTTCTGAAAGAATGCGTATGTCCCTTTCAACGATGTTACTCTTCGTAACTATCATGAGTTTTGCTCCGTATTCTTTCATTAGTTCTATACATCTCTTTGTTATTTCCTCCTTTTTTTCGATTGCTGGATATGGGTCTGAGCTGTTTGACATAGAAATTGGTAAATTTAAGTCTATTTTTCTCAAATCTTTCTCCAATCTCACGAGAAGTCTTTCTTTTTTTCTGAGTTCTCTAAACTTGGGAATGTATGTCGCGTAGCAGTAAATGCAATCGTGAGAACAACCCGTGTAAGGGTTAAACGAGTACTTTGGCATACAAGTGCAAAGCTTGGACTTCCAAGGGTCAAAAGGTCTAATTACGTCACTCATTAAAGTACAGCTTTCTGTTAACGAAGGGAATTAACGCCATTACTACTGCGATTTCTGTTAGTTCAGCTCTCGTTATAGCATTCTTGCTTAGATATCCAATTGCACCCTGTTTTTTACCCAACCCTTCTATGCCCGTTACAGTCTCCATTACTTTTCCCACTTCGCTTCCTCCCAAAACTGCTCTAAGGACTTTTTCTGGATATTCAAATCCCGGTCCGTAGCCTATGCAAACTCTATCTCCATCGTAAACAGCAGCAACTTGGATGTCCAAGTAACCAGTATATGCAAAATTACACCTGAAAAGTCCTGCTTCAACGCCTACTCCAAAATCACATTTTCTGCATTTATAAGCATTAACAGCTCTGTTTATGGCACCTCTTATAGTTTCAGTATCAAATGGCTGATTTGAAACCCCAGAATTTACTTCAACTCCTTCAACTTCAACGTCTTTAAAGAACTTTGAAAAAGCTTTTTCGACTCCTTTTATTTTAGCTGGATTCTTCGAACCCACTGCTACTTTCAACTTCAACACCTCCTATTATTTCGCCGTACCTATTAACTTCTCCTTTCTTTATTCTCGTTGCCGACAACGGCTTTCCGTCATCTGCGAAAAACCAGTCAACTACGACTATTTTTATCTCCTTTTTTCCAGCTTTTTTTCTAACTTCGTTTATTTTTCTCGCAACTTTTTCAGTTTCTGGAGATACAACTATGTAGTCGTAATCCTCCTCTATAGCCTTACCAAAAGCATCTTCTATTTTTTCTACTACTGGTTGAAAACCGTATTTTTTTAAGAAGTATCTCTTTAAGTTTTCTACTCTAATTCTATAAGGCATTACAGTCCTAAACCTCCTTCTCGCCATTTCGTCGCTAGTAACACCTATTACTACATTCCTCCCAGCGAGCTCTACTGCTTTTTCTATCAACTTTTTATGCCCTGCGTGTAAAGGATCAAAAGTCCCTCCAAGAGCAGCTTTCATAACTTTCATAACTCTTACTTGAAGATAGCTGAGTATATTTGATTTGTTACGTGTATTCCATTCATTTCAAGCAGGAAGTTCAAAACAGCTCCTATTATTGCTCCTACTAGTAAAGACGCTATTGCTCTCAGCTTAAAAACGAAAACTACTATTGCTATTAAAAGTAAAATCGTCGTAGTTAAGTTAAGCTGAGTGATCTTTGCACTCATCGCTTGCTTAGCAGCTTCACCTATGGTCGAGCCAAGTAAGTTGAATATCGTAGCGACACCGCTAACTCCAAAAAGAAAGCCTATAACAAAACCCGCTGCAGTGAGAACTTTGTCAGTCATACTGCAATATTGATAAAAAACAATAATAAAACTTGTGTTACTCTCCCAAACCTATGCAGTATTTCTCGAACTTCTCATGGTTAAGCAAATCTTCTGCCGAACCTTCGAAAATTACTTTTCCGCCTATGAGCATGTAAGCTCTATCGCTGATTTCCAGAGCTTTTTTGACGTTCTGTTCGACTAACAGTATTGTTAGGCCAAATTTCTTTCTAAGCTCTATTATCTTAGAAAAAATAGTCTCAGCAAACTTTGGAGAAAGTTGGGCTGTAGGTTCGTCGAGCATTAGAAGCTTAGACTTTCTTACGAGAGCTGTAGCTATCGCTAAAAACTGCCTTTCTCCACCGCTTAAATGTCCCGCTTTTCTTTTCATGTGCTTTTTTAACTCTGGAAAAACTTCAAGTGCTATTTTTATTCTCTCTTCAACTTCATCTTTGTCGAGAGTATAACCAGCAATTTTTAGGTTTTCTTCCACGCTTAGGTTTACGAATACGTTGTCAGTTTGAGGTAAATAAGCTATGCCGAGTTTTGTTTTTTCGTGTGGTGGCACATTTGTAACGTCTTTTTCATCGTACAGAATTTTCCCAGAGTAAATTGTAGAGAGACCAAAAATTGTTTTCAAAAAAGTTGACTTTCCACTGCCATTAGGCCCAACAATTGTAGTTATCTGGTTGTCGTAAACCTTTGCACTGACGTCAAACAGTATGTGCAGTTTTCCATAACCAGCGTTTACGTTCTCAACTTTCAAAATCTCCTTCATCTAACCTCCTCCTATGTAAACTTCGACGACGTGTGGATTGTTGATAACTTCCTCTTCACTACCCTCTGCTATCACTTTCCCACTCGCCATAGCGTATATGTAGTCCACGTACTTCAGAGCTATATCCAATCTATGTTCAACTATTAAGAAAGTAATTCCCCTATTTTTCAATTCATTAACTTTTTTCAGTATGTCATGGGCTAAAGCTGGTGCAACTCCTGCAATAGGCTCGTCCATTATTATGAGCTTTGGTTCCGTCATTAACGCTCTTCCTACTTCAAGCAACTTTAGCTGACCACCGCTTAGCTTGTAAGATTCTTCGTGCCACAAGTGGTCTATTTTGAGAAATTCAAGAACCTTGAATGCTCTCTCTACCAATTCTTCTTCGAATTCCATCCACTTTTTGTAGTTTAAAGCTGATATAACACCTTCTCCAACGTGTTTTCTCGCTATAAGTAAGTTCTCCAGCACTGTTAGCTTTTTGAGTGGCTGAGGAGTTTGAAAAGTTCTGACTATCCCCAAGTCGTAAATCTGATAAGGTAGCATCCTTGTTATATCTCTTCCCTCAAATATTACCTGCCCCGACGTCGCTGGATAAAAGCCAGTTATAACATTTATCAGCGTTGACTTTCCACTGCCGTTAGGCCCTATGATTAGAGTTACTGAATTTCTCTCTACCTTTATATTTACTCCATCGAGTACTAATACGTCTCCAAAAAATTTAACAAGGTTACGAGTTTCAAGAATTACGCTCATTCAGTGCCTCCTCTTGAGCAGTACTGCTGCAATTGCTATTATTGCTACAATAACTTCGAAGCCCGGACTCTTCTTTGAAACCGCAGTTGTAGTAGCTGTAGCTGTTGGCGTTGTTGTTGTTATAACTGGTGGACTTGGCTTGTGGTACCAAACTACCGTATCGTTCTTGTAGAACCACTTTCCAGCCATATCCCACTTGTCAGCCTTAGTTACGTAGTATATACCATAATTACCGCTCGCTCTGTCATTCCATTTGTTTAGTTCTATGAATCCAGTTACTGGTGTAACCCCGTAAACACCTTTGCTGTAGTTCAGCGTTACTTTTGGAATAATCTCAGCCATTAGGGTTGCGTTGTACTTTCCGTGGTTCATCTTCATAACCTGAACATAGCTAAGGCATAACACCCACGCAGCATCGTATGCGTTGAGAGCGTACTGGTAAGGAGTGTGGTTGTAACCCATCTTCTTGTACTCCTCAGCAAGCTTTTTGAATGAGGGACCTCTTGCTTCGAACAGCGTTGAGTAAAGTCCAACGTTCTCTATTACCGGCTTCTTTGCAGCTGCCTTTATCACCTGTGAGCTCTTAGCACAACCATCACAGCCAAACCACGTTACTTTGAACAATATCGAGTTATCTGGTATCTGAGATAGCATATCAGCTACTTCCTCGTAGCTGAAAGCAATAACTCCTACGTGAGTGTTTCCGTACTGCTTAACCAATTGGTTGACATCGTTTGCCATTCTCTGTATATACGAGCTAAAGTCTGCTGTGTTCTGGTCGTACGGTATGACGTCTTTTATGACTATCCCTTCCTTTTCAAGTTTCGGCTTTATGCACTGGTATAACCCCTTACCCCAAGCGTTTGCTACGTACGTTATAACTACCGCCTTTATTCCAGCACTCTTTAGCTCTCTTGCTATTGCTTTTGTCTGGAAATCATCAGTGGCAACGAACCTGAATATGAACTTCTTGTCACTCGGCTTTGTGCACCCTATAAGTGGAGGTATTGCAGTAGAAGATGGAGATATTATTATTATTTGGTTCTGAGTTACGTAGTTCCTTATGTTTGCAACTTCTCCACTACCCATGGGGCCTATTATAAGCTTTATTCCTCTTGAATTCAACATCTGAACTTTTTGAAGTGCTATTGTCGGGTTTACTTGCGTATCTTCGAAGTCAAAGCTTACAACATAAGGTTCGTTATGCGCTTTGAAGTAATTGTCTATGTCTTTCTGGGCAATAGTTAAAGCGTCCTTGATGTCATGCCCGTAAGTAGATAAGGGGCCAGAGAGGTCACAGAGAACTCCTATTTTTATAGTCTTTACTTCCTGTGCGTTTACTGCCGGCACTGCGAGTAAAAGCAACAATACTGGCAACAAAACTTTCCACTTACTCAAACATCTCACCTCCTATTGCTGTTTGCTACCAAATATGCAGCTATTTGCTGCAACCTAAAACAGCGAGTATGGAAATAGGTTTTAAACTTTTCTCTGTTGTCAGAATCGTTTTTATGCAGTTTTGTGAATTAATACTAATGCTTGACTACATATTATTAACGTTTTACTTAATGTTCAGCAACTTTCTCAAAGTTGAAGAAGTAGATGCCGTAAAGGCAGTAGAAATGGTTAAAGAAGGAGCAGTTGCGATAGACGTAAGAACGCCAGCAGAATTTAAACCCGTTTTCGAAGGAACTTTAAATATAAACGTTCTTTCAAAAAAATTTTTCGATGAAATAAAAAAGTTGGACAAAAACAGAGTTTACGTCGTTTACTGCAGAACTGGTCACAGAAGTTTTGCTGCAGTAAAGCTGATGAGGAGAGCTGGATTGAAAGCATACAACGTTTCCGGCGGAGTCAAAAATTTAGAGTTTGTGTTGAAATCCCTAAGCAGGCGAAAAAGGTATTAATCCAACAGTGTACATTTGAGAGAATGTTTGACATCGGTTGGAGCGAAGCTACAGTAATACTGTTGCTCGCATTACTGCTATTCGGTCCGGATAAGATAGCCGAGTTTGCGAGAATGCTTGGAAAGCTGTATGGTGAATACCAAGCCGTAAAGAGAAGAATGGAACTTGAATTACTCTACGGCAAAGAAGTCGTGGATAGAGAGTATTTGAGAGAACTTGCAAAGAAAAAACTCGAATTGAACGAAGTTGAATTTAATCCGGAAAATATCGTGGACTTTGGTAGGGAAAAGTTTGATTTGGAGAGAGAAAATGAAAGGTTAAGCTGAAGGTGGTGTTTGATGATAGGTACGAACGAACTGTTGGTAATACTCGCAATAGCCGTATTCCTGTTTGGAGCGAATAAACTGCCTGAGTTAGCTAGAAATCTCGGTAGAAGTGCCGCAGAATTCGAAAAAGCAAAGAGGGAAGCAGAACTCGAATTATTAGAGTTAGAAAGAAAGTATAGGGAAGGAGAGTACACTAAATCCGAGAGAAGAGTTAAACTGGAAAAAATTGCAAGGGACTTAGGAATAGACCCAACGAACAAGAGCGATGAGGAACTTCTCGATGAAATAAACAAAGCACTGCCAAAGGCTGAGAAGGCTGAACCTTAAAACGATTAATCGATTAAATCAGAAATCTTATAATGTCCTCTGGACTGAAATAACAGTAATCTCTGTTTTTTCCACTTAATTTTTTCATTTTTATGCAAATAGCCATTATGTTGCACATAGCGGCTACTACGCCTGCTTTAAATAACCTCTCTTTTCCGAGTTCCTCCATTCTCTCCATACACACTTCCCCAATTCTTTTGGCTTTTTTGCAAGATAGCTTGCAGGGATAAAAGTTCAAAGCAAAAAGTGATAATGGCAACTCTACACTTTCTACGTCTTTGTTAGCGAGAAAAACACTGTCAAGAACTTTGTAGTATTCTTCGCTCAAAAACTCTTCAGCTATCTGCCCTTCTGGCGAGATAACTCTTTTTCCCAAATTTCTCATTTTCTTTTTTCTGACAAAGTTCTCTATGCAACATTCCGGATAACCGAGCATTTTTCCTTCTAACTCGTTTATTTTGCATATTTTTTCAGCTTTTCCACTTCTCAGAATTTTTTCTTCTGCTTTTCTTATTTTAGCGAGCTTGTCTTTTAACCAGTCCTCATCTTCTATTCTACAAGCGTAGAATTGCAGTTCTGGTGAGATTAACACTTTGCCAAAGCTTATTATTCTATTTATAACGTAAAAAAATGGCAATGTTACGAGTTTTAAATCTAAAACTTCTAATTTTGAATTACCTATTTTTTCCTCTAAAATCCTTATTGAATCGTAAATTGAATTGTAGTTATAATTTTGAATAAACAATTCTTCATTCAAATTTAAATTTTTAGAAGACATAACGCACTTAGAAACGTTTGCACTTATTCTTGAAGCTTCAAAACTCAAACAGTACATGTTACTTTTTTACCTGTTCGGGCCCAAGTTCTGTCAGTATCCTATGGGCTGTTATAACTCCAACAGGTTCCCCCGAATCTGTTACAACGAGAATTCTCATGTTCTCTTCCCTCATAATCCTCATAGCTTCTCTTATTTTAGTCGTTTTCTCCACGAATACGACTTTTGGTATCATATACTCTCTAACTGGAGTGTCAAATTTACCATCTGAGAGAGCTTTTGCTATCTGTAAAAGGCAGATTACGCCTACAAACGAGTTACCTTTTTTCACAGGAGCACAATGTATTTTATTTTCTGCCAATACTTTTGTAGCATCTCTAACGCTTTGTTCAGCATCTACAGTTATTATTGGAGAAGACATGTGTTCTTCCACTGTATCTTTTGGAAGTGCAAATATCTTGTCTATGCTTATTAGTATCGAGTTAGTCGTATCGTCTCTACCAGTAACCTTTCCCCATACCATAAGCTCGTTTACTGGAGTTGGGCCAATTATTACTTCATCTCCCGGTTCTATTGATTTTATATCTCCAACTATCCTCACTCTCGCAGTACATATATCGGGATGGCTCAAAGATGGAAAATCCATTTCTTCCGCACTTGCATCTATACTTTTCCCGTTAACAACTACAGGTACTTTCACAGACTCTTCCGGTTTTGTTATTGCCATGAGTTCGTAAGCCTTAGCAGTCGGCCTGTAACCTCCTTTTGGCCCAGGCACTCCTTCAACTAATCCAAGCGCCCTCAACGCCTGCATTTGGTTTCTTACCGTTCCGGGATTTCTATTTATAAGCTCAGCTATTTTTTCACCTTTAATCGAGTTTCCTCCCATTTTCTTGTAAAGAGTTATTAAAGCGTATAGTATATCTTTCTGAATCTGGGTCAACTCAAGCATACCCTATTCCTCCTTCCTTTTGTGTTTTTCGAGCTAATATAAATACCTTATTCCACGTTTTTGAACTTCTACAGCGTTTGACATTTAGTTACACAGTGTTACCGTTTAGCTTTAATACTCGCGGTAACAGCTCTTAGCGATGGACTTTAACGCCGAAATTTTGCACAAATTGCCTACGGTATTAACTGCAGATGAATTACTCGATAAAGCTTTCAGAAGAGCTTCTAAGGTATCTGGAAGGGGAAAGGAAAAAGCCATAAACAAAATAGCTACAGTTGGTAACGTAATTTCAGCTCATCTCAACTCAGTGGTGAAAGCTCATCCGAGCTACACGTCAATGCCTGAATTTTACAGAGAGCTAATAGACCTAACAGTTGGCATTGGAAGGATAAGGAAAAGCCTTGCTGCATTAAAATGGGCGGATAGCATGGTACAAAGAGTAGTTACCAAGGGTATAAAACAAGTAAAAGGTGGTAAAAACCCTGAAAGAGTTATAAAGGAGACGTATGGAAGGGTAGCTTCAATTGTAAAGCAGATAGACGATGAGTTGAGAACGCTTAACGAAGCAAAAGTATCTTTGAGAAGAATTCCCGTATTCTTAAACGTACCCACCGTAGTCGTAGCCGGCTATCCAAACGTTGGTAAGTCGAGCTTAGTCTCAAAGATATCAAGCGTTAAGCCCAAAATTGCAAGCTATCCATTTACTACTAAGGAAATATACGTAGGAATAATAGATTGCATAGATTGTGGAGAAAAAATTCAGATAGTAGATACACCCGGAATGCTCGACAGACCAATACACAAGAGAAATGAAATAGAGAAAAGAGCCATACTTTGCATAAGACACCTCGCTGATTGCATACTCTTCGTTCTTGATCCTACGGAAAGCTGTGGTTATTCTATGGAAAAACAACTCTCACTGTTAGAGGAAGTTAAAGAATTGGGAAAGCCAATTATAGAAGTTTACAGCAAAGCTGATTTACACGACAAAAGAGATAGAATAGCCTTCTCTACCGTTAGCGGAGAAGGAATAGAAGACGTTAAAAAAGAGATTTTAAAAGTTATCAGAAAGAAATATTTACTACCATAAAAGTTTCTTCAACCCTATCCGCCTCCGCTACAATTCCCGATGGATCTATAACCGCACTCTTTACCCCAAACTTTTTCCCGTCGTAAACCGAAATTCTCGAAATTTTTACTACTGTTACTCCATAACTCTTAGCCATAGCAATAGAAAGTGGATGTCCTTCTACTTTTGGATGATCGGGAGAGGTCATTGAGATAGGTAAAAACACTATTTTTGAATTACTACAAACTTCTTTTACTATTTCTTCTTTCAAACAATCGGCACATATCATTATTCCAGCTTTTACTCCTTCAACGTTAAAAGTTACAGTTTCTTTACCGGGAGTTATTCCAGCTTTTATTTCTTCATCTATCACGTTTATTTTCCTATATTTTGCTACGATCTCACCATTTCTTAAAACGTAACACGTGTTGTAGTACTTGTTATCGCTTTTTTCTATAACACTTCCGGCAATTAAGTAACCTCTAAGCTTTTTACTACCTTTCACAACTTCTTCGAGAATCCAGCTTGTGTAAGCTTTTTCTACAGCTCTTTTACCGTACTTTTCAGTCAGCTTTCTTAGATAACCTAAGGGGTACGCAAAAAATTCGGGAAAGCAGAGAACGTCCACGTTTTGATTCTTTTTTACGTAGTTAACGGCACTTTTGACGTTTTCTTCTACACTTCCTTTGTCTTCCATTTGGCATATACCCACTTTCATGCTTACCACGCTCAATCCTTTAGAACAATTGTTATAAATTCCTTGACTTTAATTCAGGTTAAATGGTCAAAGTCGTGTTTGTTGTTTGGAACGGTCAGTTTCTCAGAAAAGCGATTGAAAGCTTGAACTTAAACGCAGTCGTTAAAGATGTTCAGGTTTTAAATCTAAAGAATAGCTGTGAAGAGCTTTTAAAGGAAAAAGCAGACCTCTACGTAATTTACCAGATGGGTAGGGGAGAGTGGGAAAAAGAACTTGCTGAAAAAGCTAAGATTATAGCTTTTAAATCGAGTGTTGACGACAAATCCGTAGTCAAAGGGGAAGAGTACAAAGAACTGTACATGTACTTAGCTTACGATGGAATAGAAAATCTGAAAAATTTTGTTTTGAGGTGCTTTGAAATTGCAAGTGGAAAGGAGAGGAGAGCAGCTAAACCAATTGAGATGCCATGGAACGGTATATACCACCCCAAAGGAGGTTACTTCAAGAGTTACGAGGAGTACGAAAACTGGTATCCATTTAAAAATTTCTCAAAAAAAGCAGTAGTTCTGTTTTATAGAGCCAGATTTCTTTTTAACAACACAGCTCACGTTGACATGCTTATTAAAGAATTGGAGAGCAGAAGTATAATGCCTATTCCTGTTTTCTGCCTTACTTTTCCAGACAAAGAAGCTGGAATGCCGGGTATAGAAAAAGCTATAGAGGACTACGTTTTACCTGCCAAACCAGACGTCGTTATTTGGTGCTTGTACTTCAGAGTTAGTAGAGATTTAGAACTGCTTAGAAAATTAAACGTTCCAATTTTAAACGCAATAGAACTATACTCAACAACTCCCGAAGAGTGGATGAAAAGAGATAGTATAAGTCCAATAACACTTTCAATGGCAGTAGTAATGCCAGAATTCGACGGTGTTATAAATCCAACAGTTTTTTCTGGAGAAATAAGGAACGAAAGAATTTTAGCGGCAGTTCCGATTGAGGAAAGGGTTAAGAGAATAGCTGAACAAGCCGAGAGATTTATAAATTTAAGAAAAAAAGATAACAAAGACAAAAAAGTTGCAATAATTATGCACAGCTCATCTACGGGAAATAACGAAGCTAATAGCGGAACTGCTCTTGGACTTGACAGTTTTGAAAGCGTTGTTAACATTTTAAAAGAAATGAAAAAAGCGGGCTACAACGTTAAAGTCATAACTAAGGATGAGTTGATAAGAGAATTAGAAGGTTTGTGGGGTGGAAGATTCAGTTGCGGTAAAAGAGGATTAGAAGTTAATTACAGTGAATGGTTTGAAAACTTGCCTGAAAAAGTTAAAATTGAGATGACCGAAAAGTGGGGCAGTAGAGAGGAATTCTATAAAATTGGAGGAGTTTGGCTCGGAAACGTCTTTGTTACAGTACAACCACCAAGAAGTGGAGAGTCTGATCACAGAATAGTGCATGATCCTGTTTTACCTCCGCCACACGAATATCTGGCTTTTTATAGGTATGTAAGCTGTTTTGATGCCATAATTCACGTAGGAAAACACGGAAGCGTTGAGTGGTTGCCGGGAAAGAGTTGCTGTTTGAGTAATTTCTGCTATCCAGACGTTTGCCTCTCAAGCGTTCCAAACGGTTACATATACATAGTAAACAATCCAGCAGAGGGTACTCAGGCGAAGAGGAGGGGTTACTCTACGATAATAGACCACCTTCCTCCCCCAATGGAGTGTGCGGAGATTTATGAAGATTTAGAAGAAGCTATAGAAAGCTACTTCAAAGCTAAGGAAAGAGGTCTCAAAAATCAAATAGAGATTATTAAAAATAAAATAATAAATTTATCTAAAAAATATAAATTTGAATTTGAATCTAACGAGGACTTTGACGATTTCGTTGTTAAGTTACACTCAAAGTTGACGGACATAAACTGCTCTCTATTCAACGAAGGTTTGCACGTATTTGGAGTAGTTAGAAGTGCAGAAAAATACGCTTTATCCGCTGTTAGACCTGAACTCAGGTTGGGTGTCAAAAGCGTATCTGAGAGAAAAAGGATTAGAGAATTATTTCTAAACGCTTTGAATGGCGAAATTAAAGAAATAGAGGGTATAGACGTAGAAAAATTTGAAGAATGTGTCAGACTTGGCAAGGAAGTATTAAATAGGCTTAAAAAGATAAAAGAGCTTGAAAATACGCTTAGATTTCTTAATGGGGAATTCGTAGAACCTGCACCTTCGGGGGATATAACAAAAGGCAGGTTGGAAACAATTCCTACTGGGTACAACTTCTATTCCGTAGATCCAAAAGCGATTCCAACGAAAACTGCGTGGGAAACTGGAAAAAAGCTCACGGAAAAACTTCTCAAAAAGTACGGAAAATATCCAGAGACCATAGCGTTTATACAGTGGACGAGCGATCCTATGAACACAGACGGAGAACAAATAGCTCAAATCCTGTACACTCTTGGAGTAGAACCGGTCTGGGAGGGCAGGAGAGTTCAATCTCTTAGAGTTATCCCCTTAGAAGAGTTGGGAAGACCAAGAATAGACGTTTTTGTAAGGATAAGCGGTTTGTTTAGAGATACTTTCATGAACTTAGTGGAGTTAATAGATAGAGCTATAGCTTTAGTTTCTTCCTTAGGCGAGCCTTTTGAAATGAATTTCGTTAGAAAACACTCCTTAGAAGGAATTAAGCATAGAATATTCGGAGACATGCCCGGAGCTTACGGTGCTGGAGTAAATCACGCAATAAACAGTTCGTGCTGGGAAAGTAGGGATGAATTAGCTGAAATCTACATCGAGTGGGGCAAGTATGCGTATGGAATCAACGCATATGGAGTTGAAGATAGAGATGGGATGTTAAAAGCTATGAAAAACGTAGAAGTAGTTGTTAGAAACCACTATACTGACGAGTGGGATATATTCAGTGACGACTGCCCTTACGCATTTCAGGGAGGTTTGATGCTTGCAGTGGAGAAAGTAAGAGGAAAAAGGCCTGAACTTTACATATCTGATACGAGACCTAAGTTTGACGGAGAAAAAGTCGTTAGCGTTGAAGAGGAGGTTGAAAGGGTTGCGAGAATAACTCTGCTAAACGACAGGTGGATAGAAGGAATGAAAAAGCACGGCTATAAAGGTGCAGGAGATATAATGAAGAGAATAGTAAACATGTTTGGATGGGAGGCTACTACCGACTCCGTAAAAGATTGGATTTTCGATGAAATTGCTAAAAAATACGTTCTAAACGAAGAAATGAGAGAGTGGTTCATGAAAAACAACCCGTACGCAGTGGAGGAAATAGCAAGGAGATTGATTGAGGCTAATAGAAGGGGTTTTTGGAAAGGAGAAGTGGTCGAAGATGTGGAGAACGTATATCTCGAACTCGAAGGTTATCTTGAAGATTGTTAAATTCTTAATTAAATAATTATTAAATAATTAAACTTTAATTTAACGTTAACTCGAATTTTCGGAAAATACTTATATTGTAATTAAACTCCTGTACATTATGAAAACTAAGCTCGTAATTTTGTTGATGTTAGTCGTCTTGACAATGGGGTGTCAACAAAAAACAAATCCAGTAACCAATACAACAGTTGTAAATCAAAGCATAAACCAAAGCATTACAAAAGAAGATATCGCAAAAAAAGTAGTCGAAAAGTATAACGAGATAAAGTCATACAGAGCAGACGTATTTGTTCTCATTTACAATGAGAAATCTCCTAAAAAGTTTAACCTAAATTACGTTTATGCTTTTGAAAAACCAAACAAGTTCTACATTTATGATACCAAAATGGGAGTTAAGGAAGTCTGCAATGGTACAACAGAAGTAGTTTACTCGGAAAAAAGTGTTAGAGTTATTAAATTCCTGAACAGCAGTAAAATACATAAAGAATTTTATATGAAAATAATTGACTTAGTTAAGAACGGTAAAGTCGTTTATGGCGAGAAATTAGCTGACGGATATTACCTCGAAATCAACAGATCTGGTAACACTTACAAGCTATGGATCAGCAAAGAGTACTTGCCCGTAAAGTTAGAGTACACAATTCATCCAAATACTATGTTTGGGCCAATAAATGTCGTCGAGGTTTATAGAAACGCAAGTATAAACAACGTTGACAGTAACCTGTTCAATATCGAAATACCAAAGAAAAACGTTGAGTACACATACGTATGCGACAACTTCGAACAGGCTGAGAAATACCTTAGCTTCAAGCCTATAGTGCCAAGTTACACTGACGACTTAAAGCTTTACAGCGTATTGGTGATAAAAAACAATAACGATACTCTCTTTGCAAAATACGTAAAAAATCCAAATATTCCAAAGAATTACTTGTACATCACAGAAAAAACTGGAACAGCTCAAATAATCGGATCTAAGGTTGCAAACGTAAACGGAACAGAAGTTTACAGTATCGGAAACTACTACTCTTTCAAAAAAGGTAAAGTGTTTGTTAACATACTCTCAGACCTAAGCAAGAACGAAATTCTAAAAATAATTAAATCTATGATTTAAATTTTTATTGTTTCTGTTTGTTCAAATGGTATCCCAAAGCTTGTAATCTTCAAATCTACATAAGCTGTACCTTTTATTTTAAGCGTAATTTCACCATTTTTTGCTAAGGTGTACAAAGCTTTTATTGCCTGAATGTCTTCTATTTTTACTGGAATTGTAATCTCCGTAATTCCATTTGCTTTAATGCTAACGTCCTTTTTCTCTCCGTGACCCAGATAGCGGTTTTGATTATATATATCAAATTCTATTTTTGTTAAATGAGCGCCTATGGGATTTGGATTGTCTATTCTGACTTTAACATTTAAAATTACGCTCGTTGGTGTTACAGAGCTTGGTTTTACACTGACAACGTTTACTGTGGGCTTTTTTATTGCTGCACACCCCATCAATAAGCCAGACATCAACACCAGTACTAACAATAACTTCTTCATGCCAATACGTTGCAAGCAAATGTTAAAAAGGATTTGGCAAAACGTTTTAAATTCCCGGCTTTACTCGATAAGGCTCTGGGGGTGATATGCTGAAAGTGAAGACATCGAAAATAGTGACGAGCTTTACGTTCAGTGGCGCTCACAAGTTAAACTTACCTTACGAAAGTAAGTGTTGCAGGTTGCACGGACACTGCTGGAAAGTTGAAGTAGAAGTTATAGGAGAGATAATGGAAGACGGCATGGTGATGGATTTTTCCGAAATTAAAAATCTGAAAAAACAGTTAGATCACACGTACTTAAACGATTTAATAGAACAGCCAACTGCAGAGAACATAGCTATATGGGTTGGTGGAAAAGTCGTAGAAGTCGCAAAAAACAGAAAAGTAAAAAAAGTAGTCGTTAGAGTTTGGGAATCGAGTGATAGCTACGCTGAAATAGAAATGGAATAAATGTAGGTGAGTCGATGAAACTCAACCCAAAGGTAATTCTTGTTATACTCGCAATATACGTTTCTGCTGGCTACCTCGGTGCGATCTTAACACCTCAGTACAAAGCGGCGGGAATGCAGGCTTTTAAAAATCCACAAAATGTTGAGAACTCCGTAGCATACTTCGCTGCAATAATAGTTTTTACTGGTATAATACTATTTCTTTCGAAGTACAAATCTTTTCTCAAATTTATGCTATACTCAGTCGTATTTCTCTCCTGTTATTACACTTTCTATCCTTTTCTTGGATTTCTCGGTATAATTCCTTCCGCTTTAATTATAATCCTGCTTTTAAAGCGTCCGGGATGGTTAAGCGTTGATTTAGCGGCCTACTTTTTATCCATTGGAGTAATATCGATATTCGGTATAAGTCTCGCACCACTTCCAGCAATTATACTCATGCTCGTTTTAGCAATTTACGATGCTATTTCCGTTTACAAGACGAAGCACATGCTATCTCTCGCCGAATCAGTTACCGATCTCGCAGTTCCAATGCTTTTTGTAATACCTCTAACGAAAAACGTTAAGGACATTAAAATAGACCCAGAAGAGAAAAAAGCCGTGTTTCTTGGAGTTGGAGATGTGGTTATACCGAACATATTAGTAGCTTCAGCTCAGAGGTTCGTTACTTCCCCAGTAATTCTGGGCTTAAAAGTTGCAGCTTGGTTACCTCTCATTGGAGGAGCTGTTGGTTTAACAGTACTTCTAACAAAGTTTGCAGATAGACCTCAGGCTGGATTGCCTTTCTTAAACATACCAACTATTTTAGCATTTTTGCTCGGTACTTTAATTTGAAGTACTTTGATTTAACTTTTAATTTTCTAACTTTTAATTTAATTAAATTTCTTTTAAATTTTCTAAAAGTTTTAAATACCGCAGTAAGTAGGGAGAAGCGATGGAATTGCTCAGAGAGATTACTGAAGAACTTAAGAGCTCTTACATAGACTACGCAATGAGCGTTATAGTTGGAAGAGCGCTACCAGACGTTAGAGATGGTTTAAAACCGGTTCAGAGGAGAATACTTTACGCCATGTACGAAATGGGACTGTTTTCAAACAAACCTTACAGGAAAAGTGCAAGGATAGTAGGAGACGTTTTGGGTAAGTACCATCCTCATGGGGATTCAGCTGTTTACGATGCTTTGGTTAGAATGGCTCAAGACTTCGTTATGAGGTACCCTTTGATAGATGGACAGGGAAACTTTGGTTCGATAGATGGTGACTCTCCAGCAGCTATGAGGTACACTGAAGCCAGGCTTTCTAAGATAGCAGAAGAGATTTTAGAGGACATAGATAGAGATACCGTTGACTTCCAGCCAAACTTCGATGCAAGTCTTAAAGAGCCGATAGTGCTTCCATCCAAAGTTCCAAACTTACTCATAAACGGTAGCACCGGAATTGCAGTAGGTATGGCTACGAACATACCTCCCCACAACTTGAAAGAAGTGTGTATGGCAATAATTGAATATATAAAAAATCCCAATTTAACTATTGAAGATTTAATGGAGCACGTTAAAGGTCCAGACTTTCCGACTGGTGGCGTAATAACGGGATTAGATGGCATAGCTGAAGCTTACAAAACGGGTAGAGGTAAAATAACAGTTAGAGGTAAAGTTGAAATTGATGGTAAAAAAATAATTATAAAAGAAATACCATATTTAGTTAATAAAGCCAAATTAGTAGAAAAGATTGCGGAATTAATTGAAGAAGGAAGACTCGATGCGAGAACAGTTAGAGACGAATCAGATAGAGAAGGTATTAGAGTAGTAGTAGAAGTTAGAGAAGACGTTTCTACTGCTCTCAACAAGCTTTACGCTTACACAAGCTTGCAAACTACGTTTGGAGTAATAATGCTGGCGTTAGTAAATGGAGAACCGAGAATACTAAACTTAAAGGACATGATCGAATTTTACGTTGACCACAGAAGAGAAGTCGTTAGAAGGAGAACTGCTTTCGAGTTGAAGAAAGCTGAAGACAGGTTGCACATCGTAGAAGGTTTAAAAATTGCCATAGAAAACATAGACGACGTTATATCACTTATAAAATCTTCTAAGTCTCCAGAACTTGCGAAGAAAGCGTTAATGGAGAAATACGGTATGAGCGAAAAACAAGCTGAGGCCGTTTTACAAACGAGGCTACAAAAGCTCACGGCAATGGAAATCGAATCTCTGATCAAGGAGTACGAAGAGTTAAGGAGAAAAATATCTGAATATAAAGAAATACTATCTTCTAAGGAAAGGATTGACGAAATAATAGTTGAAGAGATGCATTACTTAATCGATAAGTATGGTGATGAAAGAAAGACTGAAATTGAAAAAGAAGCGACTGAGATTTCAAGTGAAGAGCTAGTTAGCGAAGAGAAAAGCATCGTAATATTTACGAAAGCGGGATTCGTAAAGAGGATGCCTCTAAACTTCAAGTTGCAGAAAAGAGGAGGTGTAGGCGTCATAGGCATTCAGTTGAGAGAGGATACTCCAGCTTACATGACAGTTTGTAGTTCCAAAGATAAATTGTTGATTTTTAGTAAAAATAAAGCTTACTGTATTAACGCCTATGAAATTCCAAAACTCGACAGGTACGCTAAGGGAGTTAAGCTTTCAAATTTGATATCTTGCAATGAAGTAGTTTCAGCTGTGCCTATCAAAGAATTTGACGAAAAAGAATTGCTTATAGTCAGCGAAGAAGGATATGTAAAAAGAATTAAAGTAAAAGAATTCGAAAACGCGAAAAGAGCAGGAATAATAGCTTCTTCTTCTAATATAGCTTTTGTTTGTCCTGTAGATGGTAAAGAAGTTTTTATTTCTACAAGAAATGGATATACCATTAGGTTTGGCTTAGAAGAAGTACCAGTATTGAGCAGGAATGCGAAAGGAGTTAAGGGAATAAACTTGAGAAAAGGAGATTCCATAGCGTGGGTAAGCTGTAATAGCGGCAAATACTTACTTACAGTTTCGAAAGATGGTTACGCGAGGAGGTCGGATATAAAAGATTACAGAAAAGTTTCGAGAGGTGGCGTTGGAGTAATAAACTATAGAGGAGAAGTTGTTATGACAGAAGTTGTAGAAGGTGAAGAGAAACTAATAACTCTTAGCTCAGACGGTTACTTACTGAAAACTGACGTGTCTGATGTACCAATACAAAGCAGAAACGCAAAGGGAGTAATTCTTAGTAAAAAAGAGGTTTCTTGCTGTTCAGTTGAAAGGTGAGACATTTCCATGAAAATAGTAAGAGGAGAAGTTGAAAAAGGAAAGTTGTTAAAGAGGTACATTGGAGGAGAAGCGATAGTTGAAATTTACGAAAACGTTGTAGTTAAGAGAAGGATTCCAAAAAGATACAGAGTTAAAGAACTTGACGAGTTGTTGAGGAAGAGGAGGACTAAAATGGAGATTAAACTCATGAACTTAGCGAGAAGGCAGGGGGTTGCTACTCCGATAGTTCTGGACTTTGACGATGATACAATAGTTATGGAGAGAATAGAAGGAAAAGCCGTTAGAGACGTTATGAACGAAGACATTTGCAAAAAGATAGGAAGAGACCTCGCTAAAATGCACGAAGTCAATATAATACACGGAGACGTGACGCCAATGAACATGATTTTAAAAGAAGGCAAAATATACTTCATAGACTTTGGACTGTCTTTCGTAGATTCAGGAGTAGAACCAAAAGGAGTTGACGTTCACGTGTTTTTTGAGGCTTTGAAAGCTTACTACGACGATTGGTTCAAATTTAAAGAGGCTTTCGTAGATGGCTACTTAGAAAAAGGAGATGTAGAAGTCATCAAAAGAGCTGAGGAGATAGCAGAAAGGGGTAGGTACGTAAAAAGGGTTTCTCAATCTTGATTTAATCTTGACTTTCAATTTCAATTTCTAAAACGTACTTATCAGCGTAAATTTTTCTAACTCTTTTTCCAATTTCCGACCTTATTTTGTCAGTCACTCTACCAGAAGGCATTCCAAGTTTCGTGAATATACAACTCATCAAAAGTGTACTGTTTGAGAAAAACAAGCTGGACATTCCGTTCCTCAAGTATATTCTCAAGTTTTCTTCTCCAAGCATTTTTGCGTAACCCCTTTCTCTAAGCCAATCCTCGAAATCGTCTATGGTTATTCTAACTTCTATTTTTGCCATGCCTATTTTACGGCATAAATGGTATATAATCCGTTCCACAAAGTAAATCTATGAAGAAAATTTTGGTCTGCCCGGTATGTAAATCAACTGAAATCACGCTCGATACGGGGGGTATAACTGGAAAGTACATGTGCAAGAACTGTGGTTACATAGGTTCGGTTGTTTTAGAACTTACGGAAGGAGAATACAAGGAAATGATGGAAGGAGAAAAAATAGAGAAGTTAGCTGAAAAAGAGAAAAAAGTTGAAAAAATTAGTAGAGAATAGCTTTGGCTATTACATCTGAAACGCTGACTCTGCTTACTGGACTCGGAACTGTATCCGTGCCGTATATCTCCTCCACACCAACTTCGTATATTTTTCTCAACGTTTCCGCTTTAGCTAACACGTGTGTTGAAAACACGTAAATGTTTCTGCAACCTGCTTTTTTCAAAACTCTTACTGCCTGAATTACCGTTGATCCAGCTGAAATCATATCGTCAACTACGAAAACGTCTCTACCTTTAACGTCTGTTGGCTTTGATGCAATTACAACGTTTTCCGCGTCAACCCTTATCTTAGTCAACCACTCGTAGTCTAATCCAAGTTTACTGGCAAACCTCGAAGCCCACCTAACACCTTCCTCGTCAGGAGATACTACAATTGGATCTTTTACATCTAATCTCTCAGCAAACTCTGCGAGTTTTTCCATTGCACTTACGTTTCTTATTTCAACTTCTTTAATCTCTTTTATGTAGTCTTCGAGATGGTAGTCCACAACGTATATTCTGTCGAACACTGAAAAGAACTTGGGAATGACTTTTGCTGGAAAAGCCTCACCTCTTATAAACCTTCTCCTTGAATACGGCATGTATGGGAAAACTGCGTAAACCTTTTTACAACCGTACTCTCTCAGAGTTTCAGCTATTAAAACTGATTCAACTATCATTTCATCTGGATTAAATGCGAGGCTGTTAACCACTATCGCTTTCTCGACTGGTTGCGTTATCCTTATGTATTTCTCTCCACTCGGAAGTTTTTCTATCTGAACATAGCCTAAGCTAAATCCAGTTAACCTACTCAATTTAACTCCGAGCAACCCCTGAGATCCGGGAATTATCTGCATCGTTTCTTAGGCGTTTTCCAAAAATTTAAATTTTCGGTTTTGCACGTTATCTCTTCGACTTTTCTCTTTTTACCCAAAACTAATTCTACAGCTTCTCTAACTAATTTTTCCAGTCTTTCAGTTGGTTTTTTTGCTAAAACCGTGTTTCTACAATCTGTTGCAACGTAAACGTAAAATTCTTCTCCTTCGTATTCGTAAAGAGCTAATTCGTCCTTAGCGTTCTTTTTAACCAAGAACGGAAATACTTTGCAAGCCAGTGGTTTGTTTTCTTGGAGAGTGCAAAGTCTTCCTTCTTGAAAAGGACACTTACCGTTCACTTTTCTTATGTAGTAACGATTTGCTCTCTCTTCTACGAATCCCGTGTGCTTTAGCTTTAAGTATTCGTAGAACGTTAGTTTTGGTTTGTACTTTAAACAACACTCACCACAAGCACTACAGTGCCAGGAGAATACTCTTCTCCACGGCACGTACATCAACTAAAAACGTAGTTGTGAGAAAAATACGATTTTCGATTGCCCGGAGAGATATTATTCCCACAATAACAACAAATGTAAACGTCGTCGAGAGTTCGAAGCAGCTTGTGTTGCCGCATGTAGGGCATCGCATTTTAATCAGCTCCCCCAATAATCGAAATTCTCTTCGCCAGGATCCCCCTCGAAAAGTCTTCGTCTTCCAGGAGGTCAAAATCTTCTTTGCTGCCGGCAGCGAAAGTTTCTTCGAGCATCAGGCATTAACTATTACATTCTGTTTATCTATGTTCGTGAGAGGTTCGACTTTGAGGGATAGCTCTGGCAATTATATAACCTCCAGAAGACTTAACTTAGAGGTTGGATTTGCCGCTATAGGTACTGGCGGGCGGCATGCAGAATTGACATTGATTCAGAACGAGTTTCGCCCTACTGTAAACTTAAGTGAGGCAGTATTTCTAACATACTTGGCGAAGAAGAATGCGGAACATGCACCAGGCGTTGGCAAAAAACTGATATGGTACTGATAAAAGATGAAATTTTTACATATTTGAATGAATTCTGTATCAAACTTGAAAATGAAGTCGTGACACTCTCAAGAGGCGATAGTATGCTTTTGAAAGAAAAATCTAAGAAAAGCAGAGCTCCACCGCTGACCTACGATGTGTAACCCCATCTAATTGCAGAAATGAATAGGAAGGAGTCTAAGTTTCCAGTAGAAAAAATTAGACTCAAACGATAAAGAATGCGCTACCTGAACAACAAGATGAAGTAATCAAAAAGAAAGTCTTATAGCTAATTGGAGTTCTAAATTGTATAGTGATCGCAATGAGGCGAAAGACAATGACAATTGAAGAAGCTATTGAAAAGTTTGTGGGTCAACATACCACACCCTTATTGAGAAATTGGAAGAAACTAAAGGCTCATGAATGTTTTTGTTGACTCATGTATTTTTTCGACTCTTTGGAAAATGACCGGGTTTATAGAACTCTTAGAAGGTTAAAAAATGATGGTCATGCGGCCATAACTTAGGAGTTTAAAATGCCTAATGGATGTGGAATGAAAACGCAAATTGTTGATGTAGATGGGTTAAGAAATCATTTTGGATATCGATAAAGGTAGAATAAGAAGACGCTACAAGTAGTTGGCTCTCAAAGATTGAATGGGAAGAATAAAATAGTTGTCCCACAAAATTGTGATCATGTGGGTTAAAGTTGATGATAGGGGAAGGCTGTACCTTCCGAGACGGGTCAGGGAAAAGATTGGTAAAGAAGTTTTCGTGGTTGAGGTTAAGGACGGAGTCCTGCTGATACCGAAACCCAGTGATCCGGTGAGAGAGTTTGAAGAAATCGGCAAAGGGTTTCCCGACAAGTTAGTTAAAGAGCTTAGGAAGGAGATCGAAGAGGCTGCAGTGGAGGAGCTTAAATGATATACGCCGATACTGATTTCTTCCTCGCCCTGCTGAAGGAAAGAGACTGGTTGAAAAAAAAGGGCAAAGAGTGTTTTGGAGAAGTATAAGGGGCAGATTACAACATCCGTCGTCACGTTTATAGAACTCGCACTCCTCGCTAAAAGGTACAACCTCGATGTAGTCAGGATCTTCACAAGCGTAATGGCTATGTGCAACTTCGAAGATGATAAGCCACTCAAGGCGGCGATTTACATCAGGGATTACGGTCTCGGAGTCTTCGATGCATTTCATGCAGCGTACTGTGAGGGAAGGATAATTAGCTCCGATTCCGCATACGACAGGGTGGGGATTGAGAGGATCAAGCTTGAGGAAAGTTGACATTGAACTGGTATCGTTCTTCTTTCACCATCAACCTCCGCAACACTCTTTCGAGTTTGTCTCTTTTGAGTTCCGCATTTTCAACAGCGAGAGTTTCGATAGCACTCGAGCACTCTACCTTCACCCCCTTCTTCACGGCCTTGATGTCCCCGCTTAAGATGTTCAACGCTGGTTCGACAATCTTAAGCTTCTTTACCGTTTGTGTGAGCATATTTGCGAGAAGTCTCGAGTTTAAGGGAAAATACTTCTTCTTTATCATCCTGTTGTAGGTTACTAAGAGTAAATCACAATCACATTTCGGGCGTATTTCGAGCCACTCTTTTATAGGGTTTTTGCATCTCTACCGATGAAAGCGTAGTAGTTCTTGACGTTAAGTCGGGATACCTTGCTGCGGACTATGGGAATCTGTAAAGGTTCTGGATTGTCGAGCCTGTTTATTATGAGGTGCCAGACGTGTTTGTTGAACCAATCATATTCCGAGCCACCAAAGGCTGCCTGGAAGCAAGTCATCATTGCTTGCTTTGTACGGTTACTGGAGCTCCATCACGATGCGGCAAAACTCTTCGACAGTCATGGCTTTCATCATTGTGCTTCTGAGCTTGTCTATCTCTGAGGGTTCTTAACGCTCTTTCCCTCTCCCACCTCGTAAGAGGGATGCGTGATACTCGTAGAAGTTTCTGACTGACTGCAGTCTGTTCTTGCGATCGTTATGGCCCGTGTTGCTACTCTACACCCATTAAATGAGAACACTAATTTGGCGCTGCAAGTCTCCATTCTTGGCGTCTTCGAGCATTTCAACGGCTGAGTTAAAGTAACCCTACTCTTTCAACCATTCGAGGTACTTTAGCATGTAGTAGAGATAGCGGGTTGTTGTGGTTGGCTTTAGGCCTTTCGCCCATCTTAATATGCAGTCCTCAACCACTCTTTTGATAAGAGTCTCAAGTGTGATCGGCATATTCAACCTTTTTTCTCAAGATTTTTGAACCCATGTAAAGATGGGCCCGGAGGGATTCGAACCCTCGACCGTCCGGTTATGAGCCGGACGCTCTAACCTGGCTAAGCTACGGGCCCTTTTAATAGCAGACACTATACCTGAATTTAAAATTTGTGTTCGGAAGCAACATATAGTTATAGGTACACTTCAATTCATGGACAGAATTCAGAAGATAGCAGAAGAGATAGTGGAAAAATTTAAAAAATCTGGATATGAGATAAACAGAAAAGACGTTTACAAAAGACTTAAGCTTTTAATAGAAGAGTTCAAAGTCCCAGAAAGTGAAGCTATAAGAACAGTTGAAAATTACCTGATAAAAGAACTTGACATATCGAGAGACAAACTTGTATCGGATAGTCCACTCGTAAAAGTTGAAGACATAAAAACTCCGGGCCAGTGGGTAAGTTTAAAAGCCAAGGTCGTTCAGCTTTGGGATTCTTCAAGCCCAAACGTTTCACAAGTAGGGTTGATTGGAGACGAAACGGGAATAATAAAGTTCGTAATCTGGGCAAAAGCAAACAAGCCAGAAGTCGAAGAAGGAAAAAGCTACCTTTTCGCCAACGTCGTTACAGACAGTTTTGGTGGTAGAATGCAAGTTAACGTAAACAGAAACAGCAGAATAGAAGAAATAGACGAGGACATTCAGCTACCTCCAAGAGAAGTCGAGGCGGTAGGAGCCTTAGTGGCGATACAACAGAACAGCGGTTTGATAAGAAGGTGTAAAAAGTGTAACAGAGTTCTTACTAAAGGAATATGTCCCGTTCACGGAAAAACTGAAGCTTACGATGACTTGAGAGTGAAAGGAGTTATAGACGATGGGGAAAGTTACTACGAAGTGATTTTGAATCAGGACAACATCAAGTACCTTACTGGCATAGGACTCGAAGAGGCAATAGAGATGGCTAAAAAGCATTACGATAGAGAAGTCGTCCTATCCGAATTGAAGAATAGACTGCTCGGAAGGTATTTTAGATTTACCGGAAGGAAAGGAGAGAGGTACTTTATAGTGAACGAAATAGACTTTCTCCGCTACGATGGAAAGGAAAAAGCAGAAGAACTCTTGAGCAAGCTTTCGGGGTGATACTATGGATAGATTTAAGAGGTCTGTTGCGAGGAGGGTTTTTGCCTTCGAATTAAACGAGGCAACTCATAGAATTGAAAGTGAGGAAAAACTCGTTCAACTACTATTACCAACTGGCGTTCCGTGTAGTAGAGTTTTTATAGTAGGCGTTCTGCTCGACAGAGAAGAAACAAGGCCCGATTCCGATTTTTGGAAAATAAGAGTTAGCGATCCTACGGGTGTTTTCAGAGGTTTCATAGGCAAGTTTCAGCCAGACGCCTTGGAGAGTTTACTTAAAATCGATCCTCCAGAAATAGTAGCCATCGTTTCTAAGGTTAGACTTTTCGAAGGAAACAGAACTGTAGTAACTCTTAGACCAGAATTCATAGTACCGGTTGAAAGGGATGTTATGAACTACTGGATTGTGGAAACGGCAGAACACACTTTGTCGAGAATTGAAAATATGAAAAAAGGAGGAAAAGAGTTAGTTGAGGAGGCTTGGAGAATATACAACCCCGACTTGAGTAAATACGAAGAAAGAGTTAAAGAGGCGTTAGAGGCAGTCATAAGTTCTCCCAAGGTTGAAGAAGAGGAAGTAGAAGAAGAAAAAGAAGAAGTGGAAGAAGTAGAAGTCGAAGAATTTGAAGAAGTACCTGAGTTCTCCGATGAATTCGAGTTTGAAGAGGAGGAGCTTGACCTGAGCGATATATTGGGGTGATTTTATGGAAGCGAGTAGAGTTAAGGAAATTTCCACTTCAATGATAAGGAGGATGTTCGAAGTCGTGGAGAGTGCAAAAAAGAAGGGTATAGACATAATCAGTCTCAGCATTGGAGAGCCAGACTTCGATACAGATAGCAGAATAATTGAGTTTGCTTGTAAAGCTAAGAAAGAAGGTTATACGCACTACACTTCTAACTTTGGACTGGATGAGCTGAGAGAGGCAATAGCTGAAAGATATGGAGTTGAAAAAGAGGAAGTAATGATAACGACTGGAGGAAGCGAAGCTTTGTTAAACGCATCTCTCGCCTTTATAGAAAGAAACAGCGAAGTTTTAATACCCTCGCCAAACTTTCTCTCTTACTTCGTTTATTCGAAGCTCTGCGAAGCAAAAACAGTTCAAGTTAAAACGCACCCTGAATTTAGGTTAAACGTTGAGGAAATTTCAAAAGCTTTGAGCGAGAAAACTTCGGTCGTTTTTTTAAACTATCCAAACAATCCAACAGGAGTAGTTGAAGATGAGAAAACGCTTAAAGAAGTCGTAGAACTTGCTCAGGAAAGAAAAGCTATAGTTATAAGTGACGAAATATACGATCAGATCTACTACGATAAAAAGCCAGTGAACCTCGTTGATTTTGAAAACGTAGTCGTAGTTAACGGATTTTCCAAATCCCTCGCTATGACTGGATGGAGAATTGGATTTACAATAGCTGACAAAAAGCTTATAGATTCGATGCTTAAAGTTCACCAAGTCAACGGAGTTTGTGCTCCAGCTTTTGCTCAAAAAGCAGTTGCAGAAGCTTTTTTTAGCGGTATTTTTGACGAAGTAACTGAAAACATGAGAAAAGTGTTCAAAGAAAGAAGAGATTACGTTTACAAAGAGTTAAAACGTATAGGATTTGAAGCTGTAAAACCAGAAGGAGCTTTTTACATTTTTGCCAAGATTCCAGAGCAGTTCGAAAACTGTATGCAGTTCGTAGAGAAATTAGTCATGCATGGGGTAGCTTTAACTCCCGGAATACCTTTTGGAGAAGGTAACGAGAAGTACGTCAGAATTTCCTACGCATGCTCGATGGAATCTTTAAAGAAAGCAGTGGAAAGGATTGAAAAATTTATGGATGAGTATAGATAGCTCTGATCCCCTCATCGCTCGCAAACTCAATCCTGCAGAAAGCAAACCTCTCGAATTGCACAACTTTTCCTGCATCTTTTAAAGCATTTTTTTCGGCAAAACCCCCCCACTTAAGCCTTGGTTTATCTCCTATAACTACGCATACGACTGAATCACTCCAGCTAAGCCAATGAACGATGTTTTTACCTTTTTTCACTTCATTGGACATCTCCCAAGACACGAACTCCAAAACTCTATTTTCTTTGTCAACTTTAACTGTACAGAAGTCTTTCAACCTTACAAGCTCTCCATCTTTAAACCTTTCCCAGTCGTCTCCACTTAGGAAAACTGTTTTTTCACCTCTTAACACTCTAAATTCGCCGCTTTCAGGTTTCGTAGGTATTTTAACTGTAACTTCTTCGGGCAAACCATCTATTTTTACTTCCACCGCATCCCAAACGAAGAAGTATCTGTTTGCTTCCTTGTCTATCAATTTTCTGTTTTCCGCGTAAAGGTTCTTCAGGCTAACAGAAACGTCGTTCTCTCCAACTCCAAGAGATAAAAGAAACTTCCTTATAGCTTCTGCTCTAAAACCTCTTCTCCTAAAAGCCCTTATAGTCGGTAAAGCCGGGTCGTCCCACCCCTCGTATTCACCTTTTTCTATTTTCTTTCTAATTTCGCTCGTAGAAAGCTTTCCAAACTCGTGAATTTTCACTCTACCCCAGTGCTTCGTTACCGGATACTCCCAGCCGAAGTAGTCGTATATATACTTCTGCCTTCTTTCAGAATCGATTAAGTCTTTACCTCTTATTATGTGTGTTACTCCTTGTAAATGGTCTTCTATTGCCGATTCGAAGTCTAAGGTTGGATATACTCTGTACTCATTCCCAACGAGGGGGTGGTCGCAATCTATTATTCTGAAAGCAACCCAATCTCTTATAGCTGGGTCTTTGTGCTTCATGTCTGTTTTAATTCTTATAACGACTTCTCCCTCTTTGTACTCTCCAGAAAGCATTTTCTCCCAGACTTCTAAAGCTTCTTCTGCAGTAGTATTTCTGTGAGGACATTCGATTCCAGCATCTCTATATTTTTTGAACTCCTCTCTTGAGCAAAAACACGGATACGCTTTTTCCATTTTTAACAGTTCTTTTATGTAATCGTAGTAAATTGGTATTCTCTTAGAAGCGTAAATTACTCTGTCAAATTTGACGTTTAACCACTCTGCATCTTCTATATACCAGTCGTATGCTTCTAACAAAGGTCTTTTAGTTCTCGGATCCGTATCGTCAAATCTTAGAATTAGTTGTCCATCGTACATCTTTACGTACTCGTCGTTTACAACCATACCCCTCGCAGAACCGAGAGTTGGAGGACCGTTCGGGTTTGGAGCGAACCTCATAACGACTTTTCCCTTTTCTGCATTTGGCAGTTCTGGCAGTTTTCTCTCTTTTTTCTCTTCCTTTTTTTCTTCTATTGCTAAGGATGTTACCAAAGCCTTTTTTTCCTCCTCGCTAAGAGCTTCAAACTCCTCGATACACTTTCTAACTATTTCGAGTATTTCCTTAGCTTTTTTTCTAAGTTCAGGTTTTTCTGCTATTACTTTTCCCATTACTGCCTTTTCGTTTGGCTTTCCATACCTTAGTGCGTTAGTTGCTACGTATTTCATTATAAGGTCTTCAAGCTTCACAACACGGATTTTGCGAAAGTTATTAAAAAATTTGTCTTGTAACTCTGTTAATGCTCGAACTAATGAAGTACAGCATTAAAATCGATGAATACGTTTCCCGGTTGAGAATAGGTGTCGTGTGTAGCAGATTTGTCATGAACTTGCTTTGGAGGGCTGGAGTTGATTGCGTTAGATATGTGGGAGATTTTATAACTCCCCAAGACGTTTTCTGCGACGTCTCTCTCGATGTTTACGATGCCAACAGCTACGACATTCCAAACTCAAAAGAAGATACCTTAGTAATTTCCAATTTAGCCAGTGAATTGAGCTTAGAGTTTTTTGAGAAAGCTCTTAGAGGTTGTGACGTCGTAATCTCCCACAGATATTGCAAACTATCAGCAAAAGCGGCTGAAAAGTTAGGAGTTCCTTTTATACCTCCCGCAGTTACATGCTTTTTACCTGAAGACATAGACAGTAAAATCGAAGTGATTGAAAAGTTGGAGAAAGAATTGCCGAGAAATCCCATAGGATATTCAATGCTGTGTTCTGCACAAGTAATGGAAGTACTTAGGCTATGCACGAATGGGGAGGCTTTGCTCGCACCAGAAGCGTATCTGATTAAAGAAAAACCACCGTTTTTTGAGAAAGTAAAACTGTGGTAGTTGAAGTTGCAACTTCGGCATTAAAACAGCTTTAAAACAGCCTTTGACTTTAGCATTTTTGACTTTGGCATTAAAAACGAAACACTGAAAAACAAAACACTGATATAGTTCTAAGCAGAGGAAATACGTGTTAAGTGTTAACGAACTTGCTCAGGATATTGTAGAAGAAATGCTCGATTACAGCGATGAGTATAGAGAGCAGTACGGAATTGAGTTTCAAAGGTTGAAAAATGGGGCTTGGGTCATAGACTTTGGAGTTAATGTTAAAGGAAGCATTTCCGCTGGCATACTTTTTTCCGAAGTTTGCATGGCTGGTCTGGCGGAAGTAAATGTAAAAACGGGTAGCGTTGGCAATTTAGTCGTACCTTTCGTAGAAGTTAGAACGGACAATCCAGTTTTAGCCTGTCTCGCTTCACAAAAAGCTGGTTGGCAGATAAAAATTGACAACTACTTTGCAATGGGTAGCGGTCCGGCAAGAGCCTTAGCTTTGAAACCCAAGAAAACTTACGAGTTAATAGACTACGAGGATGACGCAGAGTATGCTGTAATAACTCTCGAATCAGATCTTTTGCCTGACGAGAGGGTTGTAGATTACATAGCCGAAGAGTGCGATGTTGAAAGTGAAGACGTTTACGTTCTCGTAGCTCCAACTTCCTCCTTAGTTGGGAGTATTCAGATTTCTGCGAGAATAGTTGAAGTCGCTATGTACAGACTACTTCAACTTGGATTCGATGTAAAAAAGATCTTTTCGGGATGCGGTAACGCGCCAGTTGCGCCCCTGTCGGGAGATAGCTTAAAAGCAATGGGAATGACTAACGACTGTTTGCTTTACTATGGCAGCGCTTTTCTGTTCTCCGAATTCGACGAATCTGAAATGGATATGATTGACAAAGCTAATTTAACGTCTGATAGTTCAAAAGATTACGGAAAACCCTTCTACGAAGTGTTCAAAGATTCTAATTACAATTTCTACGAAATAGACCCGAATTTGTTCTCTCCAGCTAGAATTACCATATCTTCACCAGTTAAACTTATTAGCAAAGGAAGACTCAACGTCGAAGTATTACTAAAATCCTTCGGGGTGATAAGTTGAACGACATTCTAAGAGATGTAGTCGTTGCAGTAGTAATGGTAATCTCCTCAATACTCTTAACAGCTCAATGGCTCACCCTTTACAACAGCTTTAATCCTATAGTCGTGTTTTTTGCGTTTCTCTTTACTCTTTCTCTTAGCATTCTCATAATAAGCCTGATATTGAGAATTTCAGAGTTAATGAACGAGTTAGAAAGTACCAAGAGAATAATTGCCATGAATTCGGCTGAAATAGAGGAGAGAATAGATTCCAGACTTAGAGAGTATTTAAGAGATCTGGAAGAAAGAATTGAATCAATAGAAAGAAGAATTTACAGATAAATTTCCTCAAGTATGTCTTTTAAAATTTCAGTACTACAGCAGATTTCAAAGTTTACTGTTTTGTAGTATTTAACTGCTTTTCCATCAAGCCTTTTAACCTTACAAGAAATAAGTCCTGAATTCAGGAGTTTTTTCATGTGGGAGATAAACAGAGGTTTTGATAAGCCGAGAATTTCTCTGATCTCCTTAGAACTTCTCTCTTCGAGGCAGAGGGCGAGTATTTTCAACCTCACGGGATTCGACAGTACTCTGAGTAATTCTGCCAGTTCTTCTGCCGTATCCATTTAATTTCCCTATTCTCTCAATTCTTTTCTTAATTCTTCTATTTCTCTTCTCAACAACCTCATCTCTTCTAAAAGCTCGGCATAACTTATACTCTTCTCTGTTTTCTTGTTTTCCACAAAGCTGTAGATTAAGTACAGTATAAATCCAAGAAACAACAGCCATATGAGGTTCGAAATGAAGTCATCAAAAGGTGGTATGGGCATATCAATCACCTCCTATGGGTAAATTTTTGTTTACCCAAATATATATAATTTTCTCTTAATAGCCTCGTTAAATCTCGTCATACATACAAATTAATTAGTTCACCTAAAAAAGACATGAAAGCTCCAACATAAAAGACGCCGGGGGTGGGATTCGAACCCACGCGGGCAGAGCCCACACGCTCTCCAGGCGTGCGCCTTACCACTCGGCAACCCCGGCTTTTCTACGTTGACATTAAATACAGAAATACAGAGGTTTAAAAAAGTAATGGTTAGCGTTTCAGTTTTCTGAGGAGTAGTACAATAACTACTAATGTTATTGCCGTAAAACCGGGCGTTTTCTTAGATGTTTTATTGATGGTGCTGTTTGCAGTGTTGTTAGTTCTTTCTACTCCAGTTTCATTTTTATTAATTTTTGTAATTTTAGTGGTTTTGTTAACTTCTCTTTTAACTCCAACTTCAACGGCTTTAGTTTTGTTAACCTCAGTACTGTTAACAGCAACCTTAGTATTAACGCTAACGTTAACCTTAGATTTGTTCACTTTAACATTTACGTTTGTTACGTTTGTTAAGTTCAACCCGACTGTCGGCTTTGTTATATTAAACGTTATACTCCCAGTAATTCCCATAGCACTTACGACGATCCTACACTTACCAACTCCAATCTCTTTAGAAGGTATTGCAACATCCCACACGCTGTTACCCTTTAAAACCTTCGAGAAATGCAAAATTTTTTGCCCCTCAACTTTCATGCTTACGTTCGTTTCCCCGTAAAGCCCCACTACTTTAACCCTAACTCTAACCATATCTCCAAGTGTTACGTTTTTACCGTTTAGCAACTCCAAAATCAGTTTTGGATTTCCTACTATTTTTATTTCGTGCGTTTTACCTATATTCCAAACGGCTTTTCTCGAAACCAGAACTATCGTCCAATATCCGGGATATAAGTTAGATATAACGAACTTTTTGCTCGGCTCGGAGCTTGTAAGGTAGCCTATTACTCTTTCAGTTCCGTCGTAAACGTTTACGAGCTTAACTATAACGTTACTGTTGATGTAGTCCGTTACTTGTATGCTGAAGTTAGTTCCAGCTCCATAGACTATTAGCTTTGGAGTATGAGATGTATCGTAGTAGAGAGGTACAGTTAAAAACTGTATTTCGTAAACGGGCTTAGAGTTGTTGTAGTAAACGAGGTCTATGTTCCCGGCGTTGAGAGCTAAAGCCATTTTCATCGCTAACACGATTAAAATCAAGGCCGAGCAAATTTTTAAAGCTCTCATAACTACCGTTCATTAAATGAAACTGTAAATTAAGTTTTTCCTTAAATTTATATGTTCAGTTACACTGCAGAAGGTATGGAGTATTGCTTGAAGTGCATAGAGTGTGGCAGGGAGTATTCGAGAGAGGACATGTACACATGTGAATGTGGAGGATTGCTCGAAGTCTTAATAAAGGAAACCAAACTTTCCTTTAAACTTGACGGAAACTTAAAGGGCGTATGGAAGTACAAATCACTTCTACCAGTAAAAATTGAACCCGTAACCCTTAGAGAGGGTAACACACCTCTTTATAGGTGCAAAAAAATTGAAGACATGCTAAATGTTAAAGTTGAAGTTTACGTGAAACACGAAGGGGCTAATCCGTCTGGATCCTTTAAGGATAGGGGAATGACTGTTGGAGTTACAAAAGCAATAGAGCTGGGAAAAAGTGCAGTTGCTTGTGCTTCTACGGGGAACACTTCTGCATCTATGGCTATGTACGCTGCCAAGGCTGGAATAAAAGCTTACGTGCTATTACCAGCGGGGAAGGTAGCTCTTGGTAAAGTCGCTCAAGCTTTAATGCATGGAGCAAAAGTAATAGGAATAAGAGGCAACTTTGATCAGGCATTAAAGATAGTAAGAGAAGTTTGCAGGACAGAAGGATTTTATCTACTCAATTCAGTAAATCCGTTTAGGTTAGAAGGACAGAAAACCATAGCTTTTGAAATAGCCGATGAAATAGGTGTACCGGATAGAATAATTTTACCAGTTGGAAACGCTGGCAATATCTCCGCTATATACAAAGGATTTAAAGAACTGGTAAGGTTTGGTCTGACGGATAAAATACCAAAAATGACGGGAATTCAGGCGAAAGGAGCAAATCCAGTTTTCAAAGCAGTTAAAGAAGGCAGAGACGACATAGAAGCCGTAAAAAATCCGGAAACAGTTGCTACAGCTATAAGAATTGGGCAACCAGTAAACGCTAAAAAAGCTATAAGGGCGATATACGAATCGGAAGGTACAGCAGAAGAAGTCAGCGACGATGAAATAATAAATGCTCAGAAAATATTAGCGTCGATGGAAGGAATTGGAGTAGAACCTGCAAGTGCTGCGAGTATTGCAGGTTTAATAAAGTTGGCTGAAAAAGACGAGATAGAAAGGGGGGAAAGAATAGTCTGTATAACAACCGGACACCTTCTAAAGGATCCGGAAACAGTTATAAGAGTTTGCGGAAAACCTATAGAAGTTGATGCGAGCGTTGACGCTGTAAAAGCTGTTTTGTGAGGGGTACAAATGGGGAGCAGTTTTGGCATTGTTTTTAAAGTACACACTTGGGGCGAGAGTCACGGCAGAGCAGTAGGATGCGTTGTAGATTCCCCACCTGCTGGTTTAAAACTTAATGAGGAAGACATACAAAAAGAATTGGACAGAAGAAAACCGGGAGGTAAGTTAGCTTCAAAGAGAAAAGAATCAGACAAAGTTGAAATTCTTTCAGGTATTTTCGAAGGTCTTACTACTGGAACTCCTATTTCAATGCTCGTTTGGAATAGAGATGCAAGACCAGAAGCGTATGAACCAATTAAAAATCTGATAAGACCGGGGCATGCAGACTACACGTACTTAGCAAAATTCGGGTTTAGGGATTGGAGGGGTGGAGGAAGAGCGTCTGCGAGAGAGACTGTAGCGAGAGTAGCTGCTGGAGCTATTGCAAAGAAGCTCCTTTCAGAATTTGGAGTAGGCATTTACGGATATACCAAGGAAATAGCAGGAATAAGATGCGAAGTAAGTGGAGAAATAGAGGAAATATTTAAAAGAGCCGAAAAAAACTCTGTAAGGTGTCCAGACGAAGAAAAAGCCGTTTTAATGGAAGAAAAAATAATCGAAGCTATGAAGAGTGGAGATAGCGTTGGAGGAGTTGTAGAAGTAGTTGCGAAAAACGTTCCTGCCGGAATAGGTGAACCCGTATTCGACAAATTGGATGCGAGGTTGGCTTACGCTGTTATGAGCATACCTGCAGTAAAAGGTGTGGAAATTGGTTCTGGTTTTTCATGCTCAAAAATGAGGGGTAGCGAACACAACGACGCTGTAATCCTTAAAGATGGAAAAATAAGATTCGAAACAAATAACGCTGGAGGAATCTTGGGAGGAATATCTTGTGGAGAAGACATAGTAATTAGAGCTGCAATAAAGCCAACTCCTTCGATTTCAATACCCCAAAAGACTGTAAACGTTGAGACTATGGAAGAGACGGAAATAGTAGTTAAAGGTAGGCACGACCCGTGTATAGTTCCCAGAGCCGTTCCAGTTGTGGAAGCGATGGTTGCAATAACAATAGCGGATTTAATGATGCTACAAGGCATAATACCAAGATCTCTCATTAAAAAGCATTAAAATTTTAGGAGTTGAAAAATCCTTAGAAAACACAGATTCAAAAAATAATCGATAACTCAAGAAATGGGAGAAAACGGTTAATTTTTAGCAATTCGAAACGATTTTGAAGCTTAGCTTTTTTTCCATTTTCGTTAAAAACCGTGATTTTCCATTCGTTATGCGAAAATTTTAAAAGCAATTGCATCAAGAGTGATGCACTCATTGAAAAGCGTTTCCCAAACACGAAAAAGTAAAATAAGCTTAATTTAGTTCGGGAAACGCTCTAAAAGCGTTATTCGTTTGTTAAGGGGTGAGAAAAAATGAAGAAGGGTGATGACCATGATAGTCGGGAAGCACATAATTGCGGAGTTGTATGGAGTTCCAAAGGAGCTAATTTCATATGAGAAAACAGTAAGGGAAATAGTAGAGGAGGTAGTTGAGAAATCGGGGCTTACGAAAGTTGGAAGCGTTTACAAACAATTTGAGCCGTATGGCGTAACTGGAATTGTTTTAGTTGCGGAATCCCATGTAAGTTTGCATACTTGGCCAGAATACGAGCTTGTAAATCTCGACATATTTACATGTGGCGACGCTAAAGCCGCGGAAAAAGCTTTTGAACTGTTTTTGGAAAAATTCAAACCTCGCTCCTACAGACACTACGTGCTCGACAGGGGGTAAAAAAGAATGCAAGTAGAAGGCATGGATAGGAGAATAGTAAATCAGATATTGCAGGCGATAGATGGAGAGATTTCAATTTACAGGCTGATAGACTCCCAAGATGCAAGTCTTCCAGAATTTTTTAACATAATACAGGAAATGCAAAGAGATGGATTGCTGAAAGTCGAAAACGGAAAAGTAAAATTAACTGAAAAAGGAGAGAAACTGAAAGAAGAGGAGAAGTTGTTTTATTCCGACGTTAGGTGTAAGTGTTGCGATGGTAGCGGTTACGTAATAGCTGAAGAGTTTAAAGAGGCTTTTGAGGAGTATAAGAAGATAGCTAAGGAGAGACCGGAGACAATAGAAGTTTACGATCAGGGATTTATAAGCGTAGATGGCGTTATGAAGAGAGTCGAGTTTCTTTACGAAAGAGGAGATTTGAGGTCAAAAATATTCGTTGTAGGAGATGACGATTTGTTCAGCTTAGCTGCTGCCCTTACAGGAGTGCCAGAAAAAATTACAGTAGTAGAAATAGATGAAAGGCTTGTCAAATTCATAAACTCCAAAGCTGAAGAGTATAGCCTGCCAGTTGAGGCGAGAGTTTACGACGTACAGAAAGCTTTTCCTGAAGAGCTTAGAAAGAAGTACGACGTATTTGTTACGGATCCAGTAGAAACAATTCCGGGATTAAAGCTGTTTCTTTCGAGAGGTGTGTCAACACTCAAAAGTGCAGGATGTTCCGGCTACTTTGGATTGACAACTCTCGAAGCTTCGAGGAAGAAGTGGTATGAAATACAAGAGATGATACACGAAATGGGTTTCGTAATAACTGATATGATAAGAAAGTTTAGCGTTTATCCTGAGGAAGAAAAGAACTTCTTTAGATTTCAGGAAAAGCTACCAGTTGTAGAAAAGCTTAGAGCTGAAATAGACTGGAACTGGTACAAGTCCACGCTTTACAGAATAGAAGCAGTTGTAGATCCGAAACCGCTTGTAGAGGGAGAAATGATAATAGACGAGAAAGTTTACAAAGACGATGAAAGCTGGGCAACGCCTTACTAAGGTTTACGATTTTATGAATTTTATTAGGGGATTATGAGGTTATGAAGAGATATGAGGTGATACTATGCAAGAAAAAATCATAACTGGTAAAGATATAGCTGAAAAATTGAAAGACGTAGAACACAAAATAGTAGTTACGAGTGGTAAAGGAGGAGTTGGAAAGTCAACTATTGCTGCCTTATTAGCGGTTCACTACGCAAGGCAGGGAAAAAGCGTTGGTATTTTCGACGCTGACTTTTTAGGTCCATCTATACCGAGACTTTTTGGAATAGAAGATAAAGCTCAGGAACTCACAATAGGTACAAAGGGGATAAATCCAGTTTACACGGATAAATACGGGATAAAAGTTCTATCAATACAATTCATGTTGAAAAGCAGAGAATCACCAGTTATATGGAGAGGTCTCGCAATAAACACGGCAATAAGGAGTTTTCTCGGAAGCGTTGAGTGGGGTAAATTGGATTACCTAATATTTGACATGCCTCCCGGAACGGGAGACGCAATACTAACCGTAATGGATTTCGTAGAACTCGATGGGCTGATTATGGTTACGATACCGCAAGACTTGTCAGCCATGATAGTTGAGAAGGCTATAAACATGGCAAGAAAAATGGATACGGAAGTGCTTGGAATAGTAGAAAACATGAGTTATTTCGAGTGTCCCAAGTGTGGAGAAAGAATATACCTGTTCGGAAAAGATAAAGCAATAGAACTGTGCAGGAAATACGACATAGACCTAATAGCTCAAATTCCTTTTGACAGAGAGCTTTTAGACTACTGCGACAGAGGTAGAATAGAAGACTTCCCTTACGACTACTTCGAGTACTTTTACTATTAACCGTTGAGGTTTTCATACCACTTCCAGACTTTTTTTAGTGCAGAAAGCAGAGTTTTGTACGGTCTCATTCCATATTCTCCAATACACTCTCCAGCGTAAGTCCAATCTCTGAGCTGGAGACATTTAGCTACTAAAACCGTCTCTTCTTTTTCACTCAGCTCAGCTCTGTTAGTTCTTGAGTACATATACCTTACTAATGGCCTCAAAACGTCGGAGGAGTACTCGTAAAGACTGACTCCTTGCAGATACTTTTTAACTCTTTTTTTGTTCACGTAATCTATTTCCGGCGCGGGATAGTTAAAATCCCTACGTAAAGAGTGTAAAAGCTGAATAGATACTTCTACCTCCAAATCCGAGAGTTCGTCGCTTAGCCACTCAAGTAGTCTTTTCACAAAACTGGCGTTTAACTTTTCGACTATCTCCTGAACGTGCATTTTAAGGGGTTTCATCACAACAACCGTATGTTCTCCAGAAACTTCATTTCTCTGAGGAGTCATGTGAACAGGCAAAAAGCCATTCTTCAACCAGAACTTAAGTAGTTCTGGAGACACACCAAATCCCGAACCGATCCAGTCGAACTCGTTTCCACAGCTCCAATCTACGAGTCTCTTCAAAGCAAAGCTACCAATACCTCTTCCCATGACTGATGGATGAGTTGCTATTCTAACGATTCTGACTCCAAACATCTTAGGAAATTCGTAGTCCCAGTGGTGTTTCAGTATAAGGTCGGGTATTATTTGCCCTTTTGGTTTAAATCCATCAGCCATTTCTTCTATGGTTTTTTCATCTATACCTCCTTCAATCGCAACGTGGATTGAGCAAACAGTCTTCTCGTTAACTTTAACTCTGAAAGCTAAATGATTTGGCATGTCTAACAGTATAACTACATCAGATGGCCTATTTCTGTAATGAGCGAGAACGTATATTCCGAAGAATTCTCTAAGGAGTTTTTCGTCTTTGAGTAGTTTGTCTTTGTCTATCATTTCAAATTCCAGCTTTCCTTCTTCTATCGCTCTCAAATCCTCATCATCAAGCTCAACAGGCTGAGCATCCAGTAGCAACACGTCGTAAAGCCACTTCTCTATTGGATCTCCTTTACCGTATCTTATCGGTTCTTCTAAATGAATCTTCTCTACTTCCGTGTTTTCATCACTTTCGAGCTTTTTCAAAAACCTTATGCTAAAACCCCTCCCCGCCCCTTCGTAACCGTGTATTGTTGAGGAGAAAACTATGTAACGTACTTTTTTCGTTATCTCCCACAAAACGGGAACGTCGATACCTGCCGCTTCATCCACAATTACTATGTCTGCATATTCGCTTTCGACCATAGCCCTCCTCGGCACAACGTACTCCACTCTCGCGTATTTACTGTTAAGCACAGTAATCATTCCAGACGTTTCCTTAACTTTAAACTCCCTCATTCCCTGCCTTACCATCGCTTTTCTGAGGAATTTGAAGTAAGTTTGAACCGCTTGAGGAGTTGGTGCAACAACCATAATTCTTACAGCTCTCTTTAGAACTCTTTGCATTCTTGAGATTAAATACGGCGTAACTATACCCAGAACAGCAGTCTTTCCCCTTCCCCTATCTGCAGTTATAACTACTGCTTTTCTATCTTTTTCTCTGTCAAAAAATCTTTCAAAAAGCTGAAGAACTCTGATTTGATCTTGTGTAGCACAAAGCTTGTACAATTTTCTTTTTATCTCCCTACTTTCAGGTATAACTATTTCTTCTCTACTCTCTTCAGTTTCTGCAGGTTCGTACTTTTTTACAATTTTTCTCTTATCGGCGTCAAAAATTATTATACCTATAGCCTCAAGAGTTTTGCGTATAAACCTCCTATAAAATCTTGGAACTATGTCATCAACAGTATATGGGGAGCTTATCATTTCCTCATGCCACTTGCCAACCAAATTATTCCATTCTTCTAATTTTGGAGAAACAGCTATTAGTATTCCTCCTTCCTCAACTGTTTCAACTACTATTCCCAAGTCGTTGGGATGAAATCCTTCTGTTAAATCTATAAGCAAAGACTGGTGCGTTTCTCCAAGAACTGTTGGTGTATCTTTGTAGTGAATCACCTTTGCATTCTTAAAAAACTCTTCAGCCATTTCAGTAAACTTACTTCTTCCAACAACTAACAATTTTCTTTCGCCCGCTACTTCCCAGTAAGCTTTTAGAACTTTCTTAACTAACCTAAATATCCTGGGTTCAAGAGAAGATGTACAGATGAAAAGCATAAAACGATGTCTTTTATCAATAGCCTGAGATGCTGCATTTTGAACTTCCGAAAGCATTTCTTTTATCGTCATCAGCACGATTTCATAGCTATGCGTAAAAAAGGTTATCGCGGTAAAAGATATATGCCTTTGAAATCAACTGAAGACGGTGACGATAATGGTCGAACTGGAAAAGCTTAGATTTGGTACAGATCTTATAAAGAGGGGATTTGCAAAAATGCAGAAAGGTGGAGTAATAATGGACGTAACTAATGCAGAACAAGCACAGATAGCAGAGGATGCAGGAGCTGTTGCCGTCATGGCTCTTCACAAAGTTCCAGCAGATATAAGGGCAAGTGGAGGAGTTGCAAGAATGGCCGATCCCAAGAAAATTCAGGAGATAATGGATGCAGTAACTATACCGGTAATGGCAAAGTGTAGAATAGGACATGAAGCTGAAGCAAGAGCCTTAGAGGCTATAGGAGTAGATATGATAGACGAAAGTGAAGTGTTAACGCCAGCTGACGTATTCTTCCACATAGACAAACACAAGTTTACAGTTCCATTCGTGTGTGGTGCGAGAAGTTTGGGAGAAGCCGTTAGAAGGATATGGGAAGGGGCAGCAATGATTAGAACAAAAGGAGAGGCTGGAACTGGAAACGTAGTTGAAGCAGTTAGGCATATGAGGCTGATAAACAGAGCTATAGAAGAGATAACTTCTATGCCAAAGGAAGTTCTATATAGCGTTGCAGAGAAGTTTGCTGAATCCTATTGCAGGCTTTACAATTCAATTAGAGAAGAGTTGGGCGTTAGCAACAATCTAACACCAGACACCATAGTTTACGAGGAATACACATTTGGAGAAATAGTAAGTGGCATATACGACATTCTATTAGAGATAAGGGAGCTTGGTAGGTTACCTGTTGTTAACTTCTCAGCTGGAGGAATAGCCACACCAGCTGACGCTGCTTTCATGATGAGACTTGGAGCCGACGGTGTTTTCGTCGGTTCCGGTATATTCAAAAGCTCAAACCCGCCAGAATATGCAAGAGCAATAGTAGAGGCTGTAAGGCACTACGACGAACCGGAAATAGTGGCTGAAGTTAGCAAAGGACTGGGAGAAGCAATGATAGGAATGGGATCTATTGTGGAGAGGTTGCAGGAGAGGGGTGTATGAGAGTAGCAGTCGTAGGTGTACAAGGAGACGTTGAAGAGCACGTTTTTGCAACCAAGCTCGCAATGGATAGGCTGGGTATTGAAGGAGAAGTTGTAGCAACTAAGAAGCCAGGAGTTGTTGAGAAAAGTGATGCAGTCATAATTCCGGGGGGAGAGAGTACAACTATAAGTAAATTAATTTTTAGAGATGTAGGAGGAAAAACCATAGCAGAGGAGATAATCTCCCTCGCGGAGAGTGATTGTGCTATAATGGGTACTTGTGCTGGCTTAATTCTTTTATCAAAACGCGGAGATGAACAAGTGGAAAAAACTAAAACAAAACTGCTCGAACTGCTAGACATTAAAGTCAAGAGAAACGCCTTTGGAAGGCAGAGAGAGAGTTTTCAAGTGCCTATAGAATTCAAAGGAATTGGAAAAGTTGAAGCCATATTTATAAGAGCTCCTGCAATAGTCGAAGTCGGAAACGTTGAAGTTCTGGCAAAATTTGAAAACTACGTTGTAGCAGTAAGGCAGAAAAAAATACTTGGACTTGCTTTCCATCCCGAATTGAGTGCTGAGTATGGAGATACGAGAGTTCACGAGTACTTTTTAAAGTTAATTTGTTAAAAATAATTTGTTAAAAATTGAAAAGTTGAAATTAAAAATTTTAGAAAATTAAAATTAAATATTAAAATATATATTAAAATTAAATCAACACCTAAACTTTTTAGAAGCTTCAACTATTAAATCAGCAATCGTTTCTGCGTCAAAGCAGGCAGAATTGAACACGATGTGGTATATACTCCAGTCGCTAACGTTTATTCCATAAAATTTCATGTACCTTCTTTTTTCGTATTCCTCTCTTTTTCTCATCTCTTCTCTCGCTTTTTCGAAACTTTTTCCTTCTCTTTTCGCAATTCTTTCAGCTCTGACATCTTCAGGAGCGAATATGTAGATTTTAAAAGAGTCTTTAACCATCCAAGCGGAAAGCCTTCCCTCAATTACGACGTTCTCTTTACTTTCTGCAAGCTCTTTTTGAGTTCTATCGATGTATATGTCTATTTCTTCATTTTCTTCTGCAATTTTGCTGAATTCTTCTATGGAGTAACCTCTCTCTCTCGCCATTTGCCTGAACAATTCTCCGGCCGATACGAGTTCATAGTTTAACTTCTTAGCTACAAGCTTTGCTACGGTAGTAGTACCGCTACCCGGTGGACCTGATATAGCTATTCTCATGTTTTCACCTTTTACGTGATTTTACATGTGGAGAGTCTTTCTAACGAGTATCGTTAGGGGCATAGAGCACATGAAGTACCAAAGGATCCACCACGGGATAGGAAATGGAATTGTAACAATTGGATGACTTACGTGTATATGTCCAAAAAACGGAGCATTCACGACGTAAGAACTCATACTCGAATAAGCAGCCCTTAAGCCAAGAGAGAGACTGTTACCGTATATCACGTAAAGCAACCAGTAAAATATAGGCATGGTTACAGCCATAGAGTAAAACATAACTTTGAACTGCGGTCCCATAAGTTTTGCCTGCATTTCTTGAATTTCTTTCTGCCTTTCTTCAAGCTTTTTTAGCTTGTACTTGTTGTCGCTTTTCATCGCTTCCATGTATTCCTTCTGGAATTGCATGACTTCCTTCTGTATTCTCTTCATTTCTTCGATGTCTATCAGCAACCACTGTATCCCAGTCGTGTATATTGCCGTAAAAACTGAAAGGGCGAAAATTAATACAAGTATTGGAAGAGATAAGAGAGGATGTAACACCAAATCAACAGCTTTAGCTAAGCCAAAAAGTATGCTTCTGTCGAATACACCAAAAAAAGCAAAAATTCCGAGAGTTATAAAAAAGATGTCAATTACTCTCTTTACCACATCTTTCATTGCTATCACTCCTCTCCGAGTATTCTTCTTATCATCGGGTGCATTTCCGTCAACTGCTCCTTAGCCAAATCCTCGTAGTACTGGTAAGCTATGCTTACTGCAAGCAGTAAACCAGTACCGGTAACGTGTCCTATTGTTCCAAGCATATTGGCTATTAAGGTGAGAGCACCAATGACTGCACCACCTATTACTGTAACTTTTGGTATATACCTTTCAAGAACTTTTTCTAAAACTTTTGGGCTCTTCCTGAATCCCGGAATCTGCATTCCAGACTTTGCAAGTTGATCTGCAATAGTTTTTGGATCCATTCCTGACGTCTCCATCCAGAATATTGAGAACAGGACACCTCCTATTATCAGTATAGTAGCGTCTGTTAGCAAGTGCAGAAATATCATCCAGTCAGGCGGAGGGGGTATGTGTATGTGATAAGTTTGAACCATCATTTGGTACTTAGCTTTCACGAGCTCAGGTATCCAATCGCTTGGACCTCTTATTGGATTTAACAAATACATTATACCGCTGACTGGTTGTGTACCCACGTATTCTCCAAGAGCTTTTATTCCGTGCCTGTAAAGGATCAAACCGAATATCTCAATGTTTGCCTGAAGAGCTCTAACGAATATCATCGGCAGAACGCTTGTGTAAATCAGCTTGAGGGGGTATCTGCCTCTCGCACCTCTAACCATTGAATGAGATAGGGGTATTTCCACTCTCGTACCTTCAGCGTAAACGACTAAAAGTATTATTATTGCAGTAGTTATTAGTGCTAAAACACCTCCGTCAATTAGTATAAACTTTATTCCAGAGAGAGTCAACAGCTGTGAAGGTGGCATGTGCTGAGCTATCCATATCCATCTCGGTATTATTCCAGCTGGTAGCTTGCTGTTCGCCGGAACAACCCAGTTTATTAAACCCGTAACTATTGCTTGAGAAATGCCTGCGAGGATGAAAAGGCTAACACCGCTACCAATACCCCACTTTGAAACAACTTCGTCCATGTAAACTATCAGTACGCCACCTATGAAGAGTTGAATGAACAGTAAAGCAGATATTACAGCTGGGGAAACTCCAAACGCTTTCGCAATTTCGAGGTTAGGCTTTAAGAAACCTCCAAGTATCTGAGGTAAAGCCTCTAAGGCTATCATTACCAGAACGAGAAACCTCTGAAAGTCCTGATAAACAGCCTGATCATCTGGATCGGTTAAGTCGAGCTCTATAATCCCCGCTCCAACTAAAAGCTGAACTATGACTGAAGCGGTGACTATAGGCCCTATACCAAGAGCTATTATAGTACCGCCTTTACCGGCGAAGAACGCTCTAAATCGAGCAAATAAGTCTATGGATTGAGGAGATAAACCGAAAAGGGGAACGTTGGATAAAACAAAGTATAACAATAAAACAGCAATAGTCCAACCAAACTTTTCTTTAAAAGGCACATGCCGCTTAGGTCTCGAAACGCTTGGAATTTTCTCAAAGTAAGGCTGTAACTTCCTAAGTGTTTCATCCATCGTTTTTCCTCCTCAAAAAAATTTAGGCTAACTCTACGCTGCCACCGGCAGCTTCGATTTTTTCCGCGGCTTTTGGTGTTATCTTAGCTACAGTAACTCTTATCGCCTTATCGACTCTTCCAGACCCAAGCAGCTTGGAGTATCCCAAAACTGAAAGGTCTATGCTGTAAACATCACCTTCTTTCTCTGCAATTCCATTTTCCACCAACTTGTCAATTATATACGATAGTTCACCAACGTTGAGTTCCGGACGGGAGTAAAGGTATTTGTAAGTGTACTCATCTATTTTACCAGATTTCTTCAGCTCCCTAAGCGTTTCTTTAACTGCTTTTATCGCTTTAACGTCACTTCTTACTGCAACAGGCCTAGTAAATCCGTATTTACCTATATCATATCCTTCTTTTATAGCTTTAATGTATTTGTGTTTAAACATTCCAGCGTTTCCAGAACCTCCTCTACAACCTCTACCTCTGCTATTGTTTTTATGCAAACCGCTTCCGCAAGTCCTCGATCCCCTAATCTTCTTTATTTTCGGCTTGGGCATTATACCACCTCAGCGCATTTTTTCGAGTAATTTTTCAATTTCTCCATGTTTTCCAAGGTCTCCAAGCGGGTAGTGCCACTTTATGTTCTTTAAACCTTTTCTCGGAGGATGTAGTCTAAACACGGGTTTTAAATCCGGTAAATCCTTCAACTTTGCCTTTCCTTCTATTACTGCTTTTGCGAACTCTTCTATCGTAGAGTACGGTGTATGTTCTTTGACGTAATCATCAGTTAACCTTCTGTTTCCAGTTAACCTACCCCTCCTTCTAAGGAGCATTGCAAGCGTTTCAGCTCCTATTTCTCCATAAGCAACGTAATCTTTAACGACTTGAAGCATACCCCTATACGAAGGAGTATCTGGAATTACTACGCAGTGATACCTTTTGTGTAACCTTAGCATTTTCAAAGTGTCCTTTATTTTCCTGTTGACGTCAACAGTCCCCCTAAGCCTAACTACTGCATACATATTAATCACCTCTTTACGTACATCGTCTGTTTGAGCGCTTCGTAAGTTGCCCTCGCAAAGTTTATTGTCGTTTTAGTTTTACCCTTCGTAAAAGTCCAAACGTCTTTAACTCCTGCAAATTCCAAAACTTTCTTTGCGACATCTCCAGCGACTAATCCCAACCCCTTTGGACCGGGAATTAGGGTAACTCTGACGCTTCCCGACGAGCCGGTAACTTTACACGGAATAGAGTGTTCAGTTCCGCAACCGCACTCCCAAGAACCACAACCTCTTTGAACTTTAAATATGTTCAACTTCGCATTGTTAACGGCTTTTTGAATTGCTGGAGCTACTTGTGAGGCTTTTCCAACTCCAACTCCAACGTAGCCGTTTCTGTTTCCAACGACGGCTGTAACCCTGAACTTCGTTCTTCTACCACTATCTGTCATCCTCTGAACCATGGATATGTCGAGGACTTCATCATCCAAATCTGGAAGGAGAATATCTACTATTTCAGGTTCTTTTAAAGGCAAACCGCTCGCTATCGCCTCATCCATCGTCTTTATCTTTCCTTCCGCAACGAGTTTTCCGAGCCTCGTTTTTGGAACCCACTCCTCCATAGTCACACCTCATTCATAATTTTCTCTTTAATCTCATCAACGTGAGATGGAAGTTGAGATGGAGTTAAACCTCTTTCCTCATATTTCGAAAACTTTTCGGGGTTCTCCTCATAGTAAGACGCAATGTGTTCCCCCCTAACCCTCGAATCGTCTGGAAAGACTTCTTCGCTGTGAGGTACATTCAATCCCGCTTCAACAGCCCCTCTCAGCACTGCAAAGACCCTCGAACCTCTTGTGGGTGAATGCAAGCCTATATCTAAAACTGCCTCTTTTACTCCTTTTTCCATAGCAACCTTAGCTATTAGCATTCCAGTTAGATAAGCTGCAGGAGTGTTGTTTAAGTCACCTTTCCATCCAAGTTCTCTCAACTTTGATGAATCAACGGCAGCTATCACTCTATCCCCATCTGGATTGTATTCGATTATCTGCGCAATTACCCTCGTATTCGTTAACCTTACGACCAGTCTCGGCTTCTTAGACAGGAGAAGTTTAAGTCTCTTCCTGTAATTAGTTTTTCCCTCTCTCCTCCTTCTGTACTTGACTCTATATCTCGGACCTTTCGCCAATACTATCACCTCACTTAATTACTCCCTCTCCTCAACTATGCCTTGGGTTTGCAGGTAAGCGTTAAGATGAGACACGCTCCTAAATTCTCCACCCTTAGCCTTCATGTAAAGCATCCTATAAGTCCTCCTATCTATTACTCCGGAATCTCTGAGGTATCTCAACCTCCTTCTTATAGCTCTTATCCTCGTCATCCATAGCTCTTTTCTCGGCATTCTTGCAGTTTTCTTGCCCTTTCTTCTTCCATGTCCTCTCCTTCTACCCTTTCTCCTCTGAGCTTTCCTCGCATTTATTCTTGCCCTGCTTATACCTTTAACTGGCTTTCTCTTTATTACACCACTCTCTATTAGCTCTCTAATATCATCCTTAGTAGAGGCTGAGCTTACGTCCTCAAGTGCATTGGGATCTATCCAAACCCTGTTTTCACCGCACTTGAGTATTTGTGCAGCAAGTCTTCTCTGTAGTCTCAAGTTACTCACCTCCGTGGGGGTTTAGCACCTTTATTCCAAGCTCCTTAGCTTTGTCCTCTATAGCAAGTCTCTTTTTAAGTCCTACAGATGAGGCGATCCTAATAACCTGCTTTTCTGGATTAACGCTATCGAGCTGGGAGGGGTTGTAAACGAGTACTTCTTCTTTACCGCAAGGGTGAAGCCCTCTAACTGCAGAAGGTGAGCCATAACCCACTCTAACCAAAGCTCTACCGCTCCACTTTCCACCGTACATCTGCCTGAGTTTGTTATGCCTACCTCTCGGTTTTCTCCAACCTTTATCCCTCAACCTAAGCTTTTTATGGGATTCGTACCTCCTGAACTCAGGTTTCCTACTCTTCAACCTTCTCCTCAGTTTAAGCAGAGTTGAAAGTGATGTCATTTTAACCACCTCTTTTTACGGTTTCTCAACGATGTAAATTCCATCCTGAAATACTCTAATGTCGAGATTCTTTATCCTCGTCGTCTGTTCCAAGTTTGCAGCTGTCTGACCACATTCTTCTTTGTCAATGCCTTCTACGATTATGTCGTTACCCTTTATCTTCACCTGAGCCCTTCCAACGATTTTAGCTCTTCTCGGATACTTTTCACCAAGGAAGTTTTCTATGATCACTTCATTACCTTCCACTCTAAGTTTAACTGGGAAGTGTGAATAAACGAGCTTAAGCTTGTACTGAAAACCTTCAGTTACACCTCTAATCAAATTCCTAATGTGAGCGGCAAAAGTACCAACCATCGCCCTCTGCTTCTTTTTTGGACTGGTTGTGTAAACTATCACTTTACCGTCTTTAACTTCTATGCGGACATCTCTAAACTTTAGAGTTTTCGAATTCTCACCCTTAGGCCCCTTAACTCTTACAGTGTACCCCGAAACGTCGTCGCCTTCAACATTAATTTCAACGTTTTCGGGTAAGTCAACAATTCTTTCAACTTTCTGCTTTACCTGCAACATTGGCATCACCTCAGAACACATAAGCTAAAAGTATCCCTCCGAGCCCCCTTTCCCTCGCCTCAATCTGAGACATCACGCCTTTAACTGTTGAAACTATTAAAATTCCCATGTCTCTTGCTGGAAGATACCTTTTTTCGAATTTCTCGTATTCAGTCTTTTTAACGGAAAACCTTGGCCTAACTGCTCCGCAGTCGTTTATCCTGCCAGAAAGTTCAACTATGAATGAACCGCCCTGCTTGTCATCTCTGTACTCAAAGCTCTTTATGTATCCGTAGTCTTTCATAACTCTAAGAACGTTTCCGACTAACTTAGACGCTGGTCTTATTTCGCACTTGCCTGCACCGCAGCTTTCAGCATTTTTTATCGCAGACATCGCGTTTGAAAGCGTGTCGCTCAAACTCATAACTATCACCAGTACTTCTTAAATCCAAGCTCACTCGCAACTTCTCTGAAGCACTGTCTGCATAGGTAAATGCCATATTTTCTTATCAATCCAGCTTTTCTACCGCATCTCCTGCACTGATTAGCTCCCCTGCCAAAGATTTTCTTCCTCTCCTTCATTTCGCATCACCCCTCAATCTCAACGCCAATACTCTTTAACCACTCTATTGTTTCCTCTTTCGTTATTCTGTGTTTTTTACCAATTTTAGTTCTGGCTATCTTTCTCCTCGCAACTCTGTAACCTCTCCTCTTTAAAGATACGCAAACGTCCATGCCGAAAATACCAACATCTGGATCGTAACTAACGCCCGGAAGGTCTATGTGTTCGGCTATTCCAAATGAGAATTCACCCTTACCGATTTGTCTTCTCCTTAACCTAAATTCTTTAACAGTAAGAGCGTCTTTCAAAAATTTCATCGCTCTTTCTCCCCTCAAAGTAACTTTAACACCTATAGCTTCTCCTTTTCTTATGTCAAAGTTCTTTATCGTTTTTTCAGCGTAAGTCGGCGTTGGTTTCTGACCGGTGAGTTGTTCCAGAAGCATCATAGCTTTCTTATGCCTTTCTCCACTCTCTCCAACGCCTATGTTAACAACGACTTTATCTATAAGTATCTCTCTCATTGGGTTCTCCTTTTTCTTTTCTTCTTTCCCTTTTCTCTCATCTTTCCTTTCTTTTAATTCTTTTAATTCAACAGCTTCCATGGCAAACACCCCATTAGATTCCAAGGTCAATTACTGGTTTTCCACCCGGCTTTCCCACGACGAATACGTGATCTTCAATAGTAGTTATAGTGCCTTTTTCACCCTCAATAGTAACCAAGTTCGGTGCCGATCCCCTTACGACCTTGTACTCCTTTATGTGCCCAATCTCTCCAGCGTGTGTACCTCCAACAATCATGACTAAAGCTCCTTCCTCAAACTTTAAGTGGTCAACTATCTCTTTTTCCGGAATTCTTAGCAATACGCTATCCTTAGTTTTGTAGCTGTTGTCAGCCAGAATGTTCGTTCCGTCGAAGAGATTTAACTGGATTTTTCCACCTCTAACTACCGTCTTGTTCTTTATTTTGTAGAGCTTCAGATTTCCATCCTCAACTTCTTTTGGTATGTACCTACCTTTTTCATCGAACAACATTCTGTACGTTTTGTTCAGCTTTGGAATCGATATGACGTCAAATAAGCCAACGGGGAACTTGTAATCCTTTCTAACTCTTCCATCCACGAGTATCTCCCCAGAAGCAATTATTCTCCTCGCCTCTCTAGCGTTATCGGCAAGCTTTAGTAAATCTCTAACTACTACCAACAGAGGTACTGCGTTTTTGTTGTGTGGCCCAGGTGAAGTCTTAACTATCCACTTCGCAATTTTTCTCGGAACTTTTATCGTCTTAGGTGCGGAAAGCCTTTTCTGATGCATTTAAATCACTTCCTTTCAAGTATTTTCTTTCTAACTTCGTCAACTTCCTTGAATTCCAATATCATAACATTCGAGGGGTGAATTGGTACGGCTACTTCTGTACCGTCAACTTTCTTCGTTGTAGCACCATCAACCATTATCCTGTAGTTTTTCATGTCAACTTCGAGGACTCTACCTTCGTGTCCCGCAAATTTACCCCTCATTATCCTTACCTTATCTCCTTTTCTAACTCTCACGGCTCTCTTACCATATTTCTCCCTCAACTTTTTGCAGAGAGTAGCGTGAAGCAATTTATGCCTTTGATGTAGTTTTGCTGTGTAAATTTTTTTCCTCTGCTTCCTCGGCTGTTTCGAAACCATATCAACACCTCACACTATTGCTGATGCGAGAGAACCTATTTTGCTGAACCTCTCAGCTGCCTCCCTCGCAACTACGCCTCTAATTTCCGAACCTTTTGGATTGCCTTTTGGATCAGTTATAACTGCTGCGTTATCTTCAAACTTAACCCTCGTTCCATCAGGCCTGCGGTACTCTTTTCTCTGCCTGATTATTACGGCGTAGTGGACTTGCTTTCTTATTTCTGGAGTGCCTTTTTTGACTGTAACTATGACTATATCTCCAACTCCTGCAGCAGGATACCTTCTCCTAACTCCTCTATAACCCTTAACCGCTATTATTTCAACTTCCCTTGCACCAGTGTTATCGGCACAAACGAGTCTCGCTCCAGTAGGAAGGGCTTTCGGAATTTTAGACTTTATACTCTTCATACTTCCTCAGCCTCCTCCAGTTTTTCAACGATGACGAAGCTTTTAGTCTTGCTTATAGGCCTACACTCAGCTACGAGGACGATATCACCCGGTTTAGCGTTTATACACTTTGGATTGTGAGCGTGAAGTGTGCTCCTCTTTTTCAAGTACCTCTCGTATTTCGGTACGTAACGCAACATCTCCCTTACTATCACTGCCGACTTTTCGTAAGTCTTCACGACTTTTCCTCTGAATACCTGTCCTCTTACTGGTAGATTTCCATGAAAAGGACAGTTTTTATCGTCACACTCCCTTTCAGGAGGTTTTACGTCCAAACCTATATCCCTCATACCTATCACCTTTAACAATTTTTAACGAATTTTGATCTTTTTATAAGCATAATTCCTTTCTTTATTCTTTCCTCCGGCCTATACGCTATAAGATTACCACTAACTTTGAGCAACCACTTACCGTACTTTACTTTGAAAGCTCTGCCCTTCTTCTCAATTACTTTAACGCCTCTATCCGTCTTAATCTTGAGAGTTTTCATAGTTTCATCCACTACGACACCTTTTATTCCCAATTCACATGGATTCGGACTTTCAACAACTTCTACTTCCATCCCTATCCACTCGTCAGCTATAACCAAGGCCGGAGAGTTTTTCAACACTTCACCTATTAGCACTTGTAACCCTCTTCTGCGAGAGAGAGCTTTATTCTGGCTATGTCCTTTTTTATAGCTCTCATTCTCCCCGGATTTTCTAAGGCTCCACCACTCCTCGAAAGCGTTCTGAGTTTGAGAAGTTCCATTTCGAGTTCTCTGAGTTTTTTAATTTTTTCCTCCCTGCTCATTTCCCTGATTTCCTTCATCTTCATAACCCACACCTCACTCGTTCTCTTTACTTTCCTCACTTTCAACGACTTCTGTTTCAACAGCTTCAGTTTTCACATCTTTAACTTCAAATTCGTCTGGCAGAGTTACGTCAGGAGGTATTATTTTGACAGTAACTCCAAGAACTCCGAGTTTCTTTATTGCTATGTCAAATCCAGTTTTAACCATACTGCAAGCGGGCTCTCCCGTATGAACCATCGTACCAGCCAAGAACTTTTCAGTTCTCGCTCTTTCACTCGTAAGCTTACCGCTTATTATTATCTCGCATCCCTTAGCCCCAGCGTCCATTATCCTGTAAAGGAATCTGTACCCCGCCTTTCTAAAGTACCATCCCCTTTCAAGAGCTCTTGCTAACAGAGATGCCATGAGTTGAGCGTTAAATTCTGGTTTTTCTATTTCATCAACGCTTACCTGTGGGTTTTCAAGACCGAACTCCTTTAACTTTTCAGTTAAAGCCTTAATTTTCCTACCACCTTTACCTATTACAAGCCCCGGTCTCTCGACGAATAGGGTTACCTGAGTTCCAAGAGGCGTCCTCATTATATCAACACCGCCAAAGCCTGCGTTTCTGATTTCCTTCTGCATCCATTCCTTGACTTTCATTTTCTTTATCCTGTCTTCTACAAATTTTCTCTCAACTACCATCTAAGCACCCCTTTACTCCCCTCTAAGCTCTGCCACGAATTCAACAGTCGTATAAACTTTATATCTTGGAGTGGCTCTTCCAAAAGCTCTCGGCATGTACCTCTTCAGCTTTCTACCCATCTTAGCCTGAGCGTGAGTAATAACCAAGTCTTCCTTGTCGAGCCCCTTGTAATCAGCATTAGCTTCGAGGTTTTTCAAAACTTTAAGTATGTACTTAGCAGCTTTCTGGGGGTATCTGCCGGCATACCAGCCTTCAAGTCCACTTCTGTGAGGTACTTTTTTCTTGTGTTTCCTGAAAGGTACCGCTCTTTTCATAGCTATTACGTCCTCTAAGTACTTCTTAGCTTCCTCGATTTTCTTACCTTTCAATTCTCTACAGATTTCCATTGCATGTTTGAAGCTTATAGGCATCTCATATCCCATAGCCCTAACAGCCTTATCCATGTTTTCGGGAGTGTAAGCATACTTAACACGAGCCATTCAACCACCTCACTTGAGTGGAACAAACTTGCTGCTTCTCGTAGCTCCTACACCCGGACCGGAGTGCTTCTCGAACTTCCTCGTTAAGGCAAATTCACCTAATCTATGCCCTATCATCTCCGGCTTTATATCGACTTTAATGAAGTCTTTGCCATTGTGAACGTAAACAGTTTTACCAACCATTTCTGGCAGAATAACCATATCCCTACAGTGGGTTCTCGCTGTACCCTTCTTTCTAAGCTTTCTAAGCAGTTTCTCTTCCTGCTCAGTAAAACCTCTTTTTATCTTTCTCCTCTCTCTCGCAGGTAAAAGCTCAGCTATTTGCTCAAGACTCATCTGCTTCAGCTCTTCTATAGAGTAACCTCTATACCTGAACTCTTTCGGTCTTACAACCTTACTTTTGAGCGCCACAATAACCACCCCAAATTTACTTCCTTACACCAGTCCTTCTCGCAGCTATGCTTCCAACCTTTCTGCCGGGCGGAGCGTTTCTGCTAACGGTTTTGGGTTTACCAACATGCTGATGTTTACCTCCACCAAATGGATGATCAACAGCGTTCATAGCTACACCTCTAACGCGAGGCCATTTAGCAGCTTTACTCTTCATCTTGTAATATTTCTTCCCAGCTTTCACGAACGGCTTGTCAGTTCTTCCTCCCCCAGCAACAACGCCAATCATGGCTCTGCATTTTGGATCAAACCATTTCAACTGGCCGGAAGGCATCTGAACTAAAACTCTGTCCTCCTCGTGAGAAACTACGAGAGCAAAAGTTCCACTTGCCCTCGCAAACTTACCTCCGTCTCCCGGCTGGGCTTCAACATTGCAAATTGGCGTACCTTCTGGTATGTTTTTCAGCAGAGTTATATTTCCCGGCTTAAGTTCCACTTCACTTCCAGCTTCAACTACATCTCCAGTACCCATGCCTTCAGTTGCTATTATATACTCTTCTCTACCATCGGGCAGTTTTACAAGGGCTATTGGTGCATTTCTGGCTGGGTCGTGTTCGATAGCAATAACCTTAGCTCTAACAACATCATCCTGAAAGCGAATGTGCTTCAACTCCGCCTTGTACTTGTGAGATGGAGCTGTGTAGGTAGGAGTCCCTCTCCCCCTATTCTGAGAAATTATACGTTTACCCATTTACACCACCTCAGAATACACCAAGTCTTGAAAGTAATTCTTCAGCTGAATAATCGGGTTTTAACTTTATGTATGCTTTTTTCTCACCTTTTGGAGTTATTAGCGTGTTTACCTTCTCGACTTCTACGTTGAACAACCTCTCAATTTCTTTCTTTATATCGGGCTTTCTTGCGTGTGTATCAACAATTGCCGTTAGAATATTCTTTTCAAGCTCAGCAGTACTTTTTTCTGTAACTAAAAAACACTTTATCAGCATAACCACCCCTCCAGAGTGTTCAACGCAGATTTAGTCCAGACAGTAAGCCTTCCAGCATGAGTTCCGGGAGCTAATAATTCAACGTTTAAGTCTTTTGCAAGCACGACATCTACGCCCGGTAAATTTCTAACAGCTCTAATTAAAGGAGACACTTCGTTGACAACGATTAAAACGCTCTTCCTGCTCTTATACCTCCTACCCCTCATTTTACCCTTGCCAGCTCTGTATCTCTTACTGTTAGCAGCTTTTTCAACATCTGCGTAAACACCTATAGCTTTGAAAACAGAAACGACATCCTTAGTTTTAGAAAGTTTCTCGAATTCATCTACCAATACCTTAGGCAATTCACCTTCAAAAACGTGATTTCTTGCTTTAACTATTTCAGGATTTGCTGTAGCAGCAATCGCAGATTTCAAAGCTTTTCTCATTTCTTTTTTGTTTATCTTTTCGTCCCATTTTTTCTGAGGCTTGGGTGGATGACACCTCCTACCCTTAACAGCCTGAGGAACCTTAGCTGCTCTGTTCCCAGTTTTAAGTCTCGGAACTCTTGCATAACCGTGTCCCGGACCCCAGTTCTCCGCAGCGTAGTCAATTCCAGCAAGAGGATTAGTTCCGTAGGGTTGCCTTCTGTGGCTCTGTATAGCGTGCACGGCTTTTCTTATTATGTCTGGTCTAAATGGCTCTTCAAATACAGCTGGCAGTTCTATTTCCTCAACAACATTACCTTCCAGAGAAAGTACTTTCGCCTTCATCATCATCTCCCCTGCTTGGATGTCGTGCTTACATAAATCAGGTTAACACCATCGTATTGAGCCTTAGGAGGCCTTATAGCATCTCTAACCCTTACAAGTCTCTTAACACAACCGGGAACGCTACCCGCTATAAGCATGTAATGACTTCTAACTACTCCGTAGTGCGGAAAACCGCCGTCAGGGGTTATTTCTTCCCCATTTTCTCCGATTTTTATTATTCTCTTGTTGTATTCTGTTCTCTGGTGGAAGCCCATTTGTCCGGCCTGAGGCACAGTCCACCTTATGTGGTGAGGATTCCATGGACCGAGACACCCAACTCTTCTGTGCTTGCTACTCCTCGCGTGCTTGGCATCGAGAGTTATTACGCCCCATCTCTTTACAGGACCCTGAAATCCCTTACCCTTAGTTATTGAAAGAACGTCAACTATAGCCCCTTCACTGTAAACTTCCTTAGCAGTTACTTCCTGCCCCAGCTTGGATATTGCGTAGTCCAAGGCAGAATTGACGTCACCACCAACTTTGTACTCCATTAAATCAGGAACTTTTTTCGGAACTCCTGTTATCAAATAGGGCTGTGTGTAAGTTATGACTCTAACCTCGGCAACATCTAATTCTTTTAACTTTTCTGGATCCTTCCCGTTCTTAGGTAACTGAAGTCTTCTCGACAACTGAGGTGAAAGATCAGAAGTCCAAACTTCCCCTGCAATCTCAAGTCCGTAAGTCGTCTTTCTGTAAACTCTAATTCCAGCTACCTTCATCGGGGGCGTTTCAAGAACTGTTACGGGTATAACTACTTCTTCCCCATAAGTTGGGGAGTTCTTTCTGTCGTCAACTATCACAACATGCGTCATGCCAGCTTTATAGCCGGCAAATCCGAGTAATCTCGTTTCACTGCAATCGGGCCAAGCCCTTATCCTTGGAACTATTCTACTAGCTCTCTTTCTCGGGCTGTATGCAAGAGATCCCCTTCTCGGCCTGTGTTCCTTCATTACCTACCACCTTTTCAGGTCTTAAACTTTAACTACTACCTGTTCATAAACCTGTAAACTGAGAGAGCTGCTATTATAGCCTCTTCAAGCCTTACGGTTTCAGTTCCTTGATTTGGAACGAAGTTCCAAATTCTCACATTTTCAAGCTTCAATCCAATTCTCTTTGCTATTTCCTGAACTCCCTCTCTCGGATTTCCAAACACGAATACTGGATTTTCCAATTCCTTTAATTCTGCTGTGTTAGGAACTCTGCCCCTCTTAGACGTTATTACTATATCTCCTTCTCCAAGCAGCTCTCTCAGCTGAGTTACCTTAACTTCGTAACCCCAGTATTCCTGAGCTTTCGCCAACTCAACTACCAACGGTTTCTTCGAACAGACCCTGACGGTTACGCGGGCACCCCTCTCAACGTTTTCCCCACCTCTGAGGAGCGCCAGGGCTTTCTGACCTATATCAACCCATCGCGTACCGTCAGGACCAACCAGTCTTATGACACCCTCCCTAACTTCACCTGTTTTTAAAGTTTTTGGCTTGTGAGACGGTATCTTTAACGGAGGCATAACTCCAGCATACTTAAGATTGGACGATAGAGGAAACAGATTTTTTCTAAGGTACTGTGGAGTAACAGCATAACTGAGCAGATTAGAAATGTAGCCCGATTCGTCTAAGATTGGATCGATGTATATCGCTACCCTATCCACTCTAAAAACAGCAAGAGCTCTCGCTATTTGCCCTACTTTGTAAGCTTTTATTTTTGGATCGTTTTCGTTTATTAAAGATGATGAAGGTATTGCAACTGTAAGCATCGAACAGTGTTACTTTCCTCTGTAAATTAATTCTTCCCAGTACTTCTTATTCCTGATGCATCCCGGATCAGGTTTTAAGTAATCACCGAAGTAGTTGTAAGCTCTCGCTCTACAACCACCGCAGTAATACCTGTACTCACAACTACTACAACTTTCAATCAGATCCTTGTTCCTAAGTTTTTCAAACACCTCGTTTTTTCTCCACAATTCTTCTAAATCCCCACCGCTCATATACCTAATATTGCCTATTTTTAGCGGGAAAAACACGCAAGGTTGTATATCTCCGTTAGCTCTCATAGACATGTAAAACCTACCCGCTCCACAACCACCTATGAATTCTGCAAGTTCTTTCAGCCTTTCCCCAGCGGAAATGTTGTAAAAGTGCGTGGGAATAAAACCCTCCTTGTACTGAAGAGCTATTCTTGCAAATTGCGGGGCTGTAGAGAGTAAACTTATCTTGCTTTCGAAGTTCTTTTTGTAAAGCATTTTTAACAATTCTTCCCTCTGCTCTGGAGTTATGTCCATGTTAGCTATTTCCACCCCCCTACCAGTAGGAATGAAGTTGTAGTGCATGAACCAGTCAACGCCAAGCTCTTCGCAAAGAGAAATTACATAGCTTACGTCGTTGTAGTTGTACTTCGTAACGGTCATAGAGACGTTAACGAAAAACCCTTGCTTAACGCAGTTTTTTATACCTTCTACTGCTCTATCGTAACAACCTCTAATCCCCCTAAAGCCCTCGTGAGTTTCTTTTCTACCGTCTATGCTTATTTGCACATAGCCTACTCCAGCGTTTTTCAGCTTTTTTGCAACTTCCTCGCTAATAAGAGTTCCATTTGTTGCTAAAGCAACGTATATACCTTTTTCACGAGCGTAACTTATAAGCTCGTATATGTCCTTTCTAACCAAAGGCTCTCCACCTGAAAAAGAGATTATCGTAACCCCAAGTCTGTTCAGCTTGTCTATTGCATCTAACGCTTCTTCAGTGCTTAGCTCATCTGGTAATGGTTTTCCAGCCGTAGCGTAGCAGTGTTTACACCTCAAATTACAGGCATATGTAACATCCCAGACAACTTGAAAAGGCGCACCGGGAACGAAAGGTTTTCTAACACCAAATACAGCTAATCCTTTTATAACGCTTGCCAGTCCTTTTCTCCAATAGGGATCCTTAAACTTTTCTTTCATTTCTTTCTCGCTAACGTTAAAAGCTTTAGCTCCACACTCGAGAACTGGTTCTAGAGCTTTTTCAGCCAATCTGCACTTCCAGCAAACATCTTCTGGTTTTTTTACTCCAACAAAAATTTCTAAAGCAGTCTCTAACCTGCTTTTACCGCACTTTTCGCAGTAAGAAGTTAAGCTCTGCAAAGTTTTTCTCGTAGCAGAACTGTTAACAAGATGCACGAAGAATGAAATCTTATCCAACATTCCCCCACCCCCTAAGAAATTCCGTACAGGAATTAATAACATTAAAAGTTATTCCGAGTGCTTATAAGCTTTTTCAACGAAATAGATTAAAACAGTTTAGCAGTTTAAACAAAAAATTAATAAAATTAAAATAATTATAAAAAATTAAAACTTTGAAACTTTAAGTTCTGTGCCTTCTACTCCTTACTACTTTCTCTCTCCTCTTACCAGTAATCATTGAGCCCAATACGTCGAATATTATTACTGCGTAAGCGTGTATCAGCATCGTCATCAGGAATAGATACATGAAAAGCCTGTGTATAGCTCTTAAAAGCATAATCCCACTACTAAGACCAAACATTGGAGCTATCTGGTTCGCAAAGTTTATTAGAGGTGCAAACTGCGTTCTGAAGTAAAGAGCAAATCCTGTAATGCCCATAACAGCTGCCATTAGCAAGTACATCCAGAGGACCATGACTTCAGTCGGTATCAACTTTTCAACGTACTCACCTTTTTCAGGATCGTAACCTCTCGGATCTTCGATGTGTGGCCCTAATCCCGTCCAAGCAAGAGCTTCTTTTATAAAGAATTTTATGGCGTAAGGAAATCTCTTAGGAGAAAACCACTTCCACTCGTGTTTGACGACATATGCAAAGAGTAAAACCCATAGGAATCCAAAGACAAATCCGAGGTAAACGTGTATTTTCAATGCCGTTTGCATGTCTGGCCAAGAAATTCCGTAAAGGTTTCCAAGCCTCAAGCCCGTCCAACCTATTATAAGGCCCGTGATAACTATGCCCCAGTGCATTAACCTATAAGGTAAGTGATGCCTTACTACTTCAACTGTCTCGTAATTCTGCTCGCTCATCCAATCCACCTCCCAAGGGTAATTCTGCGCTTAATAAGGTGTATTGCAATTCCTATCAGTACAGCAGTTATTATTAGAGTTCCAAGCTGTGTTATGTTTATTTTCAGAGGTATCCCCAGGTTGTGCAAGTCAACAACTATATCAGATGGTGGCTGAGCTATTTTTTCGTCTGGTGAGATCAGAGTATAGTTCTCAGCCAGACACGTTAAGTTCAAGTTTGGTGGTGGGCAAGCAACACCCGGTGGTCCAACTATAGAATTCACTTTTGGACAGAATACAACGCTGCTATTACAATGGCAGTCTTTACAAGGTCTTCCTTTTGCACTTATTGTGTGTGGCATTATCAATCCTAAGCTTGTATATGTTTTATTGTGGTAGGATACAACCATCCTCACTGCAGGATAGAGTTTTCCATCCGGTCCAACAATTAGGTGAAATTCGTTTGTAGTTACATAATCATACTTGCCAGTCTCCAAGTGGCAGTTAACGCAAGTCTGGTACCAAGTAGCATGACAGGCTATACAAGAGACTTTCTTCGCGTGTAATTTGTGAACTAATAGGTTTGGATTGTAAGGTTTAACCTTTATTCCGTGAACGGTCATGTTCTTTTTACCATGGCAGTCGAGGCAGCGAACTTTTACGGCATACCAGCTAAAGGTGTATTCATGTCCATCTCCATGTATCTCAGCACTGCTGTGACAATCAGTACAATTTAGCCCGTAAACGTAGTGTATATCTGGATTAGGACCCTTACGACTCCAATCGATTAAGTAGCCTTCGTAATTGACGCCCGTATTGTGCCTGTGACAGTCAACGCAAACACTCATGTTGGGAATCTCTTCGTGATATGTGTGGCATTTTGTACAGTTCTCAATGTGACACTGCCAGCAAAACTTCGGCAGCTTCTTTATATGAAAGTAATGCCCCGCACCTTCTTCAAAACCTATTCTTATTCCCGCTATTGTGTAGTGAAGACTTTTAGAAAAGTTTGCAGTAATGTTTGGATGGCAAAGTGCACATGACTGCTCCAATGCGGAAACAGGTGCTATGGATATCAAAGCTACTGCCAGTATAACCAGAACCGCTGGCTTAATTCCCCGCATATAGATGGAAGTATTAATGAATATATCTCACTTTCGATTTTATTATTTCCTGTTTTCGACTGCATAGTTAAAAGTTTTAAAACAGCATAATGCGACAATCGGGCAAAATGTTTAAAAAGAGAGAAAACACTACATTAACCAGAAGCCGGGGTTGCCGAGTGGTAAGGCGTCGGTCTGCTAAACCGATGGGCTTCGCCCGCGTGGGTTCGAATCCCACCCCCGGCGTCGTATTCTACCCAGAAAACTCTATAAGCTACCAAAAAGTTCTCTAAAAGTCTATTTATAACAGTATTAACATCCACTCCTAAATCCCTTAATTCCCGTAAAATATCTGACCTGATTATAATTCTTACTCTCTCATAATGATGCCCACTCATGCCCGATGATGCCCCATCATGCCCACTCATGCCCATCACCGTAGCGATTGCTGAAATTTTAATCACTTCAGAAGAGTCAATCATAAAAAAGTGTTAATCATAAAACCCCCCATCTACACACTTCTTTTGGATCTTCTCCTCTCAGCTTAATCTTAAACAAAATGGATATGAGCGTTTTTTCAAGTACTGGGTCGTCAAGATGTAATTTTCTAAGTAGTGTTAGCACTTCGTGTACGATAACATCTGCCTCATTCTTAGGTAAATTTTCGTCGATGTATTCGATCGCATCTACAATCGATGAAAGGTTGTACTTATTACGAATTTCTTCTAAGTAATCATAGCAGTATAACAGAAGATCAAGAACTTCAGAAAATCTTTTTCTTCCATGTTTTAAAGCTATCTCATTAACTTTGTCGAGTTGATCTTTTCTTATCCTTTGTACTTCACTATTGAATATCTTATTTTGTAACAACTTGTTTACAAAATTGGGTTTTGTAACAGATTTCGAGAGGGTCCCTGTTAACAGAGTCGTGGAAGTTCCTTCT
>JALSQI010000077.1 GCA_026985525.1 Archaeoglobaceae archaeon
GTTGAAATCAGACCAAAATGGGATTGAAAGCAAAAACAACGATACTTGTTCACAGCTAAAAATGAACAGCTATCGGTTGAAATCAGACCAAAATGGGATTGAAAGTGTAATGCAAGATTTCGACGAATGCACAGTAACATAGTTGAAATCAGACCAAAATGGGATTGAAAGGAACTCGAAGGCTACGAAGACTTAAAGCGTAAACTCTGTTGAAATCAGACCAAAATGGGATTGAAAGTCTGTCTTGAAAGTCTATTTTCTTGATTTTTTTCTTCAGTTGAAATCAGACCAAAATGGGATTGAAAGATGTAAGTAAAAATGCAATTGTGTAGATTTGATTAAAACGTTGAAATCAGACCAAAATGGGATTGAAAGTCTTTAGTTCATATTATATAAATGTTATTAATGATTATGTTGAAATCAGACCAAAATGGGATTGAAAGATAGTTCTTTAAACGAAGGAACATCTATATCAAAATCTGTTGAAATCAGACCAAAATGGGATTGAAAGGTAATAGTTTAGATAAGAAATTAGCAGTCGCTTCATGTGTTGAAATCAGACCAAAATGGGATTGAAAGAAGTATTCATTGTTTCTCCTTTCCATTAGTATTACTCTGTTAAAATCAGACCAAAATGGGATTGAAAGCGAATGGCTTGGCAATATTATAAACAAATTATGCAGGAGGGGATGAAGATGAGTAAAAAAGAAGATAAAGAAGACATAACGAGTACCATAGCTTTATTACTGTTAGCTTTCGTCTTGGGAGCAATACTTTCAGCAATAAGCCCTTTCATTACAGTGATGATTGTATTTCTGGCAATAGTGCTGTTAATAAAATATATAGGCGACGAAAAGTGATTGTTATGAAGATAGTAATAATTACAAAAGATAACAGAACAATTGAACTGACTGAACAAGACCTCAACGACGAAGTAGTATTTATCAGAGAACCAAACAAAGTTGAAATCAGACCAAAAAGGTATAATGTTTTAAGTCAAAACTAACAAAAACTAAAAGTAACGTATAATTCTATATAAAGTATCTCTCTCTGCTGGTGTTCTACCACATCTTTTTATTAACATAACCATCTCTTCAACTGAAAGCTTTTCTCCAGAAACCGAGCCAGCAGCCTTGGAGATGTTCTCTTCCATTAGTGTACCTCCAAGGTCGTTAGCTCCAGAGAAAAGAGCTGCCTGAGCTAATTTAAGCCCGAATTTTACCCAAGAAGCTTGAATGTTATCTATGGAGTTGTAAAGCAGAAGTCTTGAAACTGCTATGACTAACAAGTCCTCAAATCCAGAACAGCCTTTAACCCTTTTCCCAAGTTCGTTGTTTTTCCACAAAAAAGTAAGCGGTATAAACTCGGTAAATCCAGAAGTTTCGTTTTGCAAACTCCTTATTAGTAGAATGTGTGCTATTCTTTCTTTCCAGCTTTCTACGTGGCCATAAAGCATTGTTGCCGTCGTCGGAATGTTTAACTCGTGCGCAGTTTTAACGACTTCAAACCACTCTAAGGTTCCAAGCTTTTCAGGGCATATTTCTTTTCTAATTTTTTCGTCGAATATCTCAGCAGCCGTACCGGGCATCGAATTCAGACCAGCTTTTTTCAATTCTTTTAAGGTGTCTTCTACGCTACAACAGCTATTCTTAGAAGCGTGCAAAATTTCCATTGGTGAAAAAGCGTGAATGTGTAATTTTTTAGATACTTTTCTAACAGTTTTAAGGAGAGACACGTAAAAATCTATAGTCGCATTCGGCATCAAACCGCCTTGAAGGCAAATTTCCGTACACCCGTACTTTACGGCTTCTCTAACTTTTTCCTCTACTTCATCAAGTCTAAGAACGTAATTTCTACTGTTTCTAAAAGAGCAAAACTTACACTTGTTAATACATAAGTCTGTAAAATTTATGTTTCTGTTGACGACGAAAGTAACAGTGTTGCCGCATTTTTCCTCCCTCAAATCGTTCGCAATTCTTAAAAGCTCGTAAGGATTTTTTAACATGTCGTTAATTTCTTTAAGAAAATCGTTAACTACGTTCTGAAATCGTTCTCCCCTAATTAAATCGCTAACAGTCAAATCCAACGAATCGAATTTCTCCAACTCACGCATCACGCTTATCACCAATTACTAATTGCTTAGTTAATTCTCCGTACATTTTTCTAATAATGAATTCGTCGTAAATAGGTAATCTCTCTCTTAAAACTACTCCATTTCTATTCAAAAAAGATTTGAGTGTGTCTATAGAAGGCCAAGAATTATATGGATTTACGTAATCTGGTGTTATAGGGGATATACCCCCTAAGTCGTTTGCCCCCGCTTTTATTAAATACAGTACTTCTTCAAACGTAAAAAGGTTTGGGGGTATCTGTACATGCCTAAAAAATTTTTTAGCAGCCAAAACTACCTCTTTAACTTCTTTAACGTCAACAACCTTAACACCTCTGACAACACAGGGTTGTATTATTACTTCTTGTATGTGACCATAATTTTCGTTTATTTCAGCGAGTACTTCGAGAGAGTAGAATCTATCGTATTTACTTTCTCCAATTCCAAGCAACAGCCCAGTAGTAAAAGGAATTTTTAGTTTTCCAGCCCTTTCAATCGTTTTTATTCTAACTCTTGGATTTTTTCCCGGACTGTTCTCGTGACATTCGAGTTCGACTGCCTGCTCTAACATCAGCCCCATACTTCCATTTAACGGCTTTAGTTTTTTCATCTCATCGTAGTAAAGTACTCCAGCATTTGTATGTGGTATAAGCCCGAAATCTATGCAAATTTTGCAAACAGAACAAACGTAATCGATGAAGTTATCGTAGCCGAGCTCTTTCAGATTTCTTCTAAATTCCAAGTAAACTTCAGGCCTCTCTCCAAAAGTCAAAAGAGCTTCTTTACAATTATACCTTTTTGCCATTTCAGCTAAATTCTTTACTAACTCAAAGCTCATTAAAGTGTAATCTCCTCTCCTAAAGTTGCAGTACTTACATTCGTTCCTACATGCTCTCGTTAGCGGAAAAAACGCGTTTTTGGAGTAAGTTACTATCACGGTATCTGACAAGTTTTCGCACAATATAAGAATATCGAAAAATAATAAGAAACTACTGAAAAGGCGGAACTTCTGGTAATTGCTTACCTCTGATTTCAAAAGTGACTTTTAGCAATTCGCTTTCGCTACTGCCTTTGTACTCAACTTTGACTTTAATCGGCTCTTCAAAATCAACGTATATGTCTCTCTCTTTAAATTCGCATTCAATTCTACCGTTATCTATTTTTTCTAACATTTTTTGTAAAAACTCTTTTAGTTCTTCTTTGTTCAGTTCAACTTCTTTTTCAAATTCTCCATAATCTATTTTCTCTCTCAAATAATCACCTCCTACCCAAGTTATTGCCCAAATTATTATCTACAACTTTTTACCTATGGAAATTCCAAGCTCATAGGCTTTTTCGATTTCTTCTTTACTGGGTTTGTACTGCACTTGCAAACCTTCTTCTATTTCCCAGCCCATTTTTTCCATTGAAGTCGTTATATCTCTATAAGCTCCACTTCCCCATCCATAACTACAAAAAGCCACTCCTATCTTATTCTTAGGCCTCAGACCTTCCAAGTAAGTTAGAAAGCCTGCCATAGGTGGAAAAACTCTGTTGTGCATAGTAGGTGCACCTATGCACACTGCTTTCGCGTCGAGTATTTCAGTCACTATATCCGCCCAAGCATCCTTTCTAACGTGAAACATCCTAACCTTAGCTCCAGTTGATGCAATTCCTTCTGCTATTGCGAAAGCGAGCTTTTCAGTTGAGTGCCACATAGTATCGTAAACTATCACAGCTTTCCTCTCGCTTTCAAAATTTGCCCACTTAACGTATTCCTCCACTATCTTGGTGTCAGTCCACACAACTCCGTGAGATGGCGCTATTACTTCTGGCTTTACGTCGTACTTCTCCAGTATCTTCATCAGCTTTAAAACCAAGTTAGAGCATGGCATTAGTATGTTAGCGTAATAGACTTTTGCGTAGTATATAGCAGTATCAACGCCCAATTCGTAATCGAACCTCTCATTACTAGCTATGTGCTGTCCGAAAGCGTCCATGGAGAACAGAATTTTCTTCTCTTTAATCCAAGTCATCATACTATCTGGCCAGTGGAGCATCGGAGTTTCTATGAATGTAAGAGTGTTCTCACCTATGCTTACTTCTTCTCCAGTCTTTACTACTTTAAAATCCCAGTCAGCACCGTAGTACTTCTCCAAACCCTCTTTTGCTTTCTTAGTGCATATAAAAGTGGGATTAGCTATCTTAGCTATTTCAGGCAGACCGCTCGAGTGGTCTGGTTCTATGTGGTTTACGACTACGTACTCTATTTTTTTGGGATCTACGTGTTTCGATATTCTCTTTATCTGATCTGATACGAACTTGTGCTTTACTCCGTCTATTAAGGTTATTTTTTCGTCTAAGATTAAGTAGGAGTTATAGGTCAAACCTCTGTGAGTCGTAAAGTTGTGGAAGTCTCTTTCACTCCAGTCTATTGCTCCTACCCAGTAGATATTGTCCAATACTTTCATAAACAACCCCCCTTAAAGTGTTAACTGCACAAACTTGGATTTTGGACAACCACACAGAGGGCAGACCCAGTTTTCGGGCAGGTCTTCGAACTTCGTACCTGCAGGTATGTCGTTAAATGGGTCCCCTACGTCCTCATCGTACACGTATCCACAACAAGTACATTTCCATTTCATTAAAACAGTTTCAGAATTCTACTAATTATAACATTTTCGTTTGAATTTCGAACTAAATTAAAACTCATAAACTTCTATCCAGATTTTGCGATTTACCAATTATCGTTGTCGCTCTAACCCTTCAACTAAAGAAGGAGATTATCGGTCTCATGAATGTCTAAGCTTTCGAAACTTTATGGAGAAGAAGTTATCAAAATCCTCGTATCGGCTTTAAAGTAAGCAGACAAAAGGTGGTTAACTTTAAGTTAACTTTAGTAAAACACGAAGCTGGGGGGAGATCGTAACTGTTGTTCTTCTACACCCAGAGTTAAAGCCGGAAAACTCTCCTTGGAATTCTTAGGTTTGTGGAAATGCGGAGATGATCTCCTGAAGCTCTGAAGGAGAGAGTCCATAAGACAGCACTTATTTTACAGTACTTCACAAAGTAACATTCTTGATTATGCGCTTAACACTTTTTTGGGATCCGTGTGAATGAAGCTTTTACTGTAGTTCATTAACATTCGTTTGGCAATTTCGTTAAAGTTCGTTTGATAGTTATAGAATGCAAGGATTTAGCCAAATGGATATTAATGATTTCATAAACTCCCCAGCTTGGCACTAATTAAGCTGAACAAGTAATTCAACTGGTAGAGCGATCTCAACGTAAATGGGTAAGCGTAGTTTGGGATTACGAGGACTCTGTTAACATTCTTAGCAATATATTTAATGTCTTACCGCCGTGAAATATCCAGATGACAAAAAATTATATACTGGACTGGACATTTCCCAATCTTGGAAAATACTACAGAAATGTACCTCCGATTAGGGGATCGCTTAATGAAAGACTTAAGGATGCTAAAAGGCTGGGTCTTACAAGGATTGAAGTCCCGTTTGATCTTGTTAGGGAAGAGAATGATGAGTATTTAGTGCTCAACAAGAAAATAGGAGATGTTATTACAAAAGATGATTTTGTTTTACTTTACGGAGATAACTCATCCAAATTTGAAGGATATTACGTACTTCATACCGATCCAGAGCTTAAACGAGCACATACACTCTACTGGAATTTGGCAGAGTGGAGAAATAGGTATCTTGAGTCAATAGTAGAATTTTCAGATTTCGTCGGTAAACCACCTTCTGCAATTGAATTTCACCCCAGTAAACCGAAGAGAAGTAAAAAGTACATGATCTACTCGATATTAGAAGCATTTGACAAATTTAAAGGGGCTGGATTTTCTCCGTACATAATGATTGAAAATAGGACGGGAATGTACATTTCAACAGTCAATGACATGATCAATTTTTACAAAGAGGTTAGTGAAAATTTATCTCCGAACGAACTTTCAAAATTTGGATTTTGTATCGATATTTCACAGCTTTACACGCAAATGAGAAAAGATCCAGTCAATGACTTGAAAAAGTTACCAAAGGATTACATTTTGGGCTGGCATATTCATTATAGGCATAAACCACCATCTAATCAAGACTCCATTGGCTGGAAAAGCATTGCTAAATTGATCAGTGAAACTGAGAACGCGTTCTATCTACCAGAAGTTTTTAAATTTAATGATGTAATAAAAACTATTAAATATATTGAAAATATGTTAAAACATTAATCCCTTTATTGAAGCTCAGGCTTTTCTCGCATTTGCCTTAGAACTCGCTTTTGTTCGTAATCCTTGCTACGCGAAGTGTTAAATTTCGTTGAAAAATTATTTGTAAGATTTGAGGTGATTTAGGATTATGGGGAAGGTTATTGAGGTTATATACGAGAAGGGAGTATTTAAACCTCTTCAGCTTCAGACGTCTTTAAAGTTTGAATTTATAGGCCAGTTAGTTAGGAGGATGAAGAAAGAGGAAGCTTTCAAAGTTTACGATAGGCTATCAAGCTTTTCATATCTGAAGTCATAATATACTGTGTTAAATTCGTTGTAGATTTGGCTTATTAAAGCTTTGGAAAATCTTGAATTGAAATACGAACACAAACCCTTTTTGGTAAAAGAAGTCTTGTCAAATCCGTCTTTTCCTCATTCAAACAAAGAGTTAAAATATTCTTCTACTTCATTACAAATAAAACCCGCTAAAAACTGGAATTTATTCCACAAACTCTTCATAATTTTATTAACATTATTATTGTAGAATACTCGTTGACATGTGGGTTTTTGGAAGTGAAATTATAGAGGAGATAGTAGAAGAATAGAATACTTCAAAGGGATTAAAGGGGATAAGGTCAAATTTAAGAAACGCTATAAATAGATACAAAGTTATTGACATCATGCAAAGGTTATTTAAGTTCATAGACGTCTATCCAGATTTTGCGACCTATTTTTTAATACTTGTTTCGTTAATACTTCAAGTTCTGATTGGTAACAAAATAGAAGTCGTAATTACCTCACTATCGCTAATGCTTCCGACTGCAATAACGATTATACCTATAAACATAGTAATGAAACGTTTATTCAAAGTTAAAAGACCGGAGCAGTACTACAAGAGTATTAGGGGAAAATCCATATTTGAAGGTTCTTTTCCCTCATTTCACGCACACTTATCAGCTGGAGGAGCTACTGCGTGCACGTTAGGTATTGCCATTTATTCTCCAGAAAGTATTCGTTTAATATCGACAGTTTTAGCAATTGTAACAGCTGGTTTTGTTTCAACATTGATATCGTACTCAAGAGTGGCTTTAAAAATGCACTACCCCTTAGACGTATTGGGTGGTTTTATCTTAGGGGTAATTACTGGCTTGTTAATCCCACTACTTCTAATACCCCTATGGTGGAAGATTCCTTTAATTATTCACTTTACAATGATATTTATATTTGCATTTTTGCTATATGTAATTTCAAGAAAACACAGAAAAATTAGGTAAGTTCAATAAATAAATTAAATATAAAATTAAAATAAATATCTAATATCCTACCTCTTAGATTATTGACATCTGGTTCAACTCCCTGATGACTTTCGGATATAGATAGGATTGTGTTTACTTTTACAGTACTTTAGTATTCAGATATGAAAAGTTTGGCAATTAAATAGTTTCTCTGATTCTGTACAGAGTTAAATTGAAAGCTTTATCTATAATCTACAAATTTTATCTATAATTTGTGGTGGTGTTAACTTGACACTCAATAGCTTACGAAAACAAGCGATGAAAGATTACTTAAACAGAAACAAATTGTTTTTTATGCAGTTACAGTTTATGACAGCAGAAAGGTTTTGAGTACTTCGTTAATAGCGTTTTTTCATTGCTAACTTAAAAAATGGAACTAATGACTTAATTGAGTTCTGTTTAAATTTTCTGCTTAAATTATAATTATAAAAAATATTATTTTCTAAAATTAATACTAAAAATATATTTTCTTTATATCGTTTTTGTTTATTCCCGTAAAAACGGTTTAATCCCATATTTTGAGAATAGGCTTAAAAATTAGGAAAAGTTAAATATCATTTATATTACGCTCCGTAGGTGGTAGCGTGAACCTCGTGGAGAAAGCGAAAAAAGGAGTGCACTTGACGAGGAAAGAAATAGATGAACTAAAAAACAGGAGATTTAGGGCTATAGTAAAATACGCTTTTTGGAGGAGTCCTTTCTATCGCAGAAAGTTCAAGGAATGTGGAATAGATGTGGATAGCATAAAAAGCGTTGAAGATGTATCTAAGCTTCCTTTTACAGTTAAACAGGAGTTGAGAGAAAACTATCCTCTAAGAATGTGTTGCGTTTCAAAAGAGGAAATCGTTAGAGTTCAGATGAGTGGTGGAACCACAGGTCAACCAGTTATAATACCCTACACGAGGGGCGATGTTGAAAAGTGGAAAGAGCTAATGCTTAGAGCTTTTTACATAGCTGGTATAAGTTCCAAGGACGTAATCCAAATAACTCCAGCATTTGGTCTTTGGAACGGAGGATTTGGTTTTCACTTTGCTGCAGATGCAATAGATGCGTTTGTAATTCCTCTTGGTGCAGGGAATACGAGAAATCAGATTAGATTTATGGTAGACTTTGGTACGACTGTTTTATGTGCTACTGCGAGCTACCCCCTTAGGATAGCAGAAGTGGCTGAAGAAATGGGTGTAAATCTTAGAAACTTGCCAGTATCTAAGCTTCTTCTTGGAGCAGAACCTTGGACTGAAGAAATGAGAAAGCAAATAGAAGAAGCTTTTGGAGCTAAAGCTTACGACATACCCGGTTTAACTGAGATGGGAGGAGTTGGTACTACTGGATTCGAGTGCAAAGAGAGGTGCGGTTTACACGTTTGGGAAGATAACTACTTGGTCGAAGTTGTGGATCCGGAAACTGGAGAAGTACTCGAAGAGGGGGAGGAGGGAGAACTCGTTTACACTTCTCTAACCAGAGAGGCTATGCCTCTGATAAGGTATAGAAGTGGTGAAGTTAGCTCAATTCTCAGCAGAGAAGAATGCGAATGCGGTTTGGAGTACATGACGGTAAGGAGAATCAAAGGCAGAACTGATGACATGGTCATTTACAGAGGAGTTAAGTTCTATCCTTCTGACATCGAATCAATACTGGCGAGTTACGGGATAAAACACTATCAGATTGAAGTTGGAAATGGCATATTAATTAAATTTGAAGGCGACGAATCCTTAGTTCCATCGATATTAAAAGATATAAAGGAATTTCTTGGATTTAAACCGAAACTTTTGCCTTTGAAACATGGCACTCTTGAGAGATCCAAGGGTAAAGCAAAAAGATTGATTAGAGTATGATATTAGAGGTGTGATAACATGAAAAAAGCAATTTTAATCCTGATTTTGATTTCAGCGATTTTTGCAGGATGTGTAAATAACAAAACTCAGAATCAGGTAATAAAAGTTGGAGTCATTGGTCCAATGGAACTACCGTTTGGAAAAGCCGAAAAGAAAGCAGTTATGCTGGCTGCTGAACAGATTAATAGAGAAGGTGGAATTCTCGGCAAAAAAGTCGTTGTAGAAGTGGGAGATACAAAAATGAACCCCGACACAGCAACGGTAGAGTTCAGAAAACTCGTTGGTGATGGGTGTAAAGTGATAATAGGCGGATTTGCAAGCGGCGTTTCACTCTCGATGCAGCAAGTAATGGCTCAAACTAAAACTGTTTGGTTAGCAGACGGAGCTTCAACGAAGTTGACCGACAGAGTTAGAGAAAACTATAGCATGTACAAATACTTCTTCAGGGCTGGAACTCTTAACAGCTCGACTTTTGCGTATGACATATTCGACGCTTTAAACAACTACTTTAACGGAAAACTTCACAAAAACTGGAGAAGAGTAGCTATAGTTAGAGACAACGCTCTCTGGACGGATGACGTGATGAAAGTGCTAAAACCACTACTCGAAAAGAACGGCTATACAATAGTAATGGACGAAAAAATTGCGGCTGGGACTTCTGATTTTTCACCTGTCCTCTACAAAGTAAAACAGAAAAAAGCTGATGTTATAATAACTCTATTAGCCCATGTTGATGGAATACCTTTCGTAAAGCAGTGGAGTAGCATGAAAGTTAACGCTCAGATAATAGGTCACGATTTGTCGGCACTATCTCCTTACGCGTGGAACAACAGCAACGGAAAAGTAAACGGTGAAGTTTTCATAGCAACAGGAGGAGCAATACCCACGCCTATAAACGAGAGAGCAAGAGAGTTTTTAAAGGCTTGGAAGGAGAAATACGGAGATATGCCTGAGGCAAATACAGCTTACGACATGTACGATGCTCTATTCATGTATAAGTGGGCAGTTGAAAAAGCTTATAGAGATGGTGCTAAAAATCCATTCGATTCTGACACCGTTGTGAAGTATCTGGAAATGATAAACAAAACACATCCTTTTGATTGCGTTAGAGGTAAATTTGCATTTACTAAATACCATGATCCAGTTTGGGGTAACAACTACATAAGAAACTGGATATGCCAGTGGCAGAACGGAAAGCAAGTAATAATATGGCCCAAAAACGTTGCTACTGGCAGTTACTTGCAACCAAAATGGGTAAAGTGAAGAAAATATAATGCAAAAAAATTAATTATTTATTATTTCTAATTTTACTTTCAAGTTATTTTGTTTATCAATTAGCTTTTTAATAGTACTGACCTGTCTATGTAAGACGTGTGTAAAAGTTCATGAGCTTTCTCGCTTACTGGATGTTCAAAGAAGTCTTCGTACATCTGTATTATTTCTGGGTTCTCGTGAGACTTCCTTATTGGCAGATTTCTGTCGTGCACGTTTAAAGCGTGAATTCTCGCTTTTATCCTTTCAACGTTTGTAGGTTCTGGCTGACCTCCTCCACCTATGCATCCTCCCGGACATGCCATAAATTCTATGAAGTGGTAGTTTGCCATTTCTCCACCGTTTTTAACAGATTCACAAACTTTTCTTGCGTTACCGAGGCCGTGAGCAACTGCTACTTTTATTTCTTTTCCATTCAGCTTTATAGTTGCAGATTTTATTCCTTCAAGAGTTTCTAGTTCCTCCCATTCTAACTTTTCGAGTTTTTTACCTGTTATCAGTTCGTAAGCAGTTCTTAGAGCGGCCTCCATAACTCCTCCAGTTCTTCCGAATATAGCTGCCGCGCCAGTATATTTGCCGAGTAGTGAATCTGGCTCTTCATCTGGCATTTCTGCTAAGTTTATCCCCGCCATTTTGAGGAGCTTTGCAAACTCTCTCGTAGTCAAAACTACGTCAACGTCAGGAAATGGAGGCGTATCTTCTGGAATGTAACCGTTTTCTTTCAACCACTTCCAAGCAGAGCACATTTCTTCTCTACCTCTTTCGAACTTTTTCGCAGTACAAGGCATAATAGATACGACGAAGACTTTTCTTGGATCTATTCCAAGTTTTATTGCAGCATAAGTCTTTGCAGTAGCACCAAACATTTGCTGTGGTGATTTAGCAGATGATATGTGAGATATTAACTCTGGGTAGAAAGTCTCGCAGAACTTAACCCACCCCGGACTGCACGATGTAAATTGAGGTAAATTAGATTTTACTTTGTCCAACATTTCGTCCGTTATCTTAACCCCTTTAACGTCTTCTTTGCTTATAATTCCAGCTTTTATAAACCTACATATAAGTTCCGTACCTTCCTCCATAATAGTTTCGTCAGCAGCAAAGTTAGTATCCCAAACTCTGTCAAATCCAAGTCTCCTTAAAGCGGCGTAAATTTTTCCAACTACTATCTCTCCTGGTTTCATTCCAAACATTTCTCCTATGCTAACTCTCATTGATGGAGCGAACTGTACAACAACGAATTTTTCTTCGTCTTTCAGAGCTTTCCAGACTTCCATTGTGTGATCAACTTCTCTTATAGCACTGTACGGCCTTGAATATGGACACAGTTCGCAACCGTTAAATTCTTTGAATATCTTTATTTTCTCGTTTTCAATCCCCATTGGGCAAGCGTGTATGCACTGCCCACACCTTGTACACCTCGCCTCGTCAATCAGTACAACGCCTTTTTCTTCGTCCATTTTTATTGCTTCAACGCTTTGTACACTTTTACAAGTTTCTACGCAATTTCCGCACCTTATGCATAACTCTGGATCGTACATTATGGCTTCTGATTTCCATCCTTCGAGTTTCCAATTCTTTCTATCTTCTAACGAAACAATACCAGCATTTTCAGCTTCTATGGCTGTGAATTCCTGTAAGAGTCTAATTAGGTGGCACTCTTCTCTGCTTTCGAGTCTTTTTAACCTTTCTTCTAATGTTTTCTTTACTTTTTCAGATTTGGTTTCAATTTTCATACCATCTCTGACTTTCATCTGTTTAATTTTTTTAGGAGTTGCGAGTACCCCGTCCACTTCTACAACGTTTATCAAAGGACAATCCTTGTTGTTTATGAATTCTATTTGGGGAATGTCGAATGGTCTCCAGAAGTTGATGCCTTCTCTTTCCATCAAATCTGCCACTGTTGTATTTTCATCCACTTCCACTTCTCTTCCATCAATCGTCACACACACCATGCAAATCACCGCATATTTTTTACTACTTTTCTACTCAATTAATGTCCTAAATTAGCTATTTTCACTATTTTAGTCTTATGGTGTATTAAAAATTTTAGTAAACTTAATATTACGTGAAAGTGTATGATACCTGATGTGGGTTGAAAGTGTTAGAGTTGCTAAAAACTGGATGGAAAGCAGGCTAAAAGGTGAAGATGGATATTCTAAGTACATGGATGGGGAAAAAACGTTTATAGATGAAGAAAAAATATTTAAAACTCTGAAAGAAAACAGAGATCCAAAACCTGCGAGAATTAGGTCTATAATAGATGAAGCAATAGAAAGTAAGGAATGCTTAAGCTTAGAGGATTGTGCGGCTTTGTTAAACGTTAAAAACGAAGAACTCTGGAAGGAGATATTTCAAGCTGCAGGAGAAGTAAAAAAACAAGTTTACGATAACAGGATTGTTACATTTGCTCCCCTCTACTGCTCGAATTACTGCGTTAACAATTGCCTTTATTGTGCTTTCAGGAGGGAAAATTCTGTTGAAATTAGGAGGAGGTTAACCTTAGATGAAATAAGAAGAGAAGTGGAAGTTTTGGCAGGAATGGGTCACAAGAGGCTTATAACTTCTTATGGTGAGCACCCCCTCTCCGACGTAAACTACATAGCCGATACTTTGAGGGCTATATATAGTGTGAAAGTAAAAGGTGGCAGGGGGGAGATAAGGAGAGTAAACGTTAATGCAGCACCAATGACTGTAGAAGAACTTGAAATTTTAAGAGATGTTGGGATCGGTACTTTTCAAGTGTTTCAAGAAACTTATCACAGAAAAACGTACTCGGAAGTTCATCCTCCTGACACGATAAAAGGTAACTACTTTTGGAGACTTTACTGCATGCACAGAGCTCTCGAAGCTGGTGTAGATGATGTTGGAATTGGTGTTTTGCTTGGTCTTTTTGACTGGAGATTCGAAGTGCTATCGTTACTATCTCATTCAATAGAGTTAGAGGAAAAGTTTGGAGTTGGTCCCCACACAATAAGCTTTCCGAGGTTGAGACCTGCAGCTAACACGCCTTTCGTTCAGAACTCCGCTTACAAAGTTTCTGATGAAGATTTCATGAAGTTTATAGCTGTAGTCAGGATAGCTGTACCTTATACTGGAATGATTTTGACTGCAAGAGAACCTGAACACATAAGAAGAAGAGTTCTACCTCTCGGTATAACTCAGACTGACTTTGGATCGAAAATAGGTATAGGTTCTTACAGAGAGAGTTACAATAAGCAGGAAGCTAAAATACAGCAGTTTTTGCTGGGAGATACGAGAGAACTTGACGAGGGGATAAGGTGGTTGGCTGAAATGGGTTACATAGTTTCGTTCTGCACTGCTGGATATAGATGCGGTAGAACTGGAGTCAAGATAATGAAACTCCTTAAAACTGGTAGAGAAAAGATATTCTGTAAATTAAACGCAATTTTAACGTTCAAGGAGTACTTAGAAGACTTTGCAAGCGAAGAAACTAAGAGAGTTGGTGAGGAGCTGTTAGAAAAAGAGTTAAAAGAAGTGAAAGATTTGGTCTCCGAAAGGACGTACGAAAAACTTATTGAGTATCTCAGTAGAATAGAAGATGGTGAAAGGGATCTCTACTTCTAAGCTTGAGGAAATAGCTAAGGTTATAGCTGAAGAATTTGGTATTAGCGTTTGGTTTGCAGAAGTTGTAGGTAGAAGGTGGAGTTACTTAGCCGGCTCCGTAATTTCTGAACCACTACCATCCGTAAGGTTCATGCTTGACGAAAAGTTAGGCTTAGTTGTCGAAACAGACGACGAAAAGTTGGCAGAGACTGTTTTTGATTACGTTAGAAAACTCATCAGATAATCTTAAATACTGAACGCCTTCGAATTAAAAAAACACAGGATGAGGTGAGAGCATGGAGGAAACAGAAGTTCAGGAATGCTACAAAGCCGCCTCAGCAGCAGCTCAGTTGAAATTAGTGCCAAAAAAAGTCTTCTTTACTAGTGGTGTGGGGAGCCATGAAGACGAATTAGTTAGCTTTGAGCTTGCTTTGAGGGATGCAGGAATAGAGAGGTTTAACTTAGTGTGCGTTAGCAGTATTTATCCACCGGGTTGCGAGGTTGTGTGCAGAGAAGACGGGTTGAAAGAACTTTTTCCCGGACAAATAATTTTCTGCGTCATGGCGAGGCACACGAGCAATAAGGAGGGAGAGGAGATATTTGCCAGTATTGGAGCTGCTATTCCATCTGATCCAGCAGTTCACGGTTACTTAACTGAATACCACGGAGTAATTAAAAACGGAGATCCGGGTGAGCATGCTGAAAAAATGGCAGCTTACATGCTTAAAACTGCTTTTGGAATTGAGCCTGCCAAAACTGAGAGTATAACAGTTAGAGCTAAGGTTGAAAGGGGCAAGTACACCACGGTAGTTGCAGCAGCTGTTTTTGTACTTTAAGTTTTAGTTTTTTGTACTTTAATACCAAAACATTTAACTTATTTTCTACTTAGCTTCGACGGCATGTCCGAGAAAAAAGGGATTAAAGAGCTTAGGAAGTGGAGACACATAACAAAACTCGATCCAGATAAACCAAATCCTGACAATCTGATAAAAGCTGTTGCTGAAAGTGGAACAGATGCGGTAATGATATCGGGTACGCAAAACGTAACTCTCGAAAAAGCAGTAAATCTGTTTAAAGCCGTTAAAGAATACGGATTGCCAACGATTTTAGAACCTTCTTCTCCAGAAGCAGTTTTTTATGATGCGGATTACCTTTTCGTTCCGTCAGTTCTTAACGCAAGGGATGGTGAGTGGATAACTGGAAAGCACGCTAAGTGGATAGAACTGAATTATTGCAATTCCGATTTCTTCAACTTACTTGAAGAAACCGTATTCGAAGGGTACATAGTGCTAAATCCCGAATCGGCTGTAGCTAAGGTTACTAATTCTATTTGCGACCTCTCACCTTTGCAAGCTGCTTGTTACGCTATTGCTGGGGAGAGGATTTTTGGAATGGATGCAATATACATAGAGTACAGTGGAACTTTTGGCGACGTCGAAGTAGTTAAGACAGTTAAAGAAAACTTAAAGTCATCTCCCCTAATATACGGTGGTGGAATTGACAGCAAAGAGAAAGCTCTGAAAATGATAAAATATGCTGATGTCATCGTCGTTGGAAACGTCATTTACGAGAACATTGAAAAGTTTTTGGAAACAGTAGTATAACGTTTAATATGAAGGCGATATGGGAATTGCTAAGATTAGAACATGGAATAATGTACGCTTTTGGCGTTTTGTCTGGAGTAATTGTTTCTTCTGGCTTTAACTTTTCTGTTGAAAAAGCAATTTTTGGTATGCTCGCTGCAATATTTCTTCAGGCTTCAGGCTTTGCCCTAAACGACTACATAGACTATGAAGTGGATCTCGCTAACAAGAGAATGGACAGACCTATAGTAAGAGGGGATGTTTCAAGGAAAACTGCCCTTATTTTAAGTTTAGCCCTCTTCCCAATTGGACTGATTTTTGCTTATTTGGTAAACTTTGAAGCTTTTGTTTTTGCACTTGCAGTCTCTCTGCTTGGATACGCTTACGATTTAAAGTTAAAGGAGTTCGGTATCGTAGGAAACGTTTACATAGCATTTTCTATGGCAGTCCCTTTCCTCTTTGGCAGTATTGTCGCTGAAAACGAAATTTCAGGTCCAGTTTTACTGCTATCTTCCTTAGCGTTTTTCTCTGGAATTGGAAGAGAAATAATGAAAGGAATAGAAGATATTACTGGAGATGCGATAAGAAATGTTAGGAGTGTTGCTAGGATTAAAGGCGTAGAGTTTGCGGCAAAGTTAGCATCTCTGTTTTTTATACTTGCAGTGTTTCTAAGCTTCATACCTCCTTTAATCTACAGGAGGTTTGCCAACCCCGGCTATGTAATTCCCGTCTTAATCACGGACTTTTTGTTGATTAAAAGCTCTTTCAAGCTTTTAAAGAGAGTAGATGTGAGCTTGATCAGAGAGTTGAGAAAAGAGACGCTCATAGCTATGGGTTTCGGGTTGATAGGATTTATAGCTGGAGCAGTTTTGTAGTTGTAATCATCGCGTTTTATTACTGGTTTTAAACGATAACGTTAAGAATAACGTTAGTAAACACTTTTTAGTATTTGAAGAATTACTTTCCTCCTCCTCTTCTTAGTATCAAAGTTTACAACTACTATTTGTTGCCACGTACCGAGCATGAGCTTACCGTCTTTAAACGGAACGACTATGCTAGTTCCTACTATCGCAGACTTTACATGGCTTGAGCCGTTGTCATCTCCCCAAGTTTTGTGATGCTCGTAGTTTTCCCCGTAAGGTGCGATTCTATCCATTATTCTTGGAAAGTCCTTCTTTAAACCCGGTTCGTACTCTATGGTTGTTATAGCTCCCGTAGAACCTACGTTGAATACCAACACTGCTCCTTCTTCAACTCCACTTTCTTCTACGAACTTTCTAACCTCCTCAGTTATATCCGCAATTCCGTTCATTTCTAACTCTACTTCTATTACTTTCACTCAACCACCTCCATCGCCTTTTTAACAGCTTCTTCAGCACTTTTGGCAATTATCAACCCATCTAACATCACTGGAGGATTGATAGCTATAACCCTCTTACCAATTTTAAGGGCTATTGACATTTCAGAGATCGTTCCGTAACTCCCTCCTATGGAAATAACTACATCTCCTGACTGAACTACTACTACGTTTCTTGCGTGACCCATGTCAGTTTTAACTCTAACAGTGAGGTACTCGTTACCTTCTGAAGTATCTGGAAGTATTCCAACAACTATTCCTCCTTTCCTCCTCGCCCCCTTAGAAACTGCTTCCATAACTCCTCCTCTGCCACCGTTTATCACTACGCACCCTCTCTCCGCAAGGAGTTCCCCAACTCTTTCTGCAATTTTTTTAGTTTCTTCATCACATTTTCCTGCACCAATTACGCTGACTTGCATGTTTGATCAACTAATTTTTTAATTTTTTATTAACTAAAATTAATATTTTTTAAACTTTTTAAGTATTTTCTTAGAAACACTTCAGCTTCTCTCATGTCTGATAAATCCTCAAAGTAAAGCGTTTTAACGGCAAGCAGTTTGTTCTTTTTTAGCTTTAACTTTATAACTCTGTTTTTCTCATCAACTTCAAAGTCGTCTATGTCTTCAATTTTTGTTTTTAAGGGTTTGTAAACTATTTCTTTTTCGTCCATACTGTAGTATCTTTCCTTTCCAAGAGATATTAGCGTGTACAAAAATATCAAACCCGCACTAAATGAGAGGAGAATAGCCATTTTTTTAACGCTAAACCCTGTTTCTACTCTGTAAATAGCTGCAAAGGCAAACATTAAAATTAAAATTAGAGAGTAAATAAAATATCTTCTTTTAGCTACTCTGTTGTTAACTGCCCTAAACTTCCACATCATTTTTTCACCACTAAGTTTCAAAAGCTTCTAAGGGAGGTATTCCTTTCATGCTTTTTTCTATTCCAGCAAGGGGACTTAACCTATAATCTTCAAGTAGTGCGTTTTTTACAGGTTCTATTGGTACATCCAGCTTTATTTCTCTCGTTCTGCCATACCTGCCTTTCGATATTATTATTGAGTTTATAATTCCCAGCATGTCCAGTTCAGATATCAAGTCACTAACTCTTCTCTGAGTTAAACAGTCAATTCCAACTTTCTTGCACAAATTCTTGTATATCGCGTAAACCTCTCCAGTTGTAAACTTTCTTAAGCCGGATTCAGTTAGAATTATCATTCCGTAAACGAGAACTTTGCTTTGAGTTGGTAACATTCTAACTGCTTCAACCACGTAATCCGTTTCTATCTTCCTAACAGCTTTCTTTACATGTTCTCTCGTTATTTTGTTTGCACCTTCTTTTTCTGCAATTTCGCCACTAACTCTTAGCAAGTCAAGGGCTTTTCTTGCATCTCCGTGTTCCTGTGCGGCTAAAGCTGCGCAGTATGGTATAACATCCTCTTCGAGTACTCCTTCGTAAAATGCAAGTTCTGCCCTCTGAGCTAAAATGTCTTGTAACTGTTCGGCGTTGTAGGGAGGGAATATTAGCTCTTCCTCACTTAAAGAGCTGAGTACTCTTGGATCTAAGAAGTTTTTGAATTTCAGGTCGTTGGAAATTCCTATGATACTAACTCTCGCATTTTCAAGCTCTCCGTTTATCCTCGATAAGTTGTACAAGACATCATCTCCTTTCCTAACTAATTTGTCTATTTCGTCTAAGACTATTACTATCGTTTGATCTCTCGAGTCTATAGCTCTTCTAACCTCGTCGTAAACTTGATCAGTTGGCCATCCGGTCATGGGAACATTTCTACCAAGTGCTTTTGCAAGAGTAGCCAAGACTCTATACTGAGTATCTATCCTTTCACAGTTTAAGTAGTGAACGTAGCAGTGTACTGAAAGCTTTCTGCTCATCTCTTCAAGTTGTCTGCCCACGAACTTTACAGTGGCGGTTTTACCTGTCCCGGTTTTTCCGTATATGAATATGTTTGAGGGAGTTTCTCCCTTTAAAGCTGGAACCAAAATAGTAGCTAACTCTTCTATTTGTTCTGACCTGTGTGGTAGAGTTTCTGGTGTGTACGAATGCCTTAGAGCATCTCTGTTTTTGAATATCTTTGGAGATGACATTAATGACTCGAAAATATTCGGCATAACACCACCGCAACTTAGGAGTACCAACATCTTTAAGAGCTTTACCATGTTGATAATATATTTATTTAGCTGGATAAAATTCGTTCAGGTAAATTTTTATTAATAAAATCGTAGATATTGTCTATAACACCCCTTTATTTCCACTGGAACTTGAGAATAAAAATCTTTGAAAGCTGTAGTAACTTAAAAATCCATATAAGGCTTTGTAATTTCTTTTACATTCACTTCTTTGGGAAGTCAAAACTAACAAAACTAACACAAAACTAACAAGTAACTCATAAAATCTAATATACTTCCTGACTCACTTGTATCATGCTCACTGAAAGTAAAATCTCCTCTCTCAAAGAAAAAGTCAGGCCTTTTATTGTTGTGGATGAAAAAAAAGTAGTTCTTTGCGTTCCAGCAGAAATAGTTTCCAGAGAGCATATAGCCCTTATGATGAAGAACTGCGACGAAATAAGGATAACTATGCCCTGGAAAAAGATTGTGGAATTGGGGCTAAATAGGTACTTGGTTTACCAAGTAATATCTATAGATTCGAGTAGGAACGGAACTTCTGCTTCAGAAAAAGCTGAATTCATAAGAAGGTTGGTTAGAAAAGAAGTTAAACACGATGAAATTGTTTTTCCCGGAAGAATATTTGTAGAAGAAGCAAAAGAAGGAGGAGTTTTAGAAAGACCGAATATCGGGGAAGCTTGCGTTGACATCACAAAAATGCTTGGTTTCAAACCATTTGCAGTTTACTCAACTCTAACAGATGAAGAAGGGGATCTTGCAAACGAAAACTATGCCAAAGACTTTGGAAGTTCGAGGGAATTTCCCGTTTTTACCATAGAAGAATTGATAGAATACAGGCTTAAAAGTGAGAAACTCGTTAAAAGGGTCGTAGAGGCAACGCTACCAACGAAGTTTTACGGGACTTTTAAGGCAGTTGGATACGAAACTCCGCTTGGAGAAATAGTAGCTCTGGTTAGGGGAAACGTTAATGAGGGCAAAGTTCTCGTTAGAGTACATTCAGAGTGTTTAACTGGGGATGTTTTCCACTCTCTCAGGTGTGACTGTGGAGAACAGCTTGAAAGAGCACTTAAGGCAATAGACAGGGCTGGGAAAGGTGTTTTAATATACATGAGGGGACATGAAGGCAGGGGGATAGGGTTGATAAACAAGTTGATGGCTTACAAACTTCAAGAGGAAGGAAAAGATACAGTTGAAGCCAACATAGAACTTGGATTTCCTCCTGACATGAGAAGTTACGGAGTTGCAGCTCAAATACTAATGGATTTGGGTGTTAAATCAATAAAACTGATGACGAACAACCCGCTTAAGATAGACGAGCTAAGGAAGTACGGATTCGAAGTTGAGAGAGAAGCAATAGAAGTAGAACCGTCCAGAGAAAATATAAACTACTTAAAAACGAAAAAAGAGAAAATGGGTCATATGCTCTGTTTAAACGATTAAAGTGAGACAATGGACGTAGTAGAAGCTTACGGAAAAATAAGTAAAAACGGATGGAGAATTCTTAGTGCCATTTTTCACCATATGTGGGATTACGAGTACATTCCTTCGGAAGTTATAGCGAAAAGTGCAGGAATTCCTCAGGAAAAAGCTGAATCTATAATGAGGGCAATGGCTGGAGATGGAATTCTGACGATAAAACAGTTAAGTTACTTTGGTGCTGCTTTTACTTTCTTCGGATTATCTCTTTACTCTTTAAGAAGGCTCGTTAACAAAGGAATAATCTCGATGATCGGAAGCAAAATGGGGGAAGGTAAAGAGAGCATGGTTTACAATGCTATGTCTGATAAGTACGGCGAAGTAATAGTAAAGTTCCACAGAGTTGGATATCCAAGCTTTAAAAAAGTTAAAGAAAAAAGGGATTACGGTAATTTACACTTTACAGTCCTAACCGTTAGATCAGCGAGAAATGAGTTCAGAGTTTTGAGGAGACTCGCTGGTTTTGCAAGCGTTCCGAAGCCATATGGGTGGGAAGGAAATGCCGTGGTAATGGAGCTAATAGATGCAAGAGAGTTGTTTAAGGTGAAGTTAAAAAATGCTGAGGATGTGCTTGATATAATCCTCGAAGAAGTTAAAAAGATGTGTGTAAAGAAAGTCGTACACGGCGACTTAAGCCAGTACAACATCTTGGTTAGCGAAGATGGCGTTTGGATTATAGACTTTCCTCAGGCAGTAGTTTTAGAGGAAGAAAGTGAAGATTATTCTTCTCTTAATTTTAACGAGCTTAAAATACTCGCAGAAGAACTTTTAGAAAGAGATGTTAAAAACGTTTTGAATTACTTTGAGCGGAGTTACGGAGTTAAGAGGGATTTTAAAGAAGTAATGAAGTACGTAAAGCTTTTTTAAATTCCATTCCGCTCTCAAGTAATGTCAAGGCTGATAGTTGCTCTCGACTGCGAGGCTGAGAAGGCAATAGAAATAGCTGAGAAGATAAGCGATTACGTGTACGCCTTTAAAGTAAACTATCCCTTAGTTTTGAAATCGGGACTTAGCTTAATAAAAACGCTGTCTAAGATCTCTATGGTTATTGCAGACTTTAAAATAGCTGATGTGCCTCACATGAGTTCCCAAATAGCTGAATGTGCTTTTGAAGCGGGTGCAAAAGCTGTTATAGCACACGCTTTTGTTGGTTTTGATTCCTTAGAAGCTGTCGTGAACAAATCCAAAAAGTACGGTGGAGAAGTTTACGCTGTTTGCGAGCTGAGTAGCGAAGGTGGAAAGGAATTCATGTTACCCGTATCCGAAAAACTTGCTAAGGTAGCAGTTAAAGCTGGGTGTAGCGGTATAGTCGCTCCTGCTACGAGAGTTGAAAGGATAAAATCTCTAAGAAAAGTTGTGGGTAATCTTAAGATAATATCTCCCGGCGTTGGTGTGCAGGGTGGAAGTGCTTTAGAGGCGATAAAAGCTGGTGCTGATTACGTTATAGTTGGTAGGAGAGTTATAGTAGGAGATGTGGTTAAAAACGTTGAAGAAATTTTGAAAGAGATAGGTGATATCGATGAGGATTGAATTCTCGAAAATGCACGGAAATGGAAACGACTTCGTAGTTTTTGATGAATACGAGAGAGTTCTAATTCGAGAAGAGGAAAAGCCAGAATTCGTAAAAAAAGTGTGCAATAGAAAGTTTGGTGTCGGGGGAGATGGAGCTATTTTCGTTCAAAAGTCAGAAATAGCGGACGTTAAGTTTAGGTACTTTAACAGCGACGGAAGCGAAGCAGAGATGTGTGGCAACGGTATAAGGTGTTTTGCGAGGTTCGCTTTTGAAAAAGGTTATGTTAATAGAAATTTCGTTGCTGAAACTCTCGCAGGTTTAAAAAAGCTTGAAATTCTTGAAAATCCTTTCAGAGTTAAAGTTGACATGGGTTATGTGGAATTCGATCCGGAAAAAATTCCGGCAGTTAAGTCTAAGGAGGAGAGAGGAGTTTGGTTTGCAGAAATTGGAAAGTTTAAAGTTTATGCGGTCAATACTGGCGTACCTCACGCCGTAATTTTTGTAGATGACTTAGAAAGGTTAGACATCTCGGAAGCTAAAAAAATAAGGTACAGCAAGTTTTTTCCAACCGGAACTAACGTTAACTTTGTAAGTTTTGACGGAGAGTTGAAAATAAGGACTTACGAGAG
>JALSQI010000078.1 GCA_026985525.1 Archaeoglobaceae archaeon
GCTTTGAACATCACTTTTAGTTTTACCAACTAAAAATAAATATTTAACGATTTGTTTTTCTGTTTTATTTTTAAATTCTTTAAGAAATTCTTTAATCAAGCAAATTCAGGTGGTACGATCTGCCTACCAACTATTTCAGGATAACTCTCCCTTTCCCGTATAAGGTAAACTCTATCTCTATCTACAAGCACCTCCGCACACCTTCTCCTTCCATTGTACTGACTGCTCATAGAGAAGCCGTAAGCTCCAGCATCAAATACTGCGATTACGTCTCCCTTCTTAACTTCTGGCAGCTCTCTGTCTTCTGCCAGAATATCACCACTCTCGCATATAGGCCCCACAATTGTGTAAACATCTCTTTTTTCTTCACTCATTCTATTAGCAACGACGACTCTGTGGTAAGCACCATACATCGCTGGTCTCAGCAATAAGTTAAATCCAGCATCCACAGCAACGAAGTTTTTGTAAGCCTTTTTAACAGCGTTAACTCTCGTCAATAAAATCGTAGTATTGCCAACAATACTCCTTCCGGGCTCTATCCAAAGCTCTGGTTTCGAATTTAAATCTTTTACTCTACGTTCAAAAACAGGTATTATTTCCTCAGCAAAATCTTTTGGAGTTGGCGCCCCTATACCTTCGTAATCTATACCAAGCCCACCGCCGATGTCTAAAAATTCAAGTTCTACACCGAGTTTTTCTACTTTTTCTGCTACATCGAAAACTCTGTTTAAAGCTTCGACGAAAGGCGAAACATCTTTAATCTGACTGCCTATGTGGCAATGAATTCCCGAAACTACAATACCGGGACTTTCAACTGCTTTTTTATATGCATCTATTACGCTTTCCCAAGGTATCCCGAACTTAGACGTTTTCAATCCAGTAGCTATTTTTGGATGAGTATTCGGAGAAATGTCTGGATTTATTCTAAACGCTATTCTAACTTCCTTACACAACTCTTCAGCAATCTTAGATACGGTCTCGAGCTCGTCCAAACTGTCTATGCTAAAAGGAACTCCCGCTTCTATACCCATTCTTATCTCTTCTTCACTCTTTGAATTTCCGTTAAATAAGACGTATTTCCTATTGAATCCTGCGAGTAACGCTAAGTACAGCTCTCCATCACTAAATACATCCGCACCATAGCCTTTTCTATTCAAAATCTTCATCAAAGTTAAGTTGTTGTTTGCCTTTACTGCGTACAGAAATCTTACTTCAAAGCTTGCTTTGGAAAAAGCATTGATGTAAGCTTCAGCATTTTTTTCGAGTGCTCCTTTAGAAGTAACGTAAAGCGGAGAGCCAAATTGCTCTACTAAATCTACGCAGCTTATTCCCTCCACGTAAAGTTCTCCATTTCTTTCACTGAAAAACTCCATGAAAAGTGTGGGTATTACTACTTTAAAAACTTTAATGACCTTAGGGTTTTAAAATTTAAGGTTTTAGCTAAAAGTTCTAATGTTCTAATTAAGAAAAACGGGGTTTTAAAACGTTTAAACTGAAAAATTGTCAAATTTTAAATACAAGTTACCGCTGGCGGTGCTGCATGCACACACTGGAGGAGTTCTTTGAATTCAAGAAATATGGAACCAACATGAAAACTGAAGTTTTAGCAGGACTGACTACATTTATGACTATGGCGTACATACTTTTCGTTAATCCAGCAATACTCAGTGCCGCTATGGGTAAAGCTGCAATACCCTCAATAGTTACAGCAACAGCCCTCTCTTCTGGAATTGCTACGATAATAATGGGGTTGTACGCAAAGAAACCTTTCGCCTTAGCTCCGGGAATGGGGTTAAACGCGTACTTCGCTTACAGCGTTTGTTTGAATATGGGTTACTCTTGGAAAGTCGCTCTCGCAGCTGTGTTCGTTGAGGGAATAATTTTCATAGCCCTATCTTTAACCAAGGTTAGAACGGAAGTAATAAACGCAATTCCAATGTCCCAGAAGTACGCAATAGGTGCAGGAATAGGACTATTCTTAACGCTAATAGGACTAAAAAACGCTGGATTAGTGGTTGGTAGTAAAGCTACCTTAGTAACAATGGGATTTCAAAACTTTACAAAACCTGAACTTTGGTTAGCAATTTTTGGAATATTCTTAGCAGCGGCTTTGATGGTTAGGAAAGTTCCGGGAGCTTTACTAATATCCATCCTAACAACGACTGTATTAGCAATAGCGATACACGTAGCACCAATGCCAAAGTCCGTAGTGTCAATGCCTACTCTAAGCTATACGTTCATGAAGTTAGACTTAAAAGGTCTGCTCAGTGTCGGAGCTTTTGGAGTAGTTTTCGCGTTTTTCATGGTTGACTTCTTCGATACAGTTGGTACAGTAACGGGTCTTAGTGCGAAAGCTGGATTTCTTGACGAAAAAGGTAGAGTACCGGATTCGGAGAAAATACTTCTCACAGATGCGATAGGAACTACTGTAGGAGCTATACTTGGTACTTCCACTGTTACAACGTATATAGAGAGTGCAGCTGGAATAGAAGAAGGTGGGAGAACAGGATTAGTCGCTCTCGTAGTCGGTTTACTCTTCATACTTATAGGAGCTTTTGTCTCTCCAATAGCAGAGATAATACCCGATTGTGCAACGGCACCAGCTCTGATAATCGTTGGATTTCTTATGATGAGCATAGTAAAAGGAATAGATTACGAAGACTACACCGAAGCTTTACCAGCTTTCTTCGTTCTTGCTACAATACCATTTACTTTCTCGATTTCAGACGGGATAGGCATTGGATTTATAAGCTATTGCGTTTTAAAGCTCGTTTCAGGAAGGTACAGAGAAGTTCACCCTCTACTCTGGGTACTCGCAGCAGTATTCGTGATGTACTTTCTATACTTGGGTAAGCTGATATAAATTGTCTATATTATCGATAATTATTTTTTATTTAAAAATAAATAATTTAATTTAAATAATTTAAAAAACTAAAAATTTGGAACTTAAGTTAAGAGATTAAGATGACATCTTATTTAAAACATCTGCAAGTTTCTTCCACATTCCAACTCCAACGTATTCCCAGCGCAGAGAGTTCTCATCCAACCCTATCTCCGGCATTATTGCTTTTAGAGAAGCTATCCTCTTGTCTTCCATTTCGTTTCCGTAGAGGTGGTGGCAGTTGTTTGGTGGGCAACCAGCCACTAAAATTGCGTCAACTTTGTTTTCCATCAAAGCTTTCAACAAAACCCAGTTACTAACGGATGCCGAGCATCTAACCCTAATACTCCTGAAGTTTGCCGGCAGTTTTAAGCCATACCTGCCCATCAAATCTCCAGCAGCGTAGCTACACCAGTAGCAGAGTAAAGCCAAAACTCTCTTTTCTCCATCTTTTGCATGACTAAACGCTACGTCGATTTGTTTCATCAACTGCCAGTCCTCGAAGTTCATCACCTGTATTGCTCCAGTAGGACATACTGACGTACAGAGACCGCATCCCTTACAAAAGCCCGGATTCACTTTGCTCTTCAAGTTCTCGTCAACACTTATTGCGTTATGCGGACAAGTCTCCCTGCATATACCACACCCTATGCACTTGTCAGAATTGACCATGGAAACGTATTTCTGTAGCTTTTTCTCTCCATCCTTCAAAGCTTCGTAAACTTTCATAGCAGCAGCGCTCCCACTTTCAACGCTCTCCTGAATATCCTTAAAACTTCTCGCCATTCCAGCAGCGTAAACCCTGTCAACGTACGTTTCCATCGGCGTTATTATTCTCGGCTGGAATTCTATTGGAAAGCCGTACTTGTCGAGTTTAACTCCAAATAACTTCATAAGTTTTATAGCGGACGGAACTAACGGATCAGCGAGAACTACCAAATCTGCTTCAATTTCCTCATCAGTTATCACTTTTAGCGTACCGTTTTCGGCTTTAATTTCTCTAACTTCAGAATTGACGAATTCCACACCCTGCATTTCGCACTTCCTGCGAAACTCTTCAAAAGCCCTGCCGTAAGTTCTGAGGTTCTTGTAAACGACAGTTACTTCCATTTCTGGATAAAGTGCAGCTAACCTAAAAGCGAGTTTTGCAGTTATAGGACAGCAAAGTTTCGAGCAGTAACCAACTTCATCTTTCTGGCATAAAACGAACACTACGCTTTCCGGAACTTTACCTCCAAAGTTGTTCTTTATCAACCTTTCGAGTTCGAGTAATGTAACGACGTTTGGATGGGAATAGCTTAGCTTTTCAAACTTTTTCATGTCGTATCCTTCAAAGCCAGTAGCTATTACAACAGCTCCAAATTTTTCTTCTATGATTTCGCCCTTAGCTTCTAAGTCTATTGCATTAGTAGGGCATACGCTAACGCAAGAACCGCACTTATTACAAGCCTCCGCGTCTATTGTATAGGAATCGGGCATGGCAAGAGAGAAATCTTTGTCTATTGCCTTTCTCTTCGTTAAACCAAAGTCAAACGGGTTTTCTATTTCTATGGGACAAACTTCGGCACACTTACCACAGCTAACGCATTTATCAGGTTTGACCATCATCGCTTTTTTCTCTATCTTAACTTTGAAATTTCCATCCTCTTTTGCGACATCTACTACTTCTGCGTTTGTTATAAGCTTTATACCCTCTTTCTGCACTTCTCTACCCATAACCGGAATTATGCACTCACTCGTACACATCGAAGCGTAACCTTCACACTGGAAAAGCATGGGAATCATACTCGTTTTTCCACCAATATAGGGCTTCTTTTCCACTATAACAGCCTCAATTCCAACCTTAGCTAAATCTGAGGCACACTTCATCCCCGCTACTCCAGCTCCTATTATCAAAGCCCTCTTAGCTAACTTCACACTTCCCTGAGGGATGTTAGTTTTTACCTTGACGTAGCTCATCATAAGCTGATCCATTGCCTTTCTCGTAGCCCCATCCCTGTTGTCGTGTATCCAAGCACACTGCTCTCTCAAGTTAACAGTTTCGAACATAGCTCTGTTAATTCCTATATTTTCCAGTAGAGAAGAAAGCTTGTCTTCACCCATTTTTAAAGAACTTCTCTCGGAACAGCCTGCAAAAATGAAGCGATCGATTTTTCCCTTAAATTTTTCAAGAATTTCTTCCGGTTTTTCACAGAACAAGTCCGTAGTTTCTACGATAACGACATCTTCAAGAGTTTTTGCAAAGTCTTCAACTTTTTTCAAATCCAGTTTTTCGCTTATAGTTCCCCCACAAGTGCAAAATAGAACGCCAATTCTCATGATTCGCAGAAACGACAAAGCACTATATAAATTTTAATAATTTGTCATTTTTACGATGAAATGTAGCAAAAACTGGACATAATTTTTTAAATTTCTAAAAATTTGAAAAATCCAATCAAACGGGCTTGACTTTTACGCTATAAACAGAGCCTTCAAATTCTACTTCGAATTCACCCTCCACATCCTCAAAGTTAATGGCTGCAGGGAAAGGTTCCTCACTCAGTTCTCCTTTCAGGAATTGAAGCCCAGTTTGAGGGAACAATGCGTAAAGCAAAACGTTTTCGTCGCTTGCCTCTATACCCATTTTTTCCAGCTCTTTCTTCCTCTTCTCGAATTCCGGCTCAAGCAAATCAGCAGGTCTGCAATCTATTGGCTTCTCATCTCCAAGAACCTTCTTTATTATTTCTTCTTTTATCGGAGCTGGAGTTCTACCATACATTCCCTTTACCAAATCCTTTGTTTCTTTCGGTATTACTTTATACCTTCCACCAGTCAAAACGTTTAACACTGCTTGAACTCCTACTATCTGACTCGTTGGAGTTACAAGAGGGACGTAACCGAGTTCTTCTCTAACCTTCGGTACTTCTTTCAGAACTTCAGGCAATTTATCGAGAGCGTTCTGCTCCTTAAGCTGAGCTATGAGGTTAGAGAACATTCCTCCGGGTATCTGGTAAACAAGAACGTTTGCGTCTGGTATCGTGGATATCGGGTTAAGATATCCCGCATATTTTTCCCTCACCTTCATAAAGTATTCCCTGACTTCAAGCAAAACGTCCATGTCAACTCCAGTTTTATAGCCAAGTTCTTCTAAGGCGTAAACCATGCTTTCAGTTGGGGGATGAGAAGTGCCCATACTCAAAGGAGACATACAAGTATCAATCATATCAGCTCCAGCCTCAACTGCTTTTAGCAAAGACATAGAAGCCATTCCGCTCGTGTAGTGGGAGTGAACGTCTATGGGCAAACCAACCTCTTTTTTAAGAGTTTTTACTAACTCGTAAGCCACTTTTGGAGATAAAAGTCCCGCCATGTCTTTCAGGCATATAGAATCCACTTCTAATTCCGCTAATTCGTTAGCTATTTCAACGTACTTTTCTACTGTGTGAACGGGGCTTATAGTGTAACATATTGTTCCCTGAACGTGTGCACCACACTTCTTAGCAGTCTTAATAGAAGTAACAAGGTTTCTAACGTCGTTTAGAGCATCAAAAATTCTGAAAACATCCAGTCCGTATTCTGCTGTTTTTTGAACGAATTTCTCAACTATGTCGTCTGGATAGTGTTTGTAACCGACTAAGTTTTGCCCTCTCAACAGCATAGAAATTAAAGAGTTCTTTACCCTCTTCCTTATTTCTCTCAACCTTTCCCAGGGGTTTTCGTTGAGGAACCTGTGGCAGGCGTCAAACGTCGCTCCACCCCACACTTCAAAACAGTGTATTCCCACCTGATCAAAAGTTTCAAGTATTGGCAGAATATCTCTCGTCCTCATTCTCGTAGCAAGTAAAGACTGATGACCATCTCTTAAAGTCAGATCGACTATCTTTACGTTCATTTAACCACCGTTCGACTTTAATGAAAACAGTTAATATTTTTTACGAATGATTGACACAAGCTTTTCAGTAGCCTTTCTAACGTCATCAGCATGTGCTACTGCAGACAGCACAGCTGGGGAAGCTCCAGCTTTTATTACTTCTGCTACGTTTTCAGCATTTATACCCCCAATACCGACTACTGGTATTGAAACGCTTTTCACGATTTCTCTCAAACCATTTAATCCTATGACTTTGCTCTTCTTCGTTTTAGTGGGAAAAACGGCTCCAGCTCCAACGTAATCTGCAAACTCTTCAGCTTTTTTTGCCTGTTCAACGCTCTTTACGGATACGCCAATAATTCCGGGAAAAATTTCTCTAAGTCTTTCAAACGGCAAGTCGTTTTGGCCTACATGCACTCCATCCGCTTCAACGCACAGAGCTACATCGACTCTATCGTTTACGATGAATATTGCATCGTAGCTTTCGCATAACTCTTTTATCTCTTTTGCTTCAAAATACATTTCTCTTGCATCTTTCTTCTTTTCTCTGTACTGTATAACCTTAGCTCCACCTTCCAAAGCTTTTTTCGCAACTTCTACGTGTGAGTGTACTTTGTCGTCCGTTATAACGTAGAGAAAAGGATGAGGTAGCATGAATTTAAAATTACAGTTATCTTTAAATACTCACCGCATTAGTGCCGAAATACTTACGATTAACTGAGGTGATACTATGAGCAAAGTCAGAAAACTGCAGAAGAGGAAAACAGACCCGAATTTAATTAGGCTAATAGACGTTTTACTCTCAAGTGAAAAAGGATTGTGGAAAGATATAGCTAAGAGGCTTGCTAAACCGAGAAAACTCTATGCTCAGGTAAACGTTTCAAAAATAGAGAAGTACTTGCTGGATGGAGAGATAGCGGTAGTGCCGGGAAAAGTTCTCGGTGGAGGGGAAGTGAGCAAGCCAATTAAAGTTGCAGCGTTGTACTTTTCGGAAAGTGCCAAGAAAAAGATAGAAAGTGCTGGAGGCCAGTGTTTATCGTTGGAAGAAGCTATGAAAGTAGATGGTAATTTCAGGATAATCTGTTAAAGAGGTGATAGACTTGAGTGTAAACATCGATAGAGTTTTAAAAGTTCTCGGAGATGACTACAGAGTCATAAACGCCGAAGGGCACATTCTTGGCAGGCTTTGCAGTATAATCGCCAAAAACCTGCTAAACGGAGAAAAAATAGTCGTAGTTAACGCCGAGAAAGTTGTTATAACTGGGGATAAGCAGATGGTTTTCGAGAGGTATAGGGAAAAGTACGAAAGAGGAAGTAAGGAAAAGGGACCTTACTTTCCAAGACATCCAGAAAGGATATTTAAGAGAACTGTTAGAGGTATGCTCCCCAAAAACAGAAGGGGGAGAGAAGCACTTAAAAACCTCAGGGTTTTTGTAGGTGTGCCCGATAAGCTAAGAGAAGTTAATCAGGAAAAAATTGACCACGCTCTCTTAGAAAAAGTTTCAAAAGCTGAAAAGTACGTAACTCTTAAAGAAGTTAGCGAGTATTTGGGTTATAAGGTCGAGGTGGCTTAATTATGAAAATCGTGCTAACGAGTGGTAAGAGAAAAACTGCAACAGCAAGGGCAACTGTTAGAGATGGTAAAGGTAGAGTAAGGATTAACAAAATTCCAGTTGAGATATTACAGCCGGAAATGGTAAGAATGGTAGTAATGGAGCCACTCATAATGGCTAAGGAGTTAGCCGAAAAAGTTGACATAGACGTTACAGTAAACGGAGGAGGGTTTATGGCTCAGGCAGAGGCTGTGAGGACAGCTATAGCGAGAGGTTTAGTCGAGTGGAGCGGGGATGAGGAGCTAAGAAAAGTTTACCTCGAATACGATAGAACTCTATTGGTAAACGACACGAGGAGAAAAGAGCCAAAGAAGCAGGGAGGAAGAGGTGCGAGGAAGAGGAAGCAGACCTCTTACAGGTGATTTTTTATGTTTCCGGTCAGGTGCTTCACCTGTGGAGCTGTAATAGCTCACCTTTGGGAGGAGTACAAAAAAAAGTTAGAAGAAGGGAAAACACCTAAGAAAGCCTTAGACGAACTTGGAATAGAGAGGTATTGTTGTAGAAGGATGTTCCTTACGCACAAATCAATAATAGAGGAGATTTCCAAGTTTAAGGGGGCCGTGGGGTAGCCTGGTGATCCTGCGGCGTTCGGGACGCCGTGACCCGAGTTCAAATCTCGGCGGCCCCATTTTTTACTGGAGGTGATATGACGTCAGTCTCATCGAGAAGGTTATTTCCGTTCGACTATACGCGTTTTGAAAGAGCGAGGATTATTGGTGCAAGAGCCATTCAGATTGCTATGGGCGCTCCTGTGCTTATAGAAACGACAAGTACAAACCCCTTAGACATAGCGAGAGAGGAATTTGAGTTGGGGGTAATTCCAATAACTGTAAAGAGGAGAAAAGATAGATTTGTGTGGCTTGAAAGGTATGATCTGTTTTAGGGGAAAACATTAATATGTTGTTACCTGAGCGTTAAGGAGTCAGAGGGGATGTAAAATGATGGTAAAAGACAGGGACGAAGTTAAGGGCGAAGAAACTTACGAGTACCTTATATCTCCGGATGAGTACTTGGCAGCTGGAGTGCATATAGGCACCCAGGTAAAAACGGGTGATATGAGGAAGTTCATATACAAAGTGAGGCCTGATGGTTTGTACGTTCTCGATATAAGACAGCTTGACGAAAGACTTAGAATTGCCGGAAAGTTCTTAGCAAGATTTGACAGCTCAAAAGTATTGGTAGTTGCTGCAAGGCAGTACGGTCAAAAACCGGCAATTATGTTCGCAAAGGTTACAGGTGCTGAGTATAGAGTAGGCAGGTTCATACCCGGAACTCTGACGAATCCTATGCTGAGAGATTACACAGAACCGGACGTTGTTTTGGTTACAGACCCAGCAATAGACGGTCAGGCTGTACAGGAAGCTACGGACGTGGGGATACCCGTAGTTGCCCTCTGCGACTCGAACAACTCAGCTTCAAATGTTGACTTGGTTATACCGACGAATAACAAGGGTAGAAAAGCTTTAGCTCTCGTTTACTGGTTGTTAGCAAGAGAAGTGCTGAGGAATAGAGGAATTTCGGACTTTCCTTATTCAGTAAGCGACTTCGAAGCAGAAATTTAATTTTTTAACAAACCAACTTCCTCTGCTATTTCCATCCAAGCCCAAGCCCAGATTACACACTCAAAAGCTCGAATAAAGTCTCCTTTTTCGAGAAACCACTTGGAGTCGTCCAAGTAAGCTCTTATATTTCTCAAAACGTTTTTATCACCACTTAAAGTTTGTAATTTCTCCTCAGCTCTTTTAAGCCATTTCAAAGTTTCATTTCTTAAATTTACTCTTAAGCTTTCATCCATCATGTTATCACGCTTTACTTTACCGTTTTGTTTTACTAAGTATTCTTACTCTCTTCACATTTCTTCTCATTTCTCTTCACTATCCGATACACGAAAAATAGTTAATAGTATTTATAGTGTTTTAAAAATCGGAGAACATGGAGTTAGCTATCTCCGGAGGAACAAACATACTCAACCTGAAAGTTTTAGAAGAAGTAGAAGAACTAAAAGTAAAAACACCGTTTGGAGAAGCCAATATTGACGTTGGAGAAGTTAGAGGTATGAAGATAGCTTTACTCAGAAGGCACGGAAAGAAAAACGACATACCGCCACACAGAATAAATCATGCAGCAAACTTCTGGGCTTTAAAAGAGTTAGGTGTAAAATACGTTCTTGGAATGGGGTCAGTTGGGTGTTTGAGAAAAGAGATAAAGTTACCAGCGTTAGCTGTCCCTCACGACTACATAGATTTTTTCAGCGGAGCTACTACAGTAGTTTCAGAACTCGTGCACATAACTCCCGGTTTTGACGAGTGGCTGAGAAATCTTATAATTGAAGAAGCCAAAGCCGTTTGCGACAAAAAAGGATACACTTTAATGGATAAAGCCGTTTACTTTCAGAGTAGGGGGCCGAGGTTAGAGACTGTAGCTGAAGTAAAAGTGATCTCCCAATGGGCTGATTGCGTTGGGATGACTGCAGGAAGTGAAGCAACTGTTTGCAAGGAGTTAGGGATAAGGTATGCCGCTCTCTGCACAGTTGACAACTACGCAAACGGTATTTCGAACGAGAAAGTTGATTATAGAGAAATAGTTAAAAGGGCGAGAAAAAGTGCTGAAATAGCTTTAGAAGTTTTACTGAACGTTTCAGAAAGAATAATAGGTGATTGAGATGGAAAGCGTATTGATAAAAAACGTCTTGTGCTTAAAAGGTTTCGATGCAAAGAGAGAAGATTTGTTAATTGAAGAAGGAAAAATAACGTATGGAAAAGATAAGTCTGGAAAAGTAATAGATGGAAGAAACTTTGCAGCAGTTCCCGGTTTTATGAACGCTCACACTCACTCAGCCATGACGCTGTTTAGAGGTTACGCAGAAGATATGCCGTTGATGGAGTGGTTAGAAAAGAAAATATGGCCTCTCGAAAAGAAGCTTAAACCAAAGCACATATACGCTGGAACTAAGCTTGCATGCGTTGAAATGTTGAAGAGCGGTTGTACTGCTTTTAACGACATGTACTTTGAAGTTGAACAAATAGCAAAAGCTGTTGAGGAGTGCGGAATTAGAGCGTGCATATCATCGGCTTTTTTCGACTTTTTTGACGAAGAAATACTCGAAAATTCAATTAAAAGGGTAGAAAAAGATTTAAAACTGCTATCGAATAGAGAGCTTATTATTCCTGCTGTAGGCCCTCATGCCCCTTACACTGTAAGCTTAGAAGGATTGAGAAGAGCAATGGAAATAGCAAAGGAAAAAAACGCCATCGTTCACTTTCACCTCGCTGAAACTGAAAGAGAGGTGTTAGAATTCAAAAAAAGAGAGGGAAAAAGCGTTGTAAAAGCCCTTGATGAAATAGGATTTCTGAACAGCAGATTAATTGCAGCACACTGCATCTGGCTTAACGACAAAGAAATAGAAGTTTTAGCAAAAAGGGGTGTTAGCGTAGCACACTGTCCAATTAGCAACGCAAAGCTTTGCTCTGGTGTTTTTAAATACGAAGATATGATTAAAAAAGGCGTTAACGTCTGCATAGGAACAGATGGTGCGGCGAGCAACAACTCTTTAAACATGCTGGAGGAAATGAAGTTTTCAGCCCTAATTCAGAAAGTTTACAAAAACACTCCAGAATTCGGTGCAAAAGAAGTTTTTAAATCTGCTACAGAAAACGGATACAAAGCTGTAAACTTAAGAGGGGGAAAGCTTGAAGAAGGTTACTTAGCAGACTTCTCGCTATACGATTTGAACACGGTTTCTTTCTGCCCGAACCACAGCCTATTAGCAAACATAGTTTACTCAGCGAGCAATTCTGTAGTTTACACTTTTGTAAACGGAAAAGCGGTTGTAGAAAACGGGTACTTCAAAGGAGATCGAGAAGAAGAAATAAAAGTGATTGAGGAGGCGAGAAGAGCGGCTGAGGAGCTTATTTATGGAGACTAAGATAGCAGGTTTGCACTTTAAGGAAACGCCAGTAAAAGGGAAAAAAGTAAAGTTGATTGGCTATTTAAAGTACTACGAAAACAAGAGATGGTATCCAGTAGAGCATAAAAAAGTTAGGCTTCTCGTGAACGAAGAAGTGGTGGGAGAGAGCATTACCGATTCCTACGGAAAGTTCAGTTTCGACGTGATTTTAAATCGTGATAGCACTATAAGGGTAGAATTCGATGGAGCATATAAGCTGAACGGATGTTTTGCAGAAAAATACGTTTCAGTCATTACAGAGGATAAGTTGAGTAAAGTAAAGAAGTTGGCAGAAGTCGTTTTCTTCTTTATTGTTTTGGCTATAGTTATAACGCTTCTAATAGCCTTTATTCTGAGGTGATAAATTGCTCGTTTTGTGTTTGGTTAATACGTACGATAAAAACAAAATGCACGAAATTCACCTCAGGAGTATAGCAAGAGCTGCACCTCTCTGCTACGCTTTCGGTTTTCACCTAGCACTGATGGATTTTCCTTTTTGGAGAGAAGAAAGAGAAGTCGTGGAAGAAGTTTGTAATTACACGACCATTGGTGAGAGCGGGAAGTATTTAAAGGAATTAGAGAAATCTGGCAAGTTCCACCTAATTGATAAAATACCGTCTCACTTTGGAGTATTAGTTGCAACAACTTCTAAACCTGATCCGAAAAAGAAAATAGGGTTAGAAGAAATTTCCTCTTTTAACTCCATAACTTTTTTGATGGGACTCGGCAGAAGGGGTTTGCCAAGAGATGTCATGAAAAAAGCAAAATACCACTGGGATGTTACGGAAAAAGGAGTGAGTCTTGAAACTTGCACTGCCATGGGTGCGATAGTATCTCTCGCGTTTGCATGTAGAGAGGTGTGTTTATGAATGTCGAAGATATAAGGCTATGCCCAGTTCACGGATATTACAGGGGGGAGAAGTGTAGCTGCGGTTATGAGGGTGAACTTATACTGGAAAGTCAGAAAGTAGAAAAACTCGGAAGACTCGTTTCGGGAATACTCAGACATTTTCCTGACAGATTTGGAGTTAAAATGGACGAAAACGGGTGGGTTAGTTTTAACGACTTGGTAAGGGCTGTAAAGAGAAGGTATAGGTGGGCGAATCAGTGGCTGATAAAGGCGATGGTTTACAGCGACGCGAAAGGTAGGTACGAGCTAAGAGGAGATAGAATAAGGGCGAGGTACGGTCACAGCATTAAAGTTAAGCTTTCAGATTACCCCCTTTGCGACAAAGAAGTTCTGTATTACGGCACTGGAGAGGAAGAGGCACACAGATTGTTGGACATAGGAATAAAACCAGTTAACCAAGCTTACGTTCACCTTTCTACAACCTTAGAAAAAAGCGAAGAAGTTGCGAGGTTAAGAACTGACGAACCGATAATTCTGGAGGTTGACGCAAAATCAGCGTTAAAAAACGGGATAAGGATAGTAATGGCAAACGAACACATAGCACTCGCGGAAGAAATACCGCCAAAGTACATTTTAAGAATGATAAAACTTTAATAAACGTTTTAAATAATGTTTTAACTTTAAAACTCTAAAACTTTGAATTAAAGCAGGAGGACGGAAAATATTACAGCAAAAACTCCTGTTAAGAAAATTCCATCAAAAGTTCCAGCACCGCCTATGCTAACAACTCCGCTACCGACTTTATCTACGTCCTTGAGGTGAAGGACATCTGCACCAAATAGGGCTGAGAGTACGCCAGTAGAAAAAGCCATTTTTGGTAATAGAATTAGGGAGTAGCCAAAAATAGATAGAGATAGGTAGCTGGAGATGGCAGCAATTAGAGGAGGAATTAGCATAGGAACAGTTATACCAACACCCCTAACCGGTTTAGCTTGAGAGTAAACGACTGCAGTGCATATTAGAAATGAAAACACCCAAGCATTTAAAGGTAGTTCAGAAATCAATTTAATAGCTAAAATTGACGGAATTATACATCCACCAACGTTGATTGCAATAACTATTTTTCTTTTCTCTCTTACCGTGTATATAAAACCGAAGAAGTTGTAATACCTCTCAACTGGCTTTCCTTCAAGCTCCAGCACTGGTATGTTTATCAAACTGCCAATTGCCGCAAGAGCGAAAACTGTTAAAGCCTGATTTCTGTTCATGTCGAAAACGAGCTGAAAAACAGTAGAGCTCGTTATGACGAAGAAAATAGCAATTAGCGGGAGGAGAATTAAGAGGAGAAAGAACGGTAAAAGTAAAGGTGGAAACACGTAATCGGAATAATCGCTCATACCTTCTTCAAAGCTCTTTTGTCTATCACAACGTAATCAGAAACAGACTTAACGGTTTCAAAGGGAATCACGTAAAATCCATCCTGCTTTTCCAATTCAGGTATATTAGAATTCTTTGCGGGTTTAACTATCAAATTAAGAAGCATACCCGTCTTTAAATCTGCGGTTATGTTGTGTAGCACTCCTACTACAGTACCATCAGAGAGTAAAACTGTCTTTTTTGCAAGACTTCTGGCGAATACTCGCATATGAATTTTGAGGATTGTGCAACATATATAAAGGTTTGGAAACTTTAAAGTACGTTATGTCAGAATTGAAAGAAGAGATAATTCGAGCTTTGGAGAAGTTGTTTTCAGAATACGAAAGAGCAAAAACAGACTACAAAAAAATTCAATGGGAGCTCGATTACGTCATATATCCACACATAGGCTCGTTCTTAGCTACTGGAGAGCTTAGCAAAGAAGAAGGAAAAGAAATATTTGAGTTCTGCGAAAGAAAGTTGAGGGAACTTAAAGAACGTTAGCGCAAGAATTATATTTTCTGCGTGAGAGTTATTGCTCGGAGGGGTCGTGGCGTAGCCAGGAAGCGCGGCGGGCTCCAGCGGTGATGATGACAAACGGGTCTGCTGATTGGTGATGACCCGTTGGAGCGCTGACCCGAAGAGACCCGCAGGTCGTGGGTTCAAATCCCACCGGCCCCACTCAAAGCTCTTTTTACTGCTATTCTGTGCATTTCTGCTGCGAGGTGTATTCCTCCTTTAAAGCCTCTACTCGCCATACAGGGATACAACTGCGTGTACAGACCTGCTAATCGAGGGGCATTATCAACGTCAACACCAATCAACTTCTCAGCTACAAAACGCGTAGCTCCGCAGAAAGCACACTTCTCAACTTCAGCGCTAACTATTTTCTCTCCTTTAACTTTTAGAGAAAGTTTTGGCTTTCCATAAATACTGAAAAATTCTCCAAATTCTTTTAGTTCTCTAACGACGCAACATATTTCTGGCATGAGAACTTTAATTCCTCTTTTTTTAGCTATACTCTTAATCTGCTTTTCAGATCCAGTCTTCCTTCCAGTTATTATAAGGAGTTTCGCTCTGCTGACTTCGGACAGTATTAAGCTAACGTCTGGGTGTTCAGCGTAGCATATTATTAAATCGGAATCGAGTACTTTTTTTAATTCCGGCAACTCATCTACACTTTCAATTAGTTCGGGCAAGCACTCAGGCAAAACAGTTAAAGTGACTTTAAAGTGTCTGCTCATCTCTTCAGCAGTTTGATAGCCATGCAAACCCCTGCCAACTATACCTACTTTCATAAACACATCTCTTTCAACTTTTCTTTTATCTCTTCAAAAGGTTTCAAGTCACAGATTTTGTAAGGAGGTATTTTATTCATGTCTGCCTCGATTAGCTTTACGTCGTACGGTATAACTCCAAGAAGTTCATAGCTTTCCTTTACGAAGTCAACTATTCTTTTAGCTCCTTCACTTTGAAAGTATTTGTTTACCACGACGCACATCCTATCTATTTCTATGTCCTCAGCCAACTTTTCTATTCTCTTGAGGGTTTCAATAGACCTCATACCCGGTTCAACGACTGCGATCAGCAAATCAACCCCTCTCGCAGTTCCTCTACCGAGATGCTCAATTCCAGCTTCCATGTCGAGTATCAACACGTCATCGCTGAATATAGCATGTCTAAGAATTGCTCTCAGAAACGCACTTTCTGGGCAGAAACATCCCTCTCCTCCCTTCTCTATGGTTCCAAGTACTAAGACTCTAACACCCTCTGAATTTACAACTGAGTACTTTTCGAATAGATCGTCAACTTTTGGATTGTACCTAAAAGCACCAAACGGCATTTTTACTCTTTCTTCGATTACTTTTTTTAGAGATGAGAGAGGAGTTACATTATCAACACCAAGAGCGGAAGGTAGATTAATGGACGAATCGCAATCTATTGCCGTTACAGAATAACCTTCTTTAGCAAGTAAATATGCTAAGTTTGCTGCGAGAGTTGTTTTCCCAACACCTCCCTTACCAGATATAGCCACTTTAATCATTTCTATCCCCTATTAGATCTTAACTCTCTCAAAGCATATGTACTTTCTATTAAAGTAAAACAACATTTTCTTTCTTACCGTTCCAGCAACCCGAACGTGAGAGGCTAATTCAGAAGCTTTCATCTCCTCAGCTATTTTTACTAAGTAAATTGAATGAGGAACGTTTTTCGAACATTCTACTTTTTCGTAAACCCTAAAATCACTACCAAACTTGAATCCAGTTTTCACGACGAAATTTCTGTTTTTCAAGTCTTTGTACAGTTCGTACCTCGTAGCAAAGTTTTTTTCTACTCTCTCAGCTTCTCTCCTAAGTTCTTCAATTTCTAAGTTTAACTTCATCTTTCCCTTTTCAGCCAAGTACATTGCCTCAACAAGGGAAAGAGTAACTATTTCCCCACTCGCACACCCGTAAAAGTACTTTTCAAAAACTTTTCTTTCACCCGTAACCACTCTATCCCCAGCAAATATCGCTTCAAATTCTTCAATTTCTTCCTCCTGCTTTCCAAAACAGTTCCAAGGGTAGTGTTTGTAATAAGTCACATCTCCTTCTTCATCAACTACTGCGAGAATAAAGTTTTTTCCGTATATTTCAGAAAAACTTATCGTTTCCCTTTCTGATACTGGATAAAAAACGTCTTTACCAACCAAAAGTTTTCCAGAAATCCTGACTCTTCTTCCCCTATCTCTCAAGTCCCTAAATGCAAAGAAAAGCAGCACATTATCTCTGTTTTCGAAACACCACTTCAAAACTTCCATTACGTCGAGCTTTTTATTACGATAGACAGAACAGCCTTTAACAGCGAGATATGCTACTTCGACTGGATGAAGTAATATGTTATTACCTCTCTGAACTCCAAAGTTTCTCCTCAGCAGAGTTCTCGCATTACTTACACCAAACTCACCTTTAATGTCTATTCTCATCCGATCCACCTAAGAGAGCTATAAAGAAACCACAGCAATCGTGAACGTGAGGCCAAAGCCTCGCAACTTCTCTATACTTTTTAAACTTTACTCCTCCGCACTCTTTAATTCCACAGCTTTTCCAAGAGTCAAAGCCTTTAAATGGTTTTAGCTTTCTCACGTTTTTTTCAAAAAGTACGAGGTTTCCTTCATTTTCGTCAAAAGTAATAGAGCACGTAGAATAAAGAATGATTTCGCCTATTTTCAACGCGTTTTTTAGCATTTTTTTCTGAAGAGATATAGTAGCTAAATACTTCTTTCTGTCAAATCTCCACTTAACGCACGGATAATTTCTTACAGCTCCAGTAGTAGAACAAGGAGGGTCGAGCAATACTCTATCTGCTTTTCCGGGGTCGAATGTTGCACCATCTCCAAGCCTACATTCCACTATTTTTACTCCAAGCTGTTTCATCTTGGCTTTCATCCTTTCAAGTCTTTGAGGAGAGTTATCAATCGCTATAATTTTACCCCTGTTTTCCATTGCCATAGCCAGCTGAGAAGTTTTAATTCCGGGAGCTGCTGCTAAATCAACTACGAACTCTCCGGGTTTGGCTAAGAGAGAGTGGGCGGCTACAGCAGAAGCCAAGTCCTGAACTACGTACTTACCTTCTTCATGCCAGTCGAGTGTTGACGGGTGCTTACCTTTAACTTTAAACACGTAGGGTAAAATAGTTTCTTCAACTTCACAGAATTTTTCAAGGTAACGTCTAACAGATTCAATAGAAGATTTAATTTCATTAACCCTGACGTAAACAGAGTTTTCCATGTTAGCTTTCATAAGCTCAAAAGCTTCTTTTCCCAGAAGTTTAATCGCTAATTCCACATACCACGACGGGTGAAACGTTTCGAGGGCAATTCTGTCGATATAACTTAACTTTTTCTTTTCTTCTCCTAAGTCTAATTTTTCAGCCCTCCTCATTACAGCATTAACTAAAGCAGCTGCACCTTTGCCCATCCTCCTCTTAGCTATTTTTACGGCTGAATCTGTTGCTAAGGCAGGATGGACGTTTTTGTAAAACATCTCGTATATTCCTATTCTCAACAGGTTTCTAAGGAGTGGATTTAACTCTCTCAAACTTTTATTTTCAAGGCATCTCTCGATTACAAAGTCTATTACGTTCAACCTTTTCAAGGTTTCCATAACGTAAGCGTGAACGCTACCTCTAACCTCAGGATCGAGTTTAAAGTGTTTCATCGCTTCCTTTGCAGATATTAGCTCTTCTTCTAATTCCAACAATATTTCAGCAGCTATTTCCTGAGATAACACTACAGAAGTTAGCTAAGAGTTCAAAACTCTTTTCGATTAGAATATTTAAATAAACTGCTTAGCGATAAGATTAAAATATCTGTTAAAGTTTGCATGTAATATGCTTAAAGTCAACGAGCTAAGGATTAGCTATGGTGACTTTAAAGCAGTTAAAGGTGTTAGCTTCGAAGTCGAGCGAGGAGAAGTAGTAGGATTACTCGGTCCCAACGGGGCTGGAAAGTCTTCAATAATGAAGGCTATAATGGGGTTAGTCGAGTTCGAAGGGGAAGTAAAACTTATGGGAAAAGAAATAGATTTTGAAGCAAAAAATTACATAGGATACGTTCCGGAAGAGCCGCTTTTAATTGAAAATCTAACTCCTGCGGAATTCTTCGAATTTTTGGCTTCGATTAGAGGAAAAGGTGCTGAAAAAGCTGTTAAGCTATCAAAGATTTTCGAGCTTGAGAAGTACGCGACTCAGCCCATAATAACTCTTTCCATGGGCAATAGAAAGAAAGTATCGGTTATAGCTGCTTTAATGCACGAACCCGATTTTCTTATATTAGATGAACCTATGAACGGTTTAGACGCAAGATCATCCAGAATTTTGAAAGACTTTATGAGAGAACACGTAGAAAGGGGAGCAATTCTCTTCTCAACTCACGTAATGGAAATAGCAGAAAAGCTGTGCGATAGAGTGATTGTGATAAACAAAGGAGAAATCGTAGCCGAAGGAAGCGTAGAAGAGTTAAAAGAGATGGCAAAAATGGAGAGCTTAGAAGACGTTTTTCTTAAATTAACGAGTGAAGAGGGGATAAGCTTTGCGTAGCCTTAAAGAGTTGTGGAAAATCTCAAAGCCTTTTTACCTCGACACTTACCTGAGCGGACAAACTAAGTACAGAGCAATTAGAGACGTAAATAAGCTCTTGAAAAGTCTTTCTTTGAATTCCACGTTTTTAAAAATAATTATTTCCTTCGTTCTTTTAGCAAACCTGCTTTTTTCAAGATCGATTATAGCTTTAACTGCGTTTTTACTAATAACTATGTTCTTCTTTTCCTTCTTTTTCCTAAACTTCACGACAGAGTTCGTTTCCATGAGTTTTGACTTGCTCAGAACTTTACCTTTAAAAGATGACGAAATTGCGGTAGTTAGATTCATGGTACTGTTCAGAATATTCGACATACCTCTCGTAGTTATAGCCGTATTTTATCCATTGATTACATGCTACTTTTACGGAATCAAAGCTTTAATTCCCTCAATTCTTTCGATAGTAAGCTTAGAAATAATTTCAATTTACATTGCAATAAGGCTTGCCAGACTTTTTTACGAAAAAATAGCTTATTCTACTGGTTCAACATTCAGCACAATTTTAAGGGTTTTAGCGTACTTCCTCTGGGCTATCGCTTTCATGGGAATATACATGGCTTCAAGTTTAGTAGAGATGTTATCCAAGAAAAACTACAATTTAATGAAATACGATTTTATTTTCCCCGTAAACTACGCTACTATTTCGTGTGGCATTTTCGACTTCAAAGCTGTAATATCGTCAGCTGTTTTTATAATTTTGAGCTACTTAGCTTACAAAAAGCTTTGTAGCGAATTAAGTAAAGAGGCGAAGATAAGAGTTCAAACAGGAAAAATGAAAATTAAAGTGAGCAAACCCATAGTCGCTTTTATAAAAAAGGACCTGAGAGTAGTAACGAGAAATCCCGGAGCAACATTACTCATTTTCATGCCAATGATAGAAGCAATTTTTATGAGTTATCTAAACGTTATGAAGGGCTTTTTAATTCAAGCAATGATAACTTCAGTAGTTATGGGGTTCTTACCAATGGTAGTACTCATATTTTCTGGTATGGAAAAAAGAGAGTTACTAAAAACCCTACCAGTCAAAAATAGAACTGTAAGAGTTTCAAAAACCGTAATTGGTTGCTTAGTGTACCTCTCAGTTCTAATACCGCTAATATTCAGAACTTTTATATCCTTAGCTTTGTTTCCAGCTGTTCTCACCATGAGTGCTGCAAGCAGTTACATGGCTGAAAAATTAGATATTTCCAGAAACATTCAAACAGAATCTATTAAAGCGATTTTAGTTTTCTTAGTGTGTTATACGATACTCTACGCTCCAGTAATCTGTGGATTTATCGTTCATTTTTTAAAACCAAGCTACGAGCTCGTAGCAATAACCTTAGCAGGAATTGCAGAGCTACCACTTGCCGTTTGGTTTTTAGCTAACGAAAGGTAATGGACGAATCAGCGTTACGGAATCAGCGTTACGTAATGAAAACACGAAAACAAAAGAAAACAAACAAAGTAAATAAATGTAAATAATAGATAAAATCAAATTACTTGCCTCTCCTCTCCTTGGACTTTGGTCTCAAACCCTTGTATCCGCACTTCCTGCAAACCTTAGCTTTCATGGGGTTTCTCGCATTACACCTCATACATATTTTGACTCTGAACAACCTTGCTTCAGCTTCTGGAAACCTTGCCATTGTTCAACCTCCTAAACACAAGTTATGCGCCGGCCGGGATTTGAACCCGGGGCAGGGGCGTGGCAGGCCCCTGTGTTAGCCAGGCTACACCACCGGCGCTCCAGCTTTTTCACCTCACGCAGATATATAATCGTTGCGCTGGGGGGTTATAAAAAAATTGTTATCTGTAAGCCTCTCCAAAGTCAAATTGTATCTCCTGACTAATTATTTCGCCTATCTCACCAAGAAGGTTTACGAATTTCTGATAAGATTCTATGAACTTGATTACACTTTCCATACTGTTCAGCTTTTTCTGAATCTCACTTAACTCGTTTACAAGCTCTTCGTTCATTTCACCACTCAATTGCATTGCCATAAACTCCCTCTGTTTTTCCTGAAAGATTGCAAGCAATTCCTGAGCTTCCTTATCTTGCTTCAGCTCGTTTTCAGTTTCCAAAAACTCCCTATATTCCTCAGATTCCAAAATTGCTCCAGCAAGAACCAGAGCTTTTTCTTTTATTTCTTCCGATACCATCTACAACACCTGTTTTTCGAAGTCCTAACTCATACTATTTTAAACTTCCGCCTCTAATAATTTTTTCAACCTCATTTTGGTTTGATTTTAACTCACGTATTTTCCTTTCTTCCAATTCCTTTTTGGTCTGATTTTAACGTTCTGGGCATATCCGAAGTTCCGAGCGGGGGCGAGGAATTTGGACGGAGCGATAGCGAAGTCGGATATGCTCCTGTTAGGTGACGTGGCTTTTTAGTTCTATTGAAAGTGGTTTTTCTTTCAATGCACTTACTTTTAAAATCGAAAAACCAATGATGTTTCCTTCTTCATCAACTTTTTCCATCACCGCATCATTTTCTGTTTCCCTGAAGTACCCTCTCTTCCGTTCAAAAAGAACCTCAAGATAATCTCCTTCCTTATCGTACCAAATCTTTATTATTTTCTTTTCCACAGTATCTCACCTCTTTTTATTTTATCTGTGAAATATGCAGTTATGATAAATATATCCTCAGCCAATACTTTAACTACAACACATAAATACTTCTTGGTAACGGGCGTGTTATCATAATAGCGATAAAACAGCTCAACATCAGGATCCGTTCTTGATCTTACGATTGCATCGGGATTTAACAACGTTTCCTCTATTTTGTCAATTTGTCCAGACATTTCCGGATGATCTGTTTCAATGTGTTCTTGTCTTTCCTCTGTTAACCGTATCCTTCGATTGTAAACATCTTTAAACCATTTCATTTGTTCACACCCGGATGTGCTCCGTTTAGACTTTAGGGATTAGGGATCAGTAAACTATATATTTATCACTCCATCCCCATTCAATTGTAATCACTCTTCTTTTTGGCGCCATAATTAGTGCATTTAAAGAACAGTATCAACTTATCAACTTATCACTCCATCTACCTTATTCTTGAATTAGCATCATAGGGATCTTACATTTTTCGCAGAAAGGTGGATCCATTTCAATCTTTCAGCATGCTCCAAGGCTTTTCTTTTGAATTCTTCATATGACATTTCAATCACCTCCTGCCATGTCACTTAAATGGGATACCCGCGAACACAATATAATAGTGCAATTTAC
>JALSQI010000079.1 GCA_026985525.1 Archaeoglobaceae archaeon
GTATTTAAAAGCCTTCATGACAAATTAGATTTAATCTTTTTTGGATTTATCGCTGTCGGTGTGTATTTACACATGACTAGCTTCTGTTTTTACTATTACGTAGCTTTTGAGTGTTGAAACGACAAAAACTGGAATTTCAGCTTGTGCTATCAATTCTTTGGCTTTTTCAATTGGTATCCTACGTTTCGATTCACGTTCGACTGGACTCTTGTAGCATCTGTATACTATCTTAAGTTCGTCCAAGCCCCAAATCTTTACGAACTTCTAGAATCTCCTCTTTCGGTAGTATAATCTTTTTAACGACTAGAAATGCCAACCTGACGTGAACTTCTGCTTTATTACCTTTAAACTTGACATAAACTCTATTCCAGCCAGTAGAACCGCTTGTAAATCTGTTCTTCCATCTGATTACATTTTCATCGATCTCATATATCGTTGGTTCTATCCTCAGAATAATCCAGTAAACTGTGTGAATTAGATAGAAAACGAAGAGTGTTAATATGAGAATTTTCAATTTCGTTGTGGTTATTAAAATATATGCCAACCACACCAACACAAGCACAAATATAATCAACTCTACCAGATTGTTTCTAACTTCATCAAGCCTTTTCGTCTTATAGATCATGCTAGTACTAACCCCCCACAACTTCTATATCCAATTCCAACTTCTAAGCCTTCGTGTTTAAATACATTTTCTACTTCAACGAGCTTTTCAGCGAATTAGCCTTTTATTCTCATCGCAATTTTGATTATTTTTGGAAATAAGTTACTATTTAGTTCCCTAATTTTATAATTTTCAACTAAAGCGCTACCTATCAACTAAAAGGGGCCTTGTCAAGCAGGTTATGATGAATATTATTTCCTAAGTCTTACAAACCACTCTACAGTTTCTTTTATACTATCTTCTATCCTTATTTCTTGTTTCCATCCTAATGACTTTAGCTTCTCTACATTGTAGAACCAGTTTCTCGTGAATAACATTATTGTCTCCTCAGCACTACTACTTCCTATTCCACCCTTTAGCTTTAAAATTAGGTATGCCAGTTTTGGTGGCAATCCGTAGCGCAATCTTACACCAGCATATCTCCCAACCAAGTTAAGGAATTCTTTAAGCCTTATAGGCTTCTTAGCAACTATATAGACATCTCCTACCCTAGCTTTATCCATAATTAAAACTAATGCTCTTACTAGATCTTTTACGTGAAATGGGTGAATGTAGTTGTTTCCCCTGCTTATAACAATTTTAAGTCTCCCCTTAACGACTAGATCTATGAGTAAGTTTAAGCCGTAGGTACTTCCAATCCCGTAAACGAAAGCTGGTCTAACAACGACAGCATCTAATCCTTGCTTACACTTTTCCAAAACGTATTGCTCAGCTTTAGCTTTAGACTGAGCGTAGGGGATTGGGATTTGGCCTATACGGGCTGTTCTCATCTAAGGGCTTAGAGTTAGCGTAACCTAACACTCCTACAGTGCTACGTGCAGAAGTCTGACATTATGTTTTAAACATATGTCTACGATGTTCTTTGTGCCTTCGTAGTTGACGTGCCAAATTTCCTTCGGATCTGCACCATGTCTAAACAAGGCTGCAAGATGATAGGCTTCATCAACATCTTTGAACGCTTTTCTTAGTGAATTCTTGTCTGTGATATCTCCAACAACAAAATCTACATCCTGCTTAGCTTTGATGGATTTCTACCAAGACTTTAACTTCCCTATCTTGACTGAGAAGGTATTCAACGAGATAACTTCCGATAAATCCAGTTCCACCGGTAACGAGAGTATCATTCAATCACCTCGATGTATCTCCTAAGCTTTTTCACGGCTTCATCCAAATCATCAAAAACGATGAGATCATTACTGAAGATTCCACGTATTAGCCTTATTTGAAGAGCTTTTGTTCCATTTGGACACTTTCCCCATCTGATTACGTTCCAAGAAGTTTTTCCACCTTTGTAAGTCGTTATTTTTACTGTTTCTATGTCCTTCATATCTAAATGTGATCACTATTCTCTCTTTGCGAACCTCACTTTTATACCCAAATCCAAATACGTATCCTCCATTCGGATCTGGAAACATAAATAGTTAATGTTAATTAACACTATATAAAACAAGAAGTATGCGGGAAAACACTGAGTGTGAAGACTGTAACTTGGTAATTGTGGTGTCTGAATATCTCAAAAGGATCGAAAGTTGCTTAAAAGATGAATGCACAGATATTGAACCCAAAAAAGCCGCAAAAGAACTTAACAAGCTTACACAAGCTCTATAGATTATTCTTTCAAAGTGGTCCCTCAGATAATCTACTGCCTATACTTAAGAAAGATCATGAGCTTTAATGAGTTAAAGAGAATGCTTAACATCAACTCAAGAGTCCTCTCGGATAAGCTCAAGATTCTCGAAGATTACGAGGCTATAACTAGGATTGTTAAGCCAGAAAAGCCACAAAAAGTATACTACCAGCTAACAGATCTCAGATAAACTCTCGCTTTAGCCTTGATACCGCTACTGGTCGTAATAAAGACACTCTAATGCTCTTCTGCAAGTTCTTCTACATATAATATATAATATTACATGAAGTAGTTAAGTTGACATGGTTGTGATCCGTTATATAGCAAATCATATATATCTTTTTGTTCTGTATAACGAACAATACGATAAAGTGTGGTGAATGTAGTGGACAAAAAGGATAGTTTATTAATAGCTGTTGGAAGAAGAATATCCAGATTAAGAAAGGAAAGAGGGATTACATTATCAGAACTTGCTAAAATTGCTGGAATTTCAAAATCAACGCTATCTGCGATAGAATCTGGGGATGCGAATCCTACAATATCCACATTGTGGGCTATAGCGGATGCCCTTAATGTTCCATTCGGAGAACTTCTTCCAGAAGAATTTAAGGAGGTTGATGAGTCTGGAATAACCGTTCGGCTTATCGAACGATCGAGCATACCTAAAATTGAAGTTTACAAGATGATTTTAAATCCGAGAAGTGTTAGAAGGGCGAATCCCCATCAAAAAGGTGTGATCGAGAAGGTTCTCGTAGTAAACGGTAGCATGCTAACTGGTTTGCTATCATCTCCTAAGCTCTTAAAAGCTGGAGAAGAGATGGAATTCAGAGCTGATGTGCCCCACATATACCTGGCTATGGATGAAGGAGCAACGGCAATAATTACAATAAAATATCCATCGCTTGATGACTTTTATAGTCAATACGTTAGGCCGTTTCCAGAGAATGACGTTGAATGGGATGACTTAAAATCCTTGTTAAGCAGGCTAAGTGAAGAATCTCTTTTAGGTATCCCGGTATTTAGAATTGAACTTCATGGAGGCTATACGAAAGATGACCTAAGAAAACTAAAGGACATCCTTTATTCGCTTAAAGTAAAAAACCTAAAGCCCTATTTAGTTGAAGATAATCACAGAGTGTTGATATACCTATTCAATATCTTTCCGGGAGTTTTTAGAAGTTTTGATTTAGTTAGCTTAAATGATCTGTTCCGTGAAGCGGTAAAAATTCTCAAACTTTCTAATAAGCAAAAATTGTTTGAGGGAGAGATTAGATATTTGCAAAATTTGACAAGTAGCACATCATTCTTGCTAAGTGTCCTAGCATCGGAAGCACTTCTAATCCATGGACATCCTACAATTCCTAAGATAATTCTTGAACTATATGAAAAGGACGTAAAGATATTTTACAAGCCTAAAACGTCATTCGAAGAGAGGATTAACGTCGGTTTATACAGCGCTTTTAAACCACTTCACCCCGGCTATGCCCGGCAGGCATTGTTTATTGCTTATATCGTCAGAAAGCACTTTGGAGATGAAAAAATTCAAGCCCTTGATGTGGGTTGCGGTCATCACTTAAAGATGCTATATGAATTATTGCCTAACCTTAGTGTTCTATGTGCAGAAAACAACCCAAAAGCCATAGAATATGATAAAAAGGTGCCGTTGATTATTTCTGTCGGTTCATTCCATCACATGAATACTCTGTTCTTCTTAGAGAAATCATACGATTTACTTGAAAATGGTGGTATTCTGATTATCTCTGATGAATTTATCTCACCCTACCATGATCGCTTAGAAAGAGCGAGGAATATTATATCCCATCATACGAAATACATGCTGGAAACTTTGGTTGAAATACCAGAAAATGCCAATCTAACGAATGAAGAGAAAAAGTTGGTTAATCTTTTATGGAGAAATATACCCCTAATATCTTATCTTGCAGAGATTGGAGAGGTTAGAACCGCTATAAGCTATGCGTTTCAACTCTTTAGAGACCTCAATAGGATTTCGATTCCTTCCAAAATCTCTCATCCGTTCATATCTTACTACATATTCCAATACTTAGAGCTATCAGCAATGATTAGGGCTATTGATTACGAGGTTGAAAGAAAAACTTATCCCGAGAGATTTAAATCACTTGCAGAAGAAACTGGATTTTCTTTATTACACCACACAAGAATCTACGCCACTCATGGAGCAAACGAGATGGATGCGGGAACACACATCTTCGCTCTGAAAAAGGAGGTGTAAAGATGTTTAAAAAAGGATTGATTGCTAGCCTTCCAATAGCAATTGGTTACATTCCTGTTGCCATAACTTTTGGAGTAACTGCGTTGGCATTAGGATTCAATGGAATTGAAGCAATTCTTGCATCGGCGTTAATCTTTGCTGGAGCAAGTCAGTTCGCATTAATTTCACTCATATCACACTCATTCATTGATGCGGTAACTATTCCAATAATTTTGAATTTAAGGCATATAGTTTATAGTTGCATAGTATCTCAAAGGTTTGAGATAAGAAAGCCGTTTATAACGGCATTTGGATTGACGGATGAAGTTTTCGCCACATCTTTGAAGGCAAATGATGAGATGTTTATTTTGGGTTTAGAATTTGGAGCTTACCTATCTTGGATTTTGGGAACTGCGATTGGTATTCTTGGTGGGGCAGTTTTACTCTCTAATGAAACTTTAGTTCCTTCTTTAGTGTTTGCACTCACAGCGTTATTCTTAGTACTCTTAATTCCCAACCTTAAAGGATATTACACGCTATCTGCATTAATTGGGGGAACTATCGCCCTAATATTCCACTACTTCGGATACACTTCAACGGGAATTCTACTTGCAGGTGTTTTAAGCCCAATAGTAATTCTAAAAATCAAAAATAGGTGATAAAAATGATGGAACACTATGTCGCAATAATATTGGTTGCGATAGGAACATATCTAGCAAGATTTTTGCCAATATATTTTAATGAAAGATTTAAAAGATTAAAAGGTATTGACGAATTCCTCACATATTCATCAACAGCCTTAATATCTGCACTTTTCGTAACTTCTCTTCTATCTTTTCCAGTTAAATTGAAAAACATAAGTATAAGTATCGTAGCGTTAGCATTTGTCTTTGTATCTTACAAAAAATGGAAAAACTTAGGATTTTCCGTATTAATCGGTGTAACAGCCCACATATTATTATCTTTTCTACTGAACTGTATAGTATGTGCGGTATAACACGCATAAAAATCATAAAAATCATAACAATAAAACGTTAAAAGCTCGTAAGTGTAGTTGTAAACATGGATGAAAGATTTGAAGAAAGAAAAAGAATGGTAGAAAGATTAAAAGAAGAGTTTGGAATAAGTGAAAGAGTAGCAAGAGCTATGTTGAAAGTACCGAGACACTTATTCGTTCCACCAAATTACAGTAGAGAAGCTTATGCTGATTATCCTCTCCCAATAGGTTACGGACAAACTATAAGCGCTCCCCATATGGTAGCTATAATGTGTGAACTGTTAGACCTTTTACCGGGACATAGAGTTCTTGAAGTTGGCGGTGGTAGCGGTTACCACTCTGCTGTAGTAGCGGAGTTAGTTGGAAAAAGTGGAAAAGTAATAACGATAGAGAGAATACCGGAGCTTGCAGAAAGAGCGAGAAAAACCCTCAAATCCCTTGGATATGATAATGTGGAAGTTATAATTGGGGATGGGAGCGAGGGTTACGTCAAAGAAGCTCCTTACGACAGAATATACGTTACTGCAGCCTCTCCTAAGATTCCAGAACCTTTAATTGAACAACTGAAGTGCGGTGGAAAAATGGTAATACCAGTTGGTGATACGATACAAACCCTTTATGTTGTAGAAAAAGACGAAAAAGGCAGGTTAAAAAAGAAAAGGTGGGGTAGTGTAAGATTCGTCCCCCTCGTCGGTAAATACGGCTTTAGCTCTTTGTTTTGACTCTTTCCATTCTCTTCCCCGTTATCATCGAACCTAAAACTTGGAATATTATTACTGCATAGACGTGCATGAACATTACCATTGCGAATAGGTACATCCCCAACCTGTGAACAGCTCTTATTACTGCGTAGCCATTACTAGTTCCAAAGAACTGCCCTATAGCTCCAGCAATGCTGTAAAGAGGGGCGAATTGTGCTCTAAAGTACATTGCAAGACCGGTTATTCCCATTAGCATTGCTAAGGCGAAGTAAATCCACCATACCATAACTTCCGTAGGAATTATTTTTTCAACGTACTCGCCTTTTTCAGGATCGTAACCTCTCGGATCTTCGATGTGTGGCCCAATTCCAAGCCAAGCCAGAGATTCAGCTATCAGGAATTTTATGGCGTAAGGTATTCTTTGCAAACCGAACCACTTCCACTCTTTAACGACTATGTAGTAAAACATTAGGAACCAAAGTCCTCCAAATATCATCCCTACTGCGAGATGTACTGCCAAAACTCCTCCGTTCGGTAGTATTCTTATTCCGTACAGCCCCCCCATCTGCATTCCCGTAAATGCAAGTATGAATCCTGTTATAACTATGCTCCAGTGACAAATTCTGTAAAAAATAGAATGTCTGTAAACTTCAACGTACTCAGCCATACACCTCACCTTTTACTTTTTTACCTTTCCAACGTGAACTGCACATGCTATGCACGGGTCAAAGCTTCTAACTGCCATAAGAGCGAGGGTTGTGTTGTACTCAGCCCCCCCAGCTGGCTCTAAGTTAAGCTTTTCTAAGCCTAATGGCTTTAATGCTGCTGCGAGGGCATCTCCCCAGCTAACAGTAGCGTTAATTCCTACGGGTGATAAGTTCACATCTTTTTCTGGATAAAGTGCATTGCATACGTCCTTAACACTCATGTTCTTCGGCAACCACGTATTTACTAAGGATTGCTCCACAGCACCCGGTTTACCGCTGTCATCTCTTGGACTGAAGTTCCAAGTTGAGGGAACGACACATTGATAGTGGTCTATAACACCGTTTTTCACTATGAGCCAGTGACCTAAGGCTCCTCTCGGTGCATCCCAAAGCCCGTAACCTTCTCCACTACTCGGATAGTTCTTGAAGTTGATTATCTTCTCGTTTTCCATGTCCTTTATAGCTTCAAGCCACTCAAACATCTTGTTGGCTATTATAATCGTACACGCCACTCTAGCGACTATTCTATCCAGAACGGAACCGTTTGGATTCCTCATTTCGTAAACGAAGTCTCCGTAATCTTCTCCAGTAACTGGGTGTACTCTCTTTACTCTCCACTTCGTGCCGAACGTGTTTATCATCCTTGCTAAGGGGCCAACTTCGTAAACCATTCCGTTGTATCTCGGAGCTTTTATCCATGAGTATGCACCGCTTTTGTTTCTATCTGGTATAGTTGTTTCTTTAAATGGTGTAAGACCGCTCTCGCCGCTATACCACGAGTACTTTATGTACTCTCTAACTTTCTCTTCATCGAACGTTTTAAACGAGCCGTTACTCCAAGCACCACTTCTGAAGAGAGCCTTCTTTCTCTTTGACGGATCGAGCCAGTCATCGTAATCTTCGTAATCTGGAAAAACACCGTAGCTTAAGAAGTTTCCAGTTGATACACCGAGGCTTTCAAGACCTTTAAAGTCCACGTCGAGAATAGAGCTAATCTTTTCTCCAAGTTTACTGCTTGCGTTTATTATTGCGTTTATATCTCTAACCATGTCTATTGCCACGAACTCCCATATCTTTACCATTCTCGCAAATGTATCAGCAACTCTGGCTGGCGTTGGATGTGCAGTTAACCCTCCGGGATATTGGCTTGCAAAGTGTGGGAATTTACCTCCCCAGAGGGCTACTATCTGGTTTGCCAACCTCTGAATCTCTATTGCTTTTGCGTAACTTTTTCCTAAGCCAAGCTTGGCTATACCTTCTTTACCCAAAGCTGGTGGAACCATTGGCGGATATTTGCATATTATGCCAAGCTCAGGTCCCATTAAAATGTACGTGTGAATTACGTGGTCGTATATGTAGTAAGCTCCATGCATTATGTTTCTTGAGAGAATGGAAACTGGTGGGGGAACGATTCCATAAGCTCTCTCCACTGCTTCACAAGAAGCTTCTCCGTGTGGTGCTGGACAAACGCCGCATATACGCTGAGTTAGTAATACCGCATCTCTTGGATCCCTGCCCTTGAGAAATATTTCAAATCCTCTGAATAGCTCTCCACAACACCTCGCAGTTTCAACCACACTAAAAGTACCCTTTGAAGTTTTAATTTCCTTCAAATCCATTTCTACTCTAAGATGACCTTCAATTCTCGTTATAGGGTCAACGACTACGGTTGTCATTTATATCACCTCTTCTTTTCTCTATCCTCGCTTTTCTTGCTCATAACATGCCTAATACCATGAATAGCTATGCCAGCAGCTGTAGCGGCGAGAATACCTTCTCCAATCTTTTCAGGACCAAATCCGAGAACGGCTGGCAATTCTGCTACAGGCTTGTAGAAAGGCTCGAAGTTATCTGGAAAGCCCGGTTCTGCACATCCTATGCAAGGTGCACCGACTTCAACGCAATAGCTCAGGTGTCCGTTCCACTTTCTAAGAGCGCAATCTGTATGAGTCATAGGTCCCTTACAACCGATCTTGTAGCGGCACCCCTCTTCACCAGGCTTCTCTGCAAATATTCCCCTGTCGTAGTAAGGTCTGTATGGGCATAGATCGTCGTGCATGAGCTTTCCAAAGAACACTTTCGGTCTGTTGTACTTATCCAACTCTATTTTTTCACCAAGCATTACGGCTGAAAGCGTTATTACTAAGTGATCTGGATTTCCGGGACAGCACGGTATGTTTATGACCTGTTTGTTAATTCCAGCTTCTTTGAAAAACTCTTGAACTCCTCTAACTCCAGTTGGATTCGGTTTTGCGGATGGTACACCACCAAAGCACGCACAAGCTCCAAATGCAATTACGTGGTCCGCGTATGGAGCAACGTCTTGTAAGTGCTCGTAAAAGTCTTTTCCGTGAATCTGGCAGAACCCTTTCTTTGGAACAGCTCCTTCAACTATCAAAATTCTTCTACCTTTACTTCCCTTCTTCCACCTGTTTATCAGCTCTTCAGCGAGAGTGCCGGAAGCAGGCTGTAGAGTTTCCATGTAGTCTGGCAGTACTATTGGTAAACCAGAGTTGCCGACTAATATGCTCGTGAATATCTCAAGTAATCCGGGATTTACCGACTGGGCAAAAGATATCGTGCAACCAGTGCAAGCTGCACCGTTCAACCAGCATATGTGCCAGTAATCTTTGACTTCGTTGATAGCCTTAGCGAGTTCAACACCGTAAGTATCGAGAAAAGCTGCAGCACCCATCACTGCAACTGTTTTCAAAAATCCCCTTCTACTGAATTTCACTCAACTCACCCCACTATCGTTTCATCGTAATCTAACAGGCGGTATGTTAAATGTATTATTTAAACCTTTCCTGTTATTTTTGTATAATTTTTACAGAAAAAGTAGCATAAAGTAATACTTGTTATTAAAATCATGTTATCAGAATTGTGATTATGATGTTTTGAAATGTGTTTCGAAAAATAGGAAAAAATAACAATAAAAAATTAAAAATTTAGACCATACTCGCCTTTCTCAAAAACCAGACTTCAAGTTTTAAGCAGGATGTAGCTTCACAATCTTTTTCGAGACAACCAAAGCAAGGTGGTAAGCCTGATACGTCTTGCATTTTCTCCATTATAGCCTGAAGACTTAGCTCATCTTCCTCCTCTTCTTCCTCTGCATCAGCTGGAACGATTTTAAAAGTTTTTACTCCATCAACAACTACTTCAACTCTTTTGATTAACCCTTCTTTTTCCAATTTTCTAAGAATTCTCGAACACTTACTACTATCTATGTTCAACTCTTTCCAGAGATCTTTTTGCAAAACGCTACCTCTTTCTTCGAGAATCTTAAGTATTTCATCTCTCGTGTCCATCATATACTTACCTACGTCGTTAGAAAACCTTAAATTTTACTCGTACGGTTGTATTAGAATTATATTGTTACCTCTCAAAACGAGATTTCCGAGATTTCTTATCTTCTCACCGTTTCTATACTCTACAGCGTTACTTATGTGAATGTTCATGTAATCATCGACGCTTTCAAGTTTTCCCACTAACTCGCTCTCTTCTCCTTTCATCTCGACTCTGATTACCTTGCCTACCAAGGATCTTACCATCTGATTTGGAAGCATTGCTACCACCTCAGCTAAGCCTATCAAAAATCGTATATATAGCTTCTGCTAATGAAAGCTAATGGCAATTCTCGTAACGGGAGGGGCAGGATTCATTGGTAGCTATGTCGTTGATGAGCTAATTGGAAGGGGAGAAGAAGTAGTTGTTATAGACAACTTATCTTCTGGCGTTAATTACCTCAACAGAGATGCAGTTTTTTACAAAATCGATTTAACAGATAAAAAAGATGTAGAGAATGTTTTTGCAGCCCACAATTTTGAAGAAGTCTGGCATATAGCAGCAAATCCTGACGTCAGAGTTGGAAGTGAGAAACCGGAGGAAATTTATAGAAACAACGTCTTTGCAACTTACGTTTTGTTAGAAGTTATGAGAAAGTTTAAAGTTGACAGAATAGTATTTACTTCTACATCAACTGTTTACGGTGAAGCTAAGGTCATACCAACTCCGGAAGATTATCCAACTGTTCCAATATCTGTTTACGGGGCTTCAAAACTCGCTTGTGAAGCTTTGATTTCCTCTTACTGCCATACTTTTGACATGCAGGCGTGGATATATAGATTTGCTAACGTCATCGGGAAGAGAAGCAATCACGGTGTTATATACGACTTTATAACAAAACTACGGAAAAACCCGAAAGTCTTGGAGATACTCGGTAATGGTGAGCAGAACAAATCTTACATTTACATAACGGATTGTATAAACGCCATGTTTTTTGGATTAAAAGCTAAGGATAAAGTAAACATAATGAACATAGGTAGCGAAGATCAGATAAAAGTTAGGAGAATAGCGGAAATAGTGTGTGAGGAGATGGGTGTTAATCCAGAATTCAAGTTTACTGGAGGAGATAGGGGATGGAAAGGAGACGTGCCAGTTATGTTGCTCTCCATAGAAAAGCTCAAGTCAATGGGCTGGAAGCCAGAATATACGTCCGAAAAAGCTGTTAGAATGGCTGTTAGAGACTTGTTAACTTGTTAATCAACTAACAGATCAACAACGTATCTATAAACGTAGGGGGCGAAGTTACCGCACTTTCTAATAAAAATAGCTTTACAGCTTATGTACTGTGAAAACAGATCTTCTACTCTTTTTGCTAACTCTCTTTCTTCCTCTATTCCTGCAAAAGTGTAGTAGTGAATAACAGTACCGCTTTTAGCTTTTTCTGCCGCTAAATCTGCAAACTCCACGGCGTTGTTGGGTGAGGGCATCAATATTCTGTCAAACTTTCCTTTAATTTTTGGAACTACTTCCCTCACATCCCCCTCGTAAACTTTTACTGTATTCTCTACTCTATTCAACTTCACGTTTTTCTTAAAGTAATCAACTGCAACGGGATTGAGTTCGACACCAACAACTTCCTTAGGTTTCGCTTTTTTAGCTATTGTTATAGCAAAAGGCCCAACTCCGGCAAACATTACGAGGACTCTCTCACCAGTTTTAACAGCTTTAAATATCCTCTCCCTCTCGCCCGAAAGCTTGACTGAATAGTAAACTTTTGTAGGATCTAAGAGAAATCTGCAACCGTGCTCTTTGGCTATAGTTTCTGTTTTCTCTCCGTAAAGAATTTCGTACTTTGCAACTCTAAAATCTCCGCTAACTTCTCCAACTTTTCTCAGTACAGTTTTAACGTGCTTGTGTTTTTCCAATATCGCTTTTACAATGTCCTCTTTTAAGTGATACACTTCATCGGGAATGTCTATTACAACTACGTCTCCAATAATCTCAAAACTCCTTCTGATCTTTGATAACTCCTCATCACGCAGATTTAGCCTCTCCTTGAGAATTTTTTTCAGGGACATCGGTAGGAGATTTTTTTAAAGATTAATAAGACTAACCTACTATAGACTAACCTACTATTGCCCCTATAACCATTGCGAGGTAAACGATTCCGAGAGTTATGCTTGCGAGCCTATACATGTTTTTCGCCTCCTCTCTTTTTGGCGATAGTGCGAACTTCACGGACTTGTAGAGGAGAAATCCAACAGTAGTTAGAGATATTACTAAATACGTAACGCCGAGTGGAGCTACGAAGAACAGAACAGCTACTGTTACGAGCATAAAAGCGATGCTAACGACTATAGCCCAAGAAGCTTTCTCCATACCCGTTACAAGTGGAAGCATAGGTATTTTTGCATTCCTGTAATCCTCTTCGTAGTACATTGAGAGATACCATATATGTGCTGGAATCCAGAGAAGAATTATTAGAGCTGCAAGTATTCCAGCTAGTTCAATTTTACCAGCTGCGGCAGTCCATCCAGCCAAACAAGGCATTGCTCCAGCTAAACCACCAAGAACTATTGAGTATGGACTCCTCCTCTTTAGCATTATTGTGTAAACGATTATATCGAAAAAAAGGCCGAGAAAGAGTACGACTACAAGAGAAGTGTTAACGAAATAACCCAACAAAAGACCTAAGCAGAAAAGTGTAGTGCCGTAAGCCGCACAAGCTGGTGGGGAAAGCCTACCCGATGGAACTGGCCTCTTGCAAGTTCTACACATCATAGCGTCTATATCGCTATCCAGCCACATGTTTAAAGCGGTCGTTCCTGCTACTGCTAAAATCGTAGCTACAAAAGTCAAACAGAACCTTCCTAAGGAAAAAGGTTGATCGTGAAGCTTTAAAGCTATAAAGTAAGCAACAACGCAAGTTACCATGAGTAAAGTCGTTTGCTTAGGTTTTATTACTTCCATTAAAGCCTTTGCATCCATGGATGTGGAGTTAAAAAGTAGATACTTCAAAATTTCGGTGGGAAGGTTATTTATTCCACACCTCAATTCGTGTTAGGATGACGAGAATAATTCTGTTTACGGGCAAAGGCGGTGTAGGTAAAACGACAATTGCGGCAGCTACCGCTTTGAGGAGTGCTGAACTTGGAAATAAAACGCTGATAATCTCAACAGACCCTGCACATAGCCTTTCTGACGCTTTTGGAGTTAATTTAAATCCGTATCCGACAAAGATATGCGATAACTTGGATGGGATGGAAGTAAACGTAGAGTACGAGTTAGAAAAGCATTGGAGCGTAATTAAAGAGTATCTTTCACTCTTCTTCAGATCTCAAGGAATAGAAGATGTAATAGCCGAAGAATTAGCGATATTTCCCGGTTTTGATGAGCTTGCAAGTTTAATGCACCTCCTCAAATTTTACAGAAGTTCAGAATACGATACGATCATATTAGATTGTGCTCCGACTGGTGAGACTCTCAGATTGCTAAGCGTTCCAGAAGTTGCGAAGTGGTACATGAACAGGTTTTTTGGCATAGAGAGAAAAGTTCTCAAAATAGTAAAGCCAATAGCCGAACCCCTAATAGACGTTCCTCTGCCGAGTGACGAAGTCTTAGACAAGATTCAAGAACTTTACACGAAAATAAGTGAGTTAAAAGATATTCTTGAAAGCAGAGATACGAGTGTTAGAATAGTTATGAATCCAGAAAGAATGGTAATAAGAGAATCTGAAAGAGCTTTTACTTACCTTAACCTATTTGGTTATAGAGTCGATAGCGTTATTGTGAATAAGATATTTCCAAGTAATGCTGGAGATTACTTCTCGGAGTGGATGAAGATACAGAGAGAATACATTAAAGAAATAGAAGAAAAGTTTCCGATTCCTGTTTTCAAAGTGGAATTCAAATCAAAAGAAGTAACTGGAGAATTGCTCAAAGAAATTGCAAAAGAGATATACGGGGAAGAGAATCCTACAAAGATATTCCACGAAGAAAAACCAATGGTCATAGAAAAAGAAGGCGATGTCTTTGTTTTAAAAATAAAAGCACCTTTCGTCGAGAAGAGCGACATAAAACTTTTTAAGAGAGGCGAAGAATTGGTTATAATAGCAAAGCAGTGGAAGAGAATAGTTTTCTTACCTCAAAGCTTGGCTATAAGGGTTCCTAAGAATGCAAAATTCGAAGACGGTTTACTCAAAATAGTCTTTGAGTGATGCGATTGAAGCGATAGTTTAATTTGCAGAGATGTTCAAAGTTAGGCTATGCCGAAAGAAATAAAAATTAAAGTTCCAACAGCAGATGATGTGCTTTCCGAGGAATTTTTAAAGCATATGGTAAACGCATACAAAGAGTTGTTGCTCGCCGCAAGGTGTTTAATAGACAACCAGATTAAGAAAGTTGAAGAGAAAGCGAGCAATCCAAAAGAACTGAAAAAAATAGAAATAGAGTAAAGCGGGGGTTGCCGAGTCAGGAAAAGGCGCGGGATTTAGGGTCCCGTCCCGTAGGGGTTCGAGGGTTCGAATCCCTCCCCCCGCATCGTTTTTTACGCCAAAAACTTAGCGAGGTTGTGAGAAACTGTTGATGCTTAAATCGTACGCAATGATAGCCTAATCGTTTAAGTGCCTTCAAAGTAATCTTTTAAAACTTTTTTCAAACCCCTCCGTAGGCAATCAGAAAGTGTTGACTTCGCTACACCACTTTCTTTTGCTAATTTTTCAAGAGTGATTCTTTTTGGACTATCGAAAAATCCCATTTCAAGAGCTTTTTTTAGAGCTGTATATTCTTTATACGTAATATTTTCTTTCTCACTAAGGTGTCTTTTATCAAGTATTCTACACTTTAAAGAACTCATGAGCTTCAAAAAAGCTTCTTCACTACACACAAGGTTCCAAACGACTTTACTTTCACTTACTTCAGCAGAAGTAATGATGCATCCGGAATCAAGTATCTTAACAGCTAAGGGGCAAGGATGTTCGTCAACAAAGATGAGCGTTTTCTCCAATCGAGATTTTACGTCAATTAAAGCTCTAATTCCCCTTTTACTCCTAACTATGTGCTTTACAAAGTAAATTCTATCGTCTTTAGCTATGCAGTACTTGGGTTTTTCAGTTTCAATTTTCAACTTTAACATTACACTCACATCCTTTAATACTTTCCCTGTACATGTTCGCATAAAAAGGTATTGCTACTTAGAAAGTACGAGGCATTATGGCGAGAAAAATGACTGATCCCATAAAGCAGAGGGATGGAAGTTATGCAATAGTACTTGACAAAGCGATAGTAACTCCAGAAGAGCTAAAAAGAATGGCAGAAGCGATGGAAGAATTTAATATTTCCTTAGTAAAGTTCACGGAATCTCAGAGAATAGTTATAGTTGGAATAGATCCTGAAAGAGTAAATGAGTTCTGTGAAAAAGCAGGAGTTAAAGTTGCTCCTGCCACGGGTAAAGGTGTTAGAAGCGTAAAATTCTGTCCGGGCAAAGTTCTTTGCACTATGGGTTTACAGGATACGATAGCGATGGCTGAAAGACTCATAAAATTCGAGGGTATGGAACTGCCAGATAAGCTAAAAATCGCCGTTTCAGGATGTCCAAATTCGTGTACCGAACCTGCAGTTAGAGATATCGGATTAATGGGCAAAAAAGATGGATTTACACTTTACGTAGGAGGTTCTGCAGGTAGGGAGCCGAGAATAGGCAGGGTTTTAGCAGAAAACCTCAGCATGGACGAGGCTGAAAAGTTAGTTGAGAAAATACTGAAGTTTTATAAAGAGAACGCTAAGAAAGGACAGAGACTTGGAAAGTTTATAGAAGAGATAGGATGGGACGAATTTGAGGTTAGTATATTGGGTTAATATTTTTACATAATTTTTAAATTTTAAAATAGTCTCAGTAAAGGTTGAGAAAGCTTTTTATACTGTTTTTTGGTAAGAAGTAATTGCTAATATCTTCGTAAAGCAAAATAAAGTCGGGTAAAGGTTTATAAAGTTTTAAAAACTCTGAAAAATTTTAGTGAAGTTTAGAATAAAAAGAATTGTTATATTTTATTGCGAGAACTCGATGTTGGGGTGATGTGAGATGAAAGCGAAAGGACTGGCGGTGTTGTTGCTGTTGCTCGCCAGCATTGGAATGGCGAGCGCAATAGGTGTGAAGCAAGGTGTGAACAAATGGAAGCAAGAAAAGTGCTACGTGAACTGTACGGGAAACGGAACTGGAAACGGAACGATGGAGAGAGCAATGGTGAGAACTATGGAAAAAACTAATGCAAGTGCGAACTTTACCGAAAAGAGATTAGAAATAACTGAAAAAATTAGGAACGAAACGAGAAAAGAAGTCAGAGAGAAAAATACGAACGCTACAGTAATGGCTAAGGTGATGGCTAAGGAAAAAATGAGAGAAAAAATGAAAAAAATGAGAGAAACAAGAATAAGAGTTGAAAAGAGACTTAAAATGATTGCAATGGAGAAAAATTTCCTTTCAGCCAAAGAAAAGTATCTGAGACTAAAACAGGAATGCATGAGGCTAAAGATGGAGGGCAAGCTCGACTTAAAGCATGAAAAGATGTTCTGCTTAGCAGCCGGAGATTTAGTAGTTAAGTGGTTTGACAGAATAGAAGCATTGATACTGAATTCAAACCTCAATGAAAGCGTTAAGGATGAGTTAATAGCAAAGCTCGAACAGGAAAAGATTGCTTTTGAAGAAAGGCTTAAAGCTGTCAACTCAACTGAAACGCCCGAACAGTTTAGGCAAGTTGTGAAAGAGATAAGGGAAGAGTGGGCTAATGCAAGAAAAACCGTCAGCGAAGTCGTAATAGAAGTTGCAATAACAAAGCTGGACAGAACTATAAGCACGGCAGAAAAGCTTGAAACCAAGCTTTCAACAATCGCAAACAACACATTGCTACAAGACTACTCAGCAAAGGTGCAGGAGGCGAGAAACTACTTGGAGGAAGCGAAAAACGAACTTAACTCTGGAAACGTCGTTGGTGCGAAAGAAATGATAAGAAATGCGATAAAGAGCTTAAAGGAGGCATTTAGAGATGCAAAGCTCATAGTTAGAGAAGTAAACATGAAAGGCATGGAGATAAGAAAGTTTGCAAAGCAGGGAATACTGAACGTTGAGGGAAGCGGGAGCTTTAAATTCGAAGGAAGTGGATCAGTAGTTGTTGTTGCAAAAAATGCAACTATAAGCTACTCAGGCGAGCTCGTTAACAGTACGTTTACTTCAGTAAACGGAGTACTTACTGGAAGCGGAAGGGCTACTATAAGGGGTGAAAACGTAACTGTAAGCGTAAAAGGAGAATGGGTAAGGATGTTCATTAGAGGAGAGGGAACGGCTATCCTCAACGGTACTGGAGTTTACTGGAACGGAACTATGAGAAATAGTCTGAACGGAAGCGTAGAGTTAACTGTGAGGTGATAGCATGAAGAAGATTGCAAAGATAGCTATCGCTTTAATGGTAATTGCTGTAGCTTTGAGTGGTTGCATGCAGCAAAACGTAAAGCAAAACAACGTAAAGCAGAACGTGGTGCAAAAAGTTACAAAGACTACTACGCCCTCGTTAAGCCAGAACTTAACGTTGGAGCAAGTCAACAGCACCATCGAAAACGTGAGCCAGTTGCTCAACCAGCTGAACAGTCTTGAAAATATAAGCTTCAATATTTAAATTTATTATTTTCTAAGTGTTATTTTCTAAGCCACGCAAAGACTCCCGGTAAATCTGCTAAAACGCAACTAATTCTAATCAATATTGCGAAAACTGCAGCTTTTTCTGGGGGAATTCCGAGAGCGTATAGGACTATGACTGAGCCGCTCTCCATTATTCCAAGCCCGGCTGGAGTTATTGGAATAAACATCAGAGCTGAAAGTAGAGGTTGTAGCAAAAAGTAAACGTAAATAGGAAAAATAACTCCACAAGACATGCCAACGAAGTACCACTGGAGTCCAACGAAAATCCATCCCGACAAGCAGAGGATGAGAATTTGTAAAGCGTACTTTCTCGTTACAATTCCGGACTTAAGAGTTTTTGAAATTACGTCGGACATACCAAATCTTTTGAAAAAGGATAGCAAAAAAGAGGGTAAAATCTTCGACACGACTTCAGCCGGTTTTTCGTACCACATGAAAGTTAGAATTACGCCCCCTATCGCAACTACTATCGCTCCTGCCCACGGATTTGAAAAACCCAGCAGAGCTATTGCCAAACTTGCTCCAACACCTTTAACAACGAAGTCTATGCCTTGAGGAGCAATAACTGCCGCCATAGAATCGGATATTGGTACACCGCACCTCTCTAAGAGTTTTGCCATCAGTACGTAACCACTCCTGCCGGGAGTCACGTCACCTGCAACCATTCCTCCGAGATTAGACAAAAAAGTACAAGAAAAATTTGGATTGTATCCCATTTTTTTCAGTAGATAGTGTACTCTGTAAGCTAAAATTACGTTTAACATGTCGTACATCAGAACTGAAAGGAAAAATAGAGCGAGAGAAACTCTTTCAAGAGCTTTTAAGCCTCCTCCTATCCTCTGGAGCAGTATCAATAGAATTGCTACGCCAGCGATGTATTGTAATGCTCTAAGTTTTTTCATTGCTGGGTTGACTGAAAAGAGTTTAATACAATTTTCGCCTCCTACAAGCAATGGTAAGAGCTTCGATAGTGTTACCAGCATACAACGAAGCGAGAAACATAGAGAGAGCTGTAAAAGCCGTAATTGAAACTATGGAGAAAACGGGGTACGATTACGAAGTAATAATAGCGGAGGACGGCTCTACTGACGGTACGGATAAAATAGCTTCAAGACTTGCAGATGGCAGGAGAGTTATTCACCTTCACTCCGACAAAAGGCTTGGAAGAGGAAAAGCTTTGGAAAGAGCGTTTTACTTTGCTAAGGGGAAAGTAGTTGCTTTCTTGGACGTAGATCTGTCAACTGACATGTCCCACTTGCCAGAACTGTTAGAAAAAGCTGAAAAGTACGGGATAGCAATAGGTTCGAGGTTAAAAAAAGAGAGCGAAACTGAAAGACCAGCAAAGAGAGACATACCGTCGAGAATTTACAACTTTTTGGTAAGGTTACTCTTGGGTTCTAAGGTATCAGACCATCAATGCGGGTTTAAAGCTTTTAGGAGAGAAATAATTCTGTCCATACTTCCGGATGTAAAGGATAACCACTGGTTTTGGGATACAGAGGTTTTGGTTATAGCTCAGAGAAAGGGATACGAAATATGTGAAATTCCAGTTAAGTGGAAACAAGGTGAAGAGACGAGAGTCAACGTTTTGAGAGATAGCCTGTACATGTTCAGGAGATTGCTGGAAATGAAGTTCAGGCTATGACAGAAGTGTTTTTATACGATATTAAATGAAAGATATTCATGGCACCTGAACTCACTCTCAAAGTAAATCAGGCTTATCCGAGCGATTCTGGTAGGGGGATTGCTCGCCTTGATCCAGATGCTATGATCAAACTTCAGATTTCGCCGGGGGACATAATAGAAATCGAAGGAAAGAGAAAAACTGTGGCTAAGGTTTGGAGAGCTCCAAAAAGGGATTGGGGTAGGGACATTATAAGAATTGATAGGTTTATAAGAGAAAATGCAGGAGTTAGCGTTGGTGATACTGTAAAAGTTAGAAAAGCGAATTACCAGCCAGCAAAAGTAGTAATAATAGCTCCTTTAAAGAAAATGGACTTTAGGGTTTACGGAATGGACGTAGGAGAATACTTAAAACACCAGCTTTTAAAAAGGCCAATTATCGAGGGCGATTTAATTCCAATTATAGGTGCTCCAGCCCTCGCGGGATTTGGTAAGTATGGACAAAATCAGGCTTTGCTCTTTGTTGCAGTTAAAACTGAGCCAAAAGGAGTGGTAATAATAGACGAGATGACGAGAGTGATATACAGAGATAGACCAGCAAAAGGCTTTGAAAGACTTGGAAAAGGTGGAGTTACGTACGAAGACATAGGTGGGTTAAAAGCAGAACTGCAGAAGGTGAGAGAGATAATAGAGTTACCCCTTCGCTATCCTGAGCTATTCCAGAGGCTTGGCATTGATCCACCAAAAGGTGTTTTGCTCTACGGCCCACCGGGTACTGGTAAAACGCTAATAGCTAAGGCTGTTGCGAACGAAATAGGGGCGAGTTACTACACTATAAACGGACCGGAGATAATGAGCAAATTCTACGGTGAGTCGGAACAGAGGTTAAGGGAGATATTCGAAGAGGCAAAGGAGAACGCACCGTCCATAATATTCATAGACGAAATAGACTCCATAGCTCCAAGAAGAGAAGACGTAACGGGAGAAGTCGAAAGAAGAGTAGTTGCACAACTTTTAACCCTAATGGATGGACTTGAGGAGAGAGGGCAGGTAATAGTTATAGGTGCAACGAATAGGTTGGATGCGGTAGATCCAGCTCTAAGGAGACCGGGGAGGTTTGACAGAGAAATAGAAATTGGAGTTCCAGATAGAGAGGGTAGGTTCGAAATCTTGCAGATACATACGAGAAACATGCCATTAGAACCTGAATACAAAAGAGAATTCGTTCTCCCAGCCTTACATGCATTGAAAAAGTCGATCGAAGAGAATGGGGAGGATGTTGAAAAAGTTCTCCTCGCTATAGAAGAAGTCGAAGATTCTGAGAGCGAGGAAGAAATAAAAGAATGTATAGCTAAGCTAATTCCTGAAGAACTTAGAAACGAATTTGAAAGAAATATAATTAGAGCTATGCTCCAGACTATAGCTGATCAAACTCATGGATTCGTTGGAGCGGACATAGAAGCACTTTGCAAAGAAGCTGCAATGGTCGCTTTGAGGAGGTATTTACCAAAAATTGACTTGAACAGCGAAGAATTACCAGCAGAACTTCTGGAATCGATAAGAGTTACTATGAACGATTTCAAAGAGGCGATGAAGGGAATTGAGCCGTCTGCAATGAGAGAAGTTCTGGTGGAAATACCCAAAGTCAGCTGGAATGACGTTGGTGGGTTGGAGGACGTGAAAAGAGAAGTAGTTGAAGCTGTTGAGTGGCCATTGAAGTATCCGGAAAAGTTCAAGAGGTTTGGCATAAAACCACCAAAAGGTGTTTTGCTCTACGGCCCACCGGGTACTGGTAAAACGCTAATAGCTAAGGCTGTTGCGAACGAAAGCAAAGCTAATTTCATCTGCGTTAAGGGAAGTGAATTGCTCAGTAAATGGCTTGGAGAGAGCGAAAAAGCAGTTAGAAAAATCTTCAGAAAGGCGAGGCAAGTAGCTCCGTGCATAGTATTTTTCGATGAAATAGATGCTATAGCTCCGATGAGGGGTTTTGAAGAAGGAACGAGGGCAGTGGAGAGAGTAGTAAATCAACTTCTAACGGAGATGGATGGACTTGAAGATTTGGAAGGAGTAATAGTTATAGGTGCAACTAACAGACCGGACATATTAGATCCAGCTTTGCTTAGGCCGGGAAGGTTTGATAGGCTCGTTTACGTTAAGCCACCTGATAAGAAGAGCAGGTTAGCTATATTCAGAATACACACGAGAAACATGCCCCTCAGAGGAGTTGATTTGATGGAATTAGCGGAGTTAACAGAAGGCTATGTTGGAGCAGACATTGAAGCAGTTTGTAGAGAGGCAGTAATGCTCGCAATGAGAGAAAACATAAATGCCGAGTGCGTGGAGAGAAGACACTTTATAGAAGCCTTAAAGAAGGTCAAGCCAAGCGTTAACGAGGCAATGCTAACGTTTTACGAAAGATTTGAGGAGAAGTCAAAATTCGAGAGAACTAAGGTGGCGAAGAGTATTGTTGGTTACGGTTAAAACATTTTTTAAATATCTTCGATTTAAAGTAGTCCATGGCGAAAGTGTTAGTAGTTGACGCTGGAGGTAGAGGTAACGCAATAGCACACGCTTTTTCAAGAAGCGAAAAAGTCAAGGAAGTTTACGTAGCTCCCGGAAACGCTGGTAGCGAATTCTTTCCCAAGTGCAAACAGCTGAAAGAAGTTAAGTCGATAAGAGATTTGGACGGAATAGTTAGAGCAGCAAAAAAACTTGAGGTTGATTTGGTTTTTGTAGGTCCCGAAGAACCTTTGAGCTTAGGAATTGTTGACCTTTTGGAGGAGGAAGGAATACCCGCTTTTGGTCCAAAAAAAGAACAAACTTTGATAGAAGCGAGCAAATGTTGGGCAAAAGATTTCTTGACGAAGATTGGCGTTCCGATACCAGATTACAGAAACTTTGACGATGTGGAAGAAGCAAAGGAATACGTTAAAGAGCAGTTCGAGAGCGGAAAAAAAGTAGTGGTAAAAGCTGATGGTTTAGCTGCTGGTAAAGGTGTTTACGTTTGTGATTGTGTAGATGAGGCTATTTTAGCTGTAGAAGAGATAATGGTTAAAAAGAAGTTTGGCGACGCTGGAAATA
>JALSQI010000080.1 GCA_026985525.1 Archaeoglobaceae archaeon
ATATCAGAAATTTTGAGTCCGATAGCTGAAGATACAGAAGTAAAAGTTACCGCACTCTACAGAATAGATGGTACTGCAATTTTTGCGAAAGTTAACGAGAGGACAGGAGAAATTCTCAACCTTCTCTGCTGGCTTGAAAGCCAGATAAAGAGTTCTCTTTACTACATTTTCACTAAAAGTCTCGATGAAATTTCTTTTTCTTACAAAGACGTAGAAATAAGGATGTTTGCAGTATCGAGAACCTTAGTTCTCGTTTTTGTGGTTGAAAAAGAGTGTATGAGCAAATATAAAATAGATTTGGACATAGAAAACATCATAGAAAAGCTTAGAGAGCTGGTTTAATGTCGCTGAAGATTTTAACGTCACCAAATAGCGGGAAAAAGCTTATAGAAGAATTAAAAGAGAAACTAAAAGAGTTAAAAATAGATGCGAACAATATCTTACTCTTTACAACGAATTCAACTAAAAGAGATGCAAAAAGCGTTATGAAAGTTTTAAAAGAAAGATACCCGGAAGCAGAGATCGCTGGCTGTAACGTTGAAGGATATATGACGAAAAACTGTGCGTGGTCGAGAGGTATAGCATTGATGTTAATAGATTGCGATAAAATGAGCATAGCACACAGCTTAGGGAAGAGTGCAAAAGAAGCTTTTTCCTCTTTAAACAGAAAATTAAGAGAAAAAAAGAAAGTCGTGTTATTTCCAATGGTGAGCATACCGAGTGAAATAAACGTGCTAAAATTACTGTTCTACGATAAAATGTATTACTACAAGTACAAAAGAGCTGAGGATTTAGAGGAAAAAAGACGTATTCTTTCGGAATGTTCTAAAATTTTAGAGTCAAAAATGATATTTCCACCAAATTCAGGGTTAAGAGAGATGAGCGGAGAAGTTGCCGGGTTGTGCTTAATTCCACTTTCCGCAGGTTACAGAACCCCTGTTTTGTACACAAAAGGTAAAGAATGTCACAGATGTTGCGTAGGCGTAGGACTTTCAAAAGTCAAAATGCATTTTTACGATGTTTTCCCTGAAAGGGGTAAAAGCTTTGAAGAGACTTTTGAAATTCTGAAAAACTACTTTAGCAAAGTTGATAGAGCTGAATGCTTTTTCAGCGGAATTGCAATAGGAGAAGTGAACGGTTTAACAGCAACTGAATTCTTGAAAAAGGTTATAGGGGCTAAAGAGATAAAAGAGGAAAGTCTGAAGGAAGAGAAGCTAAAAAAAGGAAATTTACCATTGGTATCACCTTATGGGCTCGCTTTTGTAAGTAAAGAGACATTTGGCTCTTGTATGCTCGGACTTCAGTCGTATCCGATAAATATATACCCTTCAACTTTCGAACTCGACAAATTTTATAGAGAATGCATTTTCAGTGGGGAAATGTTCAAAGGAGGTATTACAGATTTTTACGGAATGCTGGATAAAGTTAAAACTGATACTTTTAAGTTCTTCTCAATAGACCACAACACAATACCCATGTTCTCAAAAAGCGTTCACAAGCTTAGAAGGGAAATAGCATCGAGATTTGAAGGAGATTTTCTCGGAATATTTAGTTTGTCTGCTTATAAATCAGAAAAACTGGATAGAAGGTATATAAGCGAAATTGAAAAGGGAATTTGCTTTAACGGAACTGGAACTGCTACAGTAGTGGAAGTAGATTTGCAATAGCCAAAAAAGCGAGGGACGAAACGCTTGAGAAAATCATCAGCTTTATAGGCTTTAAAACTTTAAAGGAGACTTCTCTTTCAGACAAGAATGCGTAAGTAGAGTAGGCTAAGAGAATTGAAGGTAAAACTGCTAAAGCTGAATTTAAAGGTATTATCCCAAGTAAAGTAGAAAGGATGATAGACGTGTAGTAAAGCCAGAGCATTAAAACTGAAGTTAGCAAAAGGCTTAAAGGTGAAAATACTACTGCGAGAGTTTTCAAGCCAGCTTTTTCGTCACCACTCGCATCTTTCAAATCTTTGAGAAAAGTACCAGATAAAGCAAAGAAGCTCATGATAATTGCAACTGCAAAAGCTTTTAGGCATAGCTCCTCGTAAATCGACCAAGTGGCGAGAGTGAAAGCTGGAGCTGATATAGCATAAGTTGCCACTTCTGTTAAGTAGTGGTCTTTAAGCCTTCTAAAAAACCTTCCAATTAAAATTCTATCTGAATACAACCAAGTTGCTGCAAAAACTAAAATACAAGCTATTAAAGCTCTTTTATCTTTGGAGAACAAGATTAGGATTAAAAAGGCTGTGGAGTAAAGTAGGAAACTTAGGACTGATACAAAAGGCTTTAACTCAGGGTTCTTAGTTAAAACGTTAACTTTCCCTGCGATTATATCTTCTTCAACATCGTTAACGTGATTCCACAAATTCATTCCAGCTTGAGAGATAAAAGTAAAAGCTATAGCTACGAATAGCAGAGAGACGTTTCTGCAATTAGATAGCGAGTAAAGCACTACGGCGAAAAGGGGTATTGGATAAATTATAGAAGGAGGAGTCATTGAAAGTTTAAAAATTTCAAATAAAATTTTAAAATATCGGGTCAAGCCAGACCCTCAACAAGCAATAAATACTTTTACACTCTTAAAAACCTTCTCAGCCTCTTCCTTTATCCTCTTTTCATCCTTCCTCATTCCTTTCACCTCCAGAAACACAAAGACTTATAGATTATTAAAATTATCGAATTTTAAATAAATACTTATAGTAATTATTATGTAGAATAATTAATAAAATTTATTAAATATAATCTATCAAATAATAATCTACACGTATTTTTCGGAAAGTAAAAAGACATAGTAAAACCTGCATACGTGTAGAAACATAAACTACCACAACAGTAAAACGAATTTCTAACCATCATGACTATGAGCATTAGAAAATTAAACATATATGTTTCTATTTGATTTCAAATTTGATAACCAGACCACAGCAAAAACGCGTAACGTATCATTATTTAACTGTAATTAGTAGAAGCGAATGTATTTGAAGGTTAGAATTAAGAGAAAGTAAAGTTGGGAAAGAGTATCTTGCTTAGCTATTGCAAAGAACTGCAAGCTGAGAAATGTAGTAATTTCCTAACAAAGCTCGTGCATTTACCCCAAAAGCACTAAAAACAGTTTAAAAAACAGTTTAAATCTCAACGTAAAGCAAGGGGTATGTCCAAGCTATCTGAAATTAGAAATACGTTCTTGACTGGGTTACTAATACTAATTCCACTTGCCACAACACTCTACATAGTTTACTGGACTTTTACAACTCTCGACAACCTTATGAGGCCAGAGATAAGTAAAGTCTTGGGATTTTACATTCCGGGACTGAGCTTACTAACTCTTTTAACGTTCGTCTTTGCACTCGGAGTTTTCGGAAGGTTAACGGTAGGAAAAAAGCTCATAGACTTCTTAGAAAGCAAACTAATGAAAATTCCTGTTTTGAGAACAGTATATTCCGCAACAAAAGAGGCGAGTAAAGCAATTTTAGTTTCAGAAACTGAAAAAATCAAGGGAGTTGTTTTAGTAGAGTATCCGAGAAAGGGAGTTTATGCTATAGGTTTTACGACTGGTGGTACAATTCCCTCCACTTGCAAAAAAACGGGGAAAAAACTGCTCAACGTTTTCATACCGACTTCACCAAACCCAACTTCCGGCCTCGTCGTACTCGTTCCTGAAGATGAGTTGATATACCTCGACATGAGCGTAGAGGATGCATTAAGAGTAGTTATTTCAGGGGGATTCACGAAAATGGATTAACGTATCGAGATTCCCATGATAATAAAAATTCACAAAATTTAGTAAAAAGATTAATAATTTTTAATGACAATAAAATAGTATGAAAGCCGTTATACTTGCTTGCAAAAAAATTAGGGACGAAGTTAGAGTTGGTTGTTTAAACTGCTTTAAGGCTCTGAGTGAAAAAACTGGAAAATTTGATGCTGATGTAGAAATCGTAGCGTGGACGAGCTGTGGTGGTTGCCCCGGTATCCCTATTGCGAGGTTGAAGTTAATAAAAGAGATGCTTAATTCTGAAGGAAGAGATTTCGATGCAGTATTTCTCGCAGGATGCATTCTTATGGCTAAGGAAAACTTTTGCCCTATGGACTTAGACGAATTGGAGAAAAAGATAACTGAGACGTTTGATGTAGAAGTTATAATAGGTACTCATCCTTAAAGGTTTGTCGGACACTCTATAAAAACAGTTTCTACGTCACTCATTTTTTCCATTAAAGCTTTTAATCCAACTGTTTCAGTAGCGTAGTGTCCAGCAAAGATTACATTTATTCCAAGCTCTTTCGCCACGTGGTATATCGAATGTTCCATCTCCCCCGTTATCAACAAATCTATGCCCAAGTTTCCAGCCTCGTAAATTGAAAATCCACCCCTACCGGATACAACACCCACCTTAGTCACTCTATCTCCAAACTTCAGAATCCTAAGCTCAGTTTCGAGTTCTTTTTTCAGTTTTTCTGTAATTTCTTCAATAGTGTATTCACAACTGCCGTAGTAACCAATAGCTTTACCCCTGTAAAAAGCAAAGCTACCTTCTACTTCAATATCAAGCTTTTTCAGTATTTGAACGTTGTTTCCAACTTCTAAATGAGCGTCGAGGGGTAGGTGAGCTGAATAAAGAGAAAGGTTGTTCTCAAAAAGAAATTTTAGTCTCTTAGCGTATATTCCAGTTACGGTAAATTCGCCCCATATAATGCCGTGATGCGTAACGAGTAAGTCAGCCTTAGCTTCAACAGCTTTTTTGAAAACGTCCATACAGGCATCAACGGAAAAGGCAACTTTGTTCACTTCTTCGCAACACTCAACTTGTAATCCATTCTTAGAGGAATCTATACCTTCCCACTCAGAAATTTTCAAGTAATCGTCTAAAAAAGACACGATTTCTTTTAACATCATTTTATCCACACTCTCCTTCCTTCTTCTATGAATATTATCCTCGCACCAACTTTACCAAGTAGATCCCCTATCCTCTCCAAGTGTCTTACGGTTAAAACCATGTCAACAGAACAAATTCCTTTTTCGTTCATTTCGTCTATCGCTTCAACGTAATTTCTGTCAACTATATCGTCTAACTCCCACAATCTTTCCCTCAAGTCATCAACTCTGCCTTCATAAGCTTCCTCAATAACTTTGAACATATCTAATAACGTTTCTTTCATTTTTTCGAATTTGTTCATTAAAAAAGGTGCATTACAATCGTACATAGAAATTTCCTGAGTTAAATCCGTTATTCTTTCGTAACTTCCCGAAATCTTCATCATACTTATCAAAAATCTTAGATCTCTCGCTACCGGCTGAAAGAGTGCTATAGCAGTTACGCAGTTGAAATCTATATCGGTGTGGAGAACGTCAGCCTCCTGCTCTATTTTGCAAGCTTCTATCCTTTTTTTATCATCACACTTCAACCCATCGAGGCATATTTCAACACCTCTTTTTGCAAGGTTGTGTAATTCCATTACATCTTTTTTCAGAACTTCCAGTCTCTGCTCCATTCTCGTCATTTATCCCATCCTCCCGGTTAGATACTCTTCAGTCAACTTCTCCTTCGGATTTTCAAACATGTCTATGGTACTGCCAACCTCTATAAGCTTACCGAGGTATAGAAAAGCTACGTAGTCGCTAACTCTTGCCGCCTGTGCGGGGGAGTGTGTAACAATCACTATTGTAACTTCTTTCTTTAGTTCGTCTATTAGCTCTTCAATTTTCTTAGTGCTTATCGGATCGAGATTTGAAGTAGGCTCGTCCATTAATATTACCTTTGGCTTCATAGCTACGACTCTCGCTATGCACAACCTCTGCTGTTGTCCACCACTTAAAGCTGAGGCTGGTTTTTCAAGCTTGTTTTTGACTTCATCCCACAAAGCCGCTTTTTTGAGTGCCCATTCTACAGTCTCGTCTAACTCTTTTCTGGATTTTACTAACTTGTTTAGCTTAAGCCCCAACGCAACGTTGTCGTATATGCTCATGTGAGGGAAAGGATTCGGATGCTGGAAAACCATACCTACGATTCTCCTAACTTCTATAGGATTCATTTTGTATATGCTCTTACCAAATATTTTTACGTCTCCACTAACTTTTGCGCTTTCATTAAGCTCAAGCAATCTATTAAAAGCTCTAAGCATCGTGGACTTTCCACAACCGCTTGGACCCATTATTGCAAACACGACTTTTTCAGGTATTGAAAGAGAAACGTCTTTTATTACGTGGTGGTCACCATAATAAATATTTAAATTTTCTGTTTCAATAGCATATTTTGTTTTAGATTTTAAATTTAACTCAACATCGCTTTTATAGTTAGACACTATCACAGTTTCACCTCCTTAAGACTCAACCTAATTGGAAGGAATAGCGCGAGGAAGATTATCATTAAAAGAAGTGATGCTCCCCAAGCAATTTCGTGGTAATTTGTGTACGGCTGTTGGACTAAGTTGTAGATTAAAAGTGGTATTGCTCCTACGGGTCTGTTAAGTCCGTCGAAGTAAACTCTTGACGCTCCTCCAGCTGTGAATAAAAGTGGTGCAGTCTCACCCGCAACCTTAGCTATTCCAATAAGTACACCTGTCATAATCCCCTTCTTAGCCAAACCCACTAAAACTCTGAAAACGACCTTAGCTCTGGTAAGCCCAAGAGAGAAAGCTCCTTCTCTATACTTTGGAGGTATGTTTCTCAAAGCTTCGTCTGTATAAACTGCTACGTAAGGCATCATAACTATTGCAAGAGATAAAGCTCCAGCTATTGCTGAGTAACTGCCCATCGGCAGAACTACTAAATCCATGACGAATAAACCAACGAGAATTGTGGGGAATTCCATCATTACCATTAGTAACGTTTTCGTAGCTCTGCCAATAAGGCTGTTTGGATATTCAGCTGCGTATATTCCAGTAAATATTGCAACGGGAAGCCCTATTAGAGAAGCGAGGAAAGTAAGTATAAAAGTGCCGACTATTGCAGGGCCAATTCCTCCAAGTCCTCCACCCGGTGGAGCTAAGGTTCCAGTTAAAAAGCCCCACCCTCCTTTGATAAGAACGGGAATTCCTTGAATCATTATGCTAAACATTATGTGGAATAGTGGTAAAACCGTAGCAATAGTCAAAACTGCTATGCTCAAAAGGAACAGCTTTTCCTTAAAAAGCCTTAACCTCAAACTACCTTGCATGTCCATACCTCCTTAAAATCAGTATTCCAAGTATATTCACGGCAAGACCTATGAAGAATAGAGATAGTCCAGCTGCGAATAGGGCTGAAACCATGTACTTGTATATGAAAGCGTTTCCAAACTGATTTGCTATTAAAGAGGATATAGTGTATCCGGGAGCAAAGAGGCTTGGGCTTATGTTGAAAGTGTTGCCTATAACTAAGCTAACGGCAACTGTTTCCCCAATCGCTCTGCCAAAAGCCAAAAGCAAGCCTGCAACTATTGCAGGTTTTATTTCTTTTACCAGTATTTTTGTAGCTTCGTATCTCGTAGCACCAAGGGAGTATATCGCTTCTCTGTACATAAAAGGTAAAGATCTGTAAGCCTCCCTAATTATTGCAGATGCAAATGGAGTTACCATTATTCCAAGCAAAACTCCTGCGGAGAGATAGCTATAGCCCGTTACGGGTTTAAACGAGAAAAGAGGTATAAAAGAAAGATGAGCGTAAAGGGGATCCATAACGTACTTTTTCAAAATAGGTACCAAAACGAAAGCCCCCCATATTCCATATATAATCGTAGGTAAGCCCGCCATTACATCAGTCGCGACTATGAGTGGTTCTTTGATCTTTTTTGGAGCGTAATCTATTACGAAAACGGCGAAAGATATAGAAAGAGGTAAAGCTATCAATACTGCGAGAACGGAAGTATAAACGCTCCCGTATATAGCCGCTAAAACTCCGTAAAATTCCTTGTTCGGATTTTCTGAGGCTCTCCACACATTCGTTGTGTATATCTTCAAACCCTCGTGCTGAAATATGGGGATTGAGGCAGAAAAGTAAACTGCGAGCATTAAGGCGAAGAGGCCAAATACGAAAAGACAGAAGGGCAGTAAAAAATATTTAAACGTATCAATATGTCCAACCTCTCTTTTCATCCCTCGCCTCCTTTAAGCTTGAGTTTATATGCCAGCTTCCTGTAGAACTTTTTGAGTTATGCTCTTTGGCAATCCAACGTATCCGGGAACTATATATTTATCGTTTTGCCCCTGTGTTAATATCCATTTTATGAATGCGTGAACTGCTTTATCTTTAACCGGATCGCTGTAATGTTTCCACACCAACAAGTGGCTGAAGGCTACTATGGGGTAGCTATCCTTTCCGGGAGCGTTCAGCAATTGCCTTAAATTTTCTTTGTATCCTGCCGTTGGTGGAGCTATGTACATTGAAACGTGAGAAGCGGCAGCTTTTATTGTTGTAGCATTTGGTAATACGAAGTATCCGTCCTTGTTCTTCAAAGCTACGATTTTTAGATTCTCTTTTATCGCATAGCTAAGTTCAGTATAGCATATAGAGTAAGGTGTGTTCTTCAGTTCAGCCACAACACCGGGGTTTCCTTTACCACCAACACCTCTACCCATTTTGTCAACTGGCCAGTTCACTACTTTTCCAGCTCCAATTGTGCTGTTCCACTCAGGACTGACAAGGCATAGGTAAGTCGTAAAGATGTCTGTCGTTCCACTCGCGTCGCTCCTGTGTATAACGATTATCTCTTTGTGAGGTAAGTTAACTCCCGGATTTAGCTTCTTTATTTCCTCATTGTCCCAGTACTTTATCTTACCCATGAATATATCTGCTAAGGTTTTTCCATCAAGTCTTAGTTGTTTTACTCCGGGAACATTGTAGCAAACGACTACTGCACCTATTATGTCCGGGAACTGAAGCGGTCCTTTACCTTCAGCTGGTGGATTATTAACAAGCCTATCCCACAGGTTTTTCTTCAGCGGTGGGTCGCTTCCAGCAAAGTCAACAACACCAGCGGCAAAATCGGCTTGACCTTTACCACTTCCACCACCGTTGTACTCTATTTTTACGTTCGGATGTTCTTTCATATAGATGTTTATCCAGTTAGTAATCTGAGGCCACGGAAAAGTAGCACCATCACCTATTAGAACTACTTGAGTTGATGTAGTTGTTGTAGGCGTAACTTTGTTCTGAGCTTTGTTCTGAGCACAACCACATATCGCTACTGCTGCTAACAACACTACCAGCAATAGAGCTTTCTTCATGGTGAGGCGTTAAACAAAGCAATATATATTTTTTCCCAATATATCATAACCACTCTATAGTTAGTATATAGAATACGTAGAATCTTAGATCGGTAAGGATAAATATCATATCGAAAACCAAAATGGAGATGAAAGTTGAGACGAGAAAAATATACTTTAGCGGTGGAAGCAGTTACATAATAACACTACCAAAAAAGTGGGTAGAAGAGAACGGACTTAAAGCTGGAGACAACGTTGTCATGTACGTAGCCAATTCGAGTATAAGCATTACACCTCAAATTCAAAAGAGCGTTAGAAAAGAAGCTGAAATAGACGCTAAGGGTCTGGGAAAAGCCTGTTTGTTGAGAAGAATAATTTCGTGTTACTTAGCTGGATACGATTCCATAAAAGTTAAGGTTTACAACGAAAAGCATAGAGCTGCCATAGACAGCGCTGCCGATACACTTATAGGTGTGGAGATAATGGAGGACTTAGGAAGAGTTATAAGCTTGGAGGTATTCCTCGATGACAGGTTTAAAAGTGAAAACGTACTTGAGAGAATGAGCAACATGTGCCTTGCAATGCTTTCAGATTTTTGTTCATCTCTACAAAACTTCAGCGAGTATATATGCAACTCCATAATACTTAGAGAAAACGAAATAGACAGACTTCACTTCTTAGTTTTAAGACAGGTTGGGTTATCGGTTCAAAAAGTTATAGGAGAAAAAACGAGAGTACTTTTCGGTTACTGGACGTTTGCGAGGAGGTACGAAAGAATAGCCGATCACGCAGCTAACATGGCTAGAAACCTGCTAAAACTTGGTAGGAGCATTCCCGAGTTGTGCGAAGTCGTGGAGCCGTGCGTTGAAATGTTAAAGATGTCAACTCTCGCATTTTTTAAGAGAGATGATGAGTTAGCCGATGCGGTCTTAACAGAATTCGAGGAGATGAAAGAAATACAGGATAAGTACTATGTAAAAATGATCAATAGCAACGTTGAAGAAGCTTTAAGCATAAAATCTATAGTTGACAGCATATCGAGAATTGCCGCTTATTCGGCAGATATGGCTGAAATAGCTCTTGACATAACTATGGATGAATGATAAAATAGAAAGATTTTTTACGATTTCATTCTTTCATTCGCTGGTGTCGATTATGGCTGAGGATAAAGAAGTAGAAAACAGCACTGTAGCTATACCAGTAGGAATAAAAATCGGTTCTCAGCACACGGTTATAGTTACAAGCGATGGAGAATTCGTAACGCACACTTGCATAAGAGAAGTTGAAAATCCGATAACAGGGGAAAAAGAGTACGTAATAGGTGACGAGGCGATAGAATTGTTTGGAGATGACGTAAACTACATGTTGAGAGGTGGATTTCCTGGAAGTGAAGAGGAAGCAGAATTACTAAAAGCTTTTCTCCTTAGACTCGTAAAAGAATACGATATACCTGAAAACAGCTACGTAACTTACGCCGTACCTTCCATAGAAAGTGAAGTTTGCGTTAACTTGTTAAAAAAAGTAATAGCTCAGCTACCAGTTGGGTGGGTCGGTAAAGAAATGTGGAATGACTCATTTCTCGGAGCTCTTGCTTTTCCAGAAGGAATGGAAATGCTAAACAAGACTTTTCTCGTAATAAACCTCGGTTCTTCAACGACAGAAGTAGTTGCTGTAAGAAGGGGTGAAATCGTTTACAGCCTCGTTACAGGAGCAATATCAGGAGATTCAGTTGACAGAAAGATAAGAAACGAAATTCAGAATGAAACGAGAGGAGCTGTAAACATAGACATCACGACTGCGAGGGAGTTTAAAGAGAGATATGCCAATCTGAAGAACTGGGAAAAAGTTCAGGAAACAGTTCACCTCTTCGAGAAAGGAAAATACAGCTTCAGAATAGACGAGTGCATAATAAAGCCGGTGAACGAGTACATAGAGGATGTTGCAGATTTCGTAGCAATGCAGTTTTTACCAGAGCTTGCGGAGAGAAACTTCTCTGTTTACAGACAGATAATGAAGAGAGACTTTATACTAATTGGTGGTATGGCAGAAATCCCAGGTTTAGCTGAAAAACTCGAAGCCGTGCTGAGAGATAGACTTGGAGTTGGAATAAGCATAAAAGTACCGGAAAAGCCATCTACAGCTTCAGCAAGAGGAGCTTATACGATATCCAAGCTTAGAGTCGAAAACAAGTGAAAAACAAGAAACAAGTAAAGGGGGTAACGATGAAAGACGTTGAAACTTTACTTTCAAAGTGGGACAAGCTATTCGAAGAACTGAAAAGAGTTGTAGATGAGTTAATCCCTGAGATGGAAAAATCTCAAAAAGAGATAATGGAAAAACAGGGAGAGCTAAAAGAGGAGTTCGAAGAAATCAAAAAAACGATAACGAGTGTTTCTGCGAGAGTTTCAAAGTTAGAAGTTGAAAGAGGAGAAGTAAGAGGAGATGACTTATCCCACGTGTTAAACAGATTAGAGAATTTAGAAAAAACAATTTCAAATTTTTTAGAAAGTGAGAAAAGAGAAAAAGAGGGAGAAAAAAAGGAAGTAGAAGAGATTAAAAAAGAAATAAAAGAACTGAAAGAAGAAATGAAAGTCGTGAGCGAAGAAGTGAAAAAGCTCGAACTCAGAGTGAGTAAGATTGAAGAAGAATTTGAAACGTTAAAGAGTGTAAAACAGCCTGAATTAACAGAAAACCTTAAAATTGAGCTTTCTAAATTTGAAAGAGAGCTTTCAAGTCTAAGAGAGGAAGTTCAACTAAACAGGAAAAAAATTGTCACCATTTCTGAAAAACTTGAAGAAGTTGCTCCTTTCTTTGAAAGAAAAACAGAGAGAAAAGAAAGTGGAAAATCTCCAAGACTTCTTTAACAGTATGATAGATAGATAGCATGATCACACACGATAAAATAAAAAAAATCAAAGAAATAATAAAAGTTTATGAGTTGTTCAGAACTCCTGGAGGAAAGATAATCTCTTTACCATCTGGAAAAGGTGGTGTTGGAAAGACAATCGTAACACTACACCTCGGAGCGGCACTGGCAAATCGGGGATTTTCAGTAGCTGCTCTGGACTTTAATTTTGCTCTGCCAAATCTACACAGCTATGCTGGGGATATGCCGGGTTTTACTTTAACGCACTATCTCTGCGGACTGTGCGAACTGGAAAAAGTGGAATACGTTAGAGTAAGAGTGGATAAACATCAACTACACGTTTATCCTTCAAGGTCTATAGTGGATCTGGAAAGAAAAGTTGAACTTGAAAAGCTACCTGAGCTATTAAAGCACATGAAGAGCAGATACGACTACGTACTAATTGACCTTCCTCCCGGTGTATCCAAATACTCGATATACCCAGTAAAGCTATCTGATTGCGTTTTCATAGTTACTGCTGATGAAAGAGCTTCATACTTGGATGCAACTAAGCTGTCAAAGATGCTCGAAACGATGGGGGTAACAATTTCTGGATACATAGTAAACAAGTACGAAAAAAAGATGAGTGTTTTAAAGAACGTAATATGCGAAATACCCTTGGATTCGAGAATTAAAAGGTTTCCAGATGTATGGAATAAAAAGCTGTTCAAACCCGGATTTTTAAAAAAATTTGTTGAACTTTCGGAAAAGATGGTACAGATTTGCTAAAATCATTATCAACATCGAATAGTTAACTATATCTCTTCGTTATGTTAGAAAATAATCGGAATGAGTATCGAAAAGCTGGAAGAGCTGAGATATAAACTAAAAGAAGTTCTTGAAGAAGGTCAAAAGTTAAGAATTGAAACTCAAGAATACGTATCTAAAAAAAGTTTTAGTGAAAGTTTAAAGCAACAAATTGAATCTCTAAAAGATGTAAAGAAATTTATAGAGGAAGTTAAAAAAGAAAGAGAGTTAAAAAGAGCGAGAAAGGGATTAGAGGAAATTCAGAAAAAGAGAGAGAAAAGAGATTTTTCGAGTGTTTTAGAAAAAATTTATGAAGCTATAAAAGCTGAAGAGCTTAACAGAGAAGTCTTCAAGATATACGCACCCCCCGCTCTCGTAAAGTACTACAGAAAGAAGTACAACGAAAATCCAGAAAAGTTTGCAGATTTGGAGAAAGATTTGAGGAGTTGCAGATACCCTGTTACAGTCCCAAAATACCTGTCGATAGCCCTCTTCTATCCTTTAATTTTAACTCCTCTCTTCTTCGTTATTGGATACGTACTCGGAGATTTTATTTACGTTTTGCGTGCTAAAGGTGTCATTCCAAAGCTGTACTATTTACCAAGTTTGGGCGATTTAAAAGTAATTTTACCAATATTCTCAGCAGTAATTTTCACATTGCTTTCGTTCCTTCTGCTCAGATACTTTATACTGCGGTATCCAAAGTTATACGCATCCCATAGAAGAGGGCAGATAGAAGTGATTTTCCCCCACGTAGTAAACATGATGCTCGGAATGGCTAAGGGAGGTATTCCAGTAATAGAGATGTTTCAGATAATATCAGAAGAGGTATCTGTAACTGGAGAAGTTGGAAGGGAGTTTAGGGTTATAGTTAACAGAGTTAAAGTTTTTCACGAAAGTCTTAGTTCGGCTATTAGGTATGTCGCCTCTACAACCCCCTCACAAAAATTCTCTGACTTCTTGGATGATATGACGAGCGTGATAGAGGGAAGCGGAAAACTCAGTGAATTCTTAGAATTCAAGTCCCAGCACTTGATGAACGAGAAAGAAAAGTATCAGGAGCTCTTTCTCAATAGCCTCGGAATTTTAGCTGAAGTTTACGTTTCAGCCTTAGTCGTAGCTCCTCTCTTCCTTCTCATAATATTCGTCGTAATGGGTATGGTTGAAAGCTACTCAACCGATATAATGAAACTTGTTATTTACATGTACATGCCAATTGGGGGAATTATGTTCATATGGCTTTTAGGGTCTATGATGTCTGAGTACGAAGTTAAGTGGACAGGAGAGAGGTTTAGAAAAAGTAGGCTCTCAGCAAGGGTTTGCGACGGAAGAAATCCTGAATTTACATATCCAAGCAAATTCGTAAGAACTTACTACAACTTGGTTAGAAGGATAAAAAACGTTCTCGGAAACTTAAAGGTTCTTGTTTACCGACCAGAATATACATTTTACATAACGCCGTTCGTTTTCCTACTAACGTTGCCATTCGTTTATAAGCAAAAAATAGAGACACTCTTCGTTCTATTTCTCGTAGTAACGATTACGCCTTATACAATACTCGTGGAGATTAGAAATAGGAGAATAAAGAAGATAGAGGAGCACATACCAGATTTCTTAAAACAGTTAGCAAGTTTAAACGAGAGCGGTTTGAACATAGTTTCTGCTATAAGAGTGTTGTCCACATCAAATTTGGGAGCCCTTACTTCAGAGATAGCTCTAATAAGAAAAGATTTGGAATGGGGAATGCTATTAAGCGATGCTTTAAAGAGATTTGAAAGAAGAGTTAGCAGTGTAACCGTAACTAAGGTAACATCAATACTTTTGAAAGCTATGGAGTCTGCAGGAACTATAAAAGATGCTTTATATACGGCCGCAAACGACGCTCAACTGTACCTGGAGTTAAAAAGTAGAGTTAAAAACGAAATGTTCGTTTACATAGTAGTTATTTACATGACGTTTGGCGTATTCCTCTTTACAATTTACATACTGACTTCAAATTTTATTCAAGTTTTTTCAAAGATGCACTTACCGCAGGTCAGCCATGCATATATACAGTTCAGAATTCCCAACGTTAGCGAATTAACAAGGTTGTTCTACCACACATCTCTGATAAACGGTACGGTTAGCGGTCTAATAGCAGGTTTGATGGGTGAAGGAGAGCTAAAGGCTGGTCTAAAGCACATGTTGGTTTTAGTACTACTAACTTACTTCGTTTTTACGTTCTTGCTCGGATATTAACTCAATTTTCAACTTTTCGTAGAATTCCTTCAAAAATTCGTGCCTTTCCTTAGCTATTTCTTTCGCAGTATCTGTGTACATACAGTCAATCAACTTTAACAGTTTTTCTTCAAAGTGTCTAACTACATCGCCTATCGTTAAGCCTCTCTCTCCAGCAAATAGAAAGGCTCTTGCAATTCCAATTGCACCCATCGCATCGAGTTTATCTGCATCGCTGAGAACTTTGGCTTCAAGACTTTCGGGTTTAACCCCCATTGCTTGAGAAGAGAAGGAGTGCGCCTCTATGCAGTGCTTCACTTTTGCAATAAAATTCTCGTCATACCCTCTTTCCCTCAAAATTTTTTCAGCAGTTTTTGCACTCTCGATGGCATGATTTTTCTTACCTCTTTCTATATCGTGGAGTTCGGCTGCGACTCTAACGACTTCTAAATCCGCCCCTTCCTTCTTAGCTATGTACAGTGCAAGTTTTACCACTCTTTTAACGTGATCGCTATCGTGAGCCATGTTAAGTTACTTAAATTAACTACTCAACCTAACTTTTGCTCTAACTCCACTTCTCTCCTCAAATTCAGCAACAACTTCGAGCCATTCTGGATTCAGAATTTTTTCTATATCTGTATAAATTTTCTCAACTACGGCTTCGTGGTGCATTACTCTATCTCTAAATTCTTCGAAGTACTGTTTTAAAGATTCGTACTCAAGTATCTTATCTCTTGGACGGTATCTAATAGTTATCGTGGCTCTATCCCTTCTCCCCGTAACTGGACAAATACACGTAAAATCTCTGTAAACCAGTTCCATTTCGTGTTTTCTGTAAACGCAAGGAATAACTCCTATTTTTGTTGCTTTCTCTTTAAAAGAGGATAGAACATTTAAAAGCTCTTCCTCACTCCTCGCAATGCAATCAGCAAAGTAGAGGGGCCAAGGAGATTTCACTTCGCAAGGGCAGTACGCTATTACTTTTTTACCCTTCATTTTAGAAATAACGACTTCAGCCATGGCACCAAAACTTGGGTATTTCACGATTAGAACTATAACGTCGGCTTTACTGCACAACTCTAAATCTCTTTTGACAACATCCCACAAATCTTTTCTATCTCTAAAATCCTCTACATCGCTGTAATCTATTTCGAGCTGATTTATGACTTCGTAACCTCTGCTCTTCAATAACTCCTGCAATTTGATTATCTCCTCCTTCCCTCCGTAGCCAATCGAGCCGCAGACGATGACTTTCATACTTAGTCCTCCAAAAACAGTCTGTTCATTTCCCTTACATACCCCACTCTAATTCCCCTTTCTCTCGCTTTTTTCTTCAATTCTCTGTCGTTTGTGAGTAAAACGCAGTCATTCCTCTTGCTGAGTTCGAGTAGTTTTTCATCCGTTCCCTTTCCACCAAAACTTTTGATTACTTCGATTTTCTCTTTTTCAATTAGGTGAAGAGCAAAATTCGCTGCTCTGCTGTACTTTCCACCTGCTTTATCTCTCAAGACCTCAAGTTCTTTTACAACGCAATCCGGAACTAAAAACTTGAAGTAGCCACGAGCTTTAAGCTCTCCAAAGATGTCAACTCTCGCCAAGTAAACGTACATTAAAACATTCGTGTCTATTATTACACACTTCTTCACTTTCTTCTTCAAATTCACTTTATTATTCCCGCTCCTATCAGCCTCCACCTCGAGCCAATCCTCCTGCTTATAGCTACTCTCCAACCTTTCTCAGCACAAACTGGTCTTTTCAGCTTTACTTCTACGATGTCATCTCTGGCAGATGTTACTACTCCAAGAGTTATCATAGTACCAACGCTCAGCATTAGTGGCTCGTTCATCTTTATCTTTTCCACTTTAAGCTCTTCTTCAGTTCCAACTACCCTTTCCAGCAATTGAACATCCATCGTAAATTCAAAAAGTACATCCGGCAAGCTTTTTTCTTTTCCTAAGATGTTTCCGACGAGAGCATCGCTTTTTGTTAAGTATGGGTCGAGTTTTGTAGCAACACCAATCAACCCTCCGGGAGTTGCTTCTTCTACAGATTTGCCTGAGGCTGTAATTCCAACGACTTCTGAATGCAATTCCTCCCAAGTTCCTCTTTTTTCATCTTTTATTCCCGGTCTTATCGTAATCTCATCCCCAACTCTTAGTCTTCCCCTCGCCAAGCTACCTCCAACTACACCACCTATGAGCTTTTCTGGTGGGGTTCCCGGTTTGTTAACGTCAAAACTCCTTGCAATGTGCATAAGTGGTGGAGCGTCGAGGTTTCTTTTCGGTGTAGGAATTGTTTCTTCTATAGCTTCAATCAAAGCATCTAAGTTAACTTTCTGCTGAGCGGAAATAGGTATTATTGGAGCGTTTTCAGCAATAGTACCTTTAATGAATTCCTGAATCTCTCTGTAATTTTCAAGAATTCTTTCTTTTGAAACTATGTCTATTTTGTTCTGAGCTATAACTATCTTATCAACTCCTATGATTTCAAGAGCCATCAAGTGTTCTTTTGTCTGGGGACGTGGACACTTTTCGTTTGCCGCTATTACTAAGACTGCACCATCCATCAAAGCCGCACCGCTTAACATCGTTGCCATGAGCGTTTCGTGTCCCGGACTGTCAACAAAGCTAACAGTTCTTAGAATTTCAGTTTCGCTCCCGCATCTCGGACAAGTTCTTTCAACTGTATAACAGTAAGGAGGTTCGCATTTCGGGCACTTCCTGAAAGTCGTGTCCGCGTAACCGAGCCTTATGGATATGCCTCTTTTCAACTCTTCACTATGCCTATCCGTCCACACACCACTCAGAGCTGCTACGAGGGTGGTTTTACCGTGATCAACATGACCGATCATACCAATGTTAACTTCTGGCAAAGGCACGTCTTCTTTCATGCGTAATCAAAGCTTGTGGCATGCTTTAAAAATGTTTCACGTGTTGGAGAAAAATTAATTCTTTCTAAAATAAAATTCAATATTCAAAAACAATACATCTCTTCTCAACTATGAATCCCTTTTCCTTCAGTTCTCTTTCAAAGTTCTCAAGCTCCGAAACGTCTTTGACGAACTTTCTCGCTTCCACTACGAACACTTCCTCTACTTCTTCCACTTGCATCACCCCAGCAATTTCTGAACCTTCGTCATATATAAATTTATGCTTCGTTAATTGTCTAAAAATAGAGTTCAAAATTTTACATGATTAATGTTTTCGTTTTTAGTTAGACAGGTGGATTCACACTCTCAAGCTTTGAGGCAGGAATATAAATACAGGCGAAATTGCAAAATCGCCGTGAGAGCTAAAGCTGACTTGTACTTGCTGTTAGTAGCTCTGATATGGGGAGCGACTTTTCCTCTCGTAAAAATAGCTTTAACTTACATTTCCCCTTTCGCTTTTAACGCTATTAGATTTAGTATATCAACCTTGGCATTTCTAATACTACTTCCTACAATGAAAGTTAGCAAAGAAAAACTAAAAAATTCAATGATAACGGGAATAAAAATAGGATTTGTCGTGTTTCTTGGCTATTCCCTTCAAACTCTTGGAATGGTTTACTCTTCAGCAACAAACGCTGGGTACATAACTTCCCTATACGTCGTTTTAACACCAGTCGTTGCAAAAATTTTTTACAAGAATCCAATAAAATTGAAAGAGAATATTCTGGATCAAATATATTTACCCCCTTTCTTACCTAACATGTTGGTTATACTATTACTATCTGTTAGGTAAGACGAACCCTTTGACTTAAACTAAATTAGAGATCACCAACCAAAGTCACACATAAAAGTCACACATATAAGAAGCAATAACCCACCAGTAGAAGAGGTGAGAATAATTGAATAGTGCCAATGTATTTTATCCTCGAAAATTGCTTACCTTGGAAATATTAAGAAATCCTGAAGACCTAGAATTATCTGAAATTATTTCAAATCTAGAAAGCCCACTTAAACTTGCTTTAATACTCATTAATGCCATTTTCTACAATAATGGAGAACATCTAAAAGATCGGGCAGATGCACTCGATGAGACAAAAAAAGTAGCATTTGGATTAGGTAGCGCGGAAAGACTGTTTATCGTTTTTTCCGATAAGTTGGCGATGTATAGTTATTATCAATTTGCATTCCAACAATTTGTCCAGAGTTCCTTTAGGGCAAGACAGGGAAAAGCACTTGAAGAAATACTAAAGAAGATTTTAACGATAGAAGAAATGGGAATAACACCAGAAATAGGATCTACAAAGGATGAGAAAATAAAAATACTCACTGATACAGTTGGATCGGAAAAGAAAGCTAAAGAGATTATTGATAAGCATGATATAGATGTCTTAGCAACTGTAAATGACAAAGTTATAATATTGCAAATGAGATCGAGAGATGACACTGGCGGAGCAACAGCGAAACCGTCACTCGCTGAATTATTAAAAAAACTCAAAGATGAAGAATTATCGAAAGAAATTTTATACATCATATACATTTGGGTAAAACCAAGGGCAGAGCCACAACAAAAAATTACTTTAATAAATAAGCTATTGTCTATGATTAACTTAGAGAATGAAACAGAAATTAAGGAGAAGCTTAAAGGAGGCAAAGTTGTACAAATAAACGAGAAATTAAAAACATGTATTATCTATGGTGCAGAAGAGCTTATTAAAACTTTGTGGAGTGAGTTTGGTGTAGAAATTGATAATGAGAATTATAGAAAAGCGCTTGAGAGATATAAGATATATTTAGAGCTACTTTCGACATGGGATGATTTATGGCTTGCATATGCAATTGCAACACTTGAACTTGAAAATCTCGTTAAGTATGGAAGAACGAATGTAAGCATTTTATCTGATAAGTTACGTAGTATGAATCTCGAAGAGTACTTGAAATCACGTAAATGCTTGAATGAATACGAAAAATGTAGTGCTAAAATTTCAAAAGATGTATCGCCTCTCATAAGGGGCGATGAAGATATAATTCCTTTTGATTCACTTGGAGACAAGATAAATTATATAAGAGACGTTATCTTGCTGAGAATTGTCTATGAGCATCTGGAGGAAATATCAAAAAAACTTAAAAAATTACAACAGAAAGGAAAAGAAAAAAATGAAGCCAAAAGTAGCTTAAAGCAAGTTGATATAACTCAATTTTTGGAGGAGAGGGGGAGATTAAATGAGTAATATCACTTTTGAAAAAAGAGTCGTGATATCATTCAGAGATAAATATCCGCGGCTAACAACTACCTACGCCTCGCATGGTATGTATTATTATCCTGCGAGATTTATTCCACAGGTAGTTCGTTTCTTTATTGACAAATATACAAAAGATCAAGAATGGATTATAGATCCATTTGCAGGTTCTGGGACGGTTGGTGTTGAGGCCCTAATAACTAATCGGAATGCTATTTGTTTAGACTTGAATCCAGTTATAGAACCGCTTCTGAAGGCAAAAACATTCCTCTCAGATTGGTACCCCAATTTAAGTCAGTATTTTAATTTAAAGGATGCTCCAATTTATAAACCAAAATGGAGCAAAATCGAAGAATGGTATCCTCTGGAATTCCTCGAAATCCTTGAAAAAATGTGGGGTGTATACTACGAAAATCCACACCCTCTTGTTTTGATAGCTTTGTTTAAGGTATCAAGAAGATTTTCATTTGCAGATGATCAAGTTCCAAAGATTTTTCGCTCAAAAAAGAAGAAGGCTGAAATCGAAGAAATGTTAAAAAAAGGAAATTATAAAAAGATGATATTAGACTTCTTCGAAAAAGCGTTAAGAGAAGTGTATAAAGCAAGTATGGAGTTCAAAAAATACTATAAAGGTGGCATATGTATAGCAAAAGGTGGAATAGACATTATAAATTATGAACTTGACAGAGATATCAATCATCTTCTAACTTCTCCACCATATGGAATGGCACACGAATACATTCGTTCTTTCAAATTAGAACTTGCATGGTTGGGGTATGATGATAAGCAGATCAGAAATCTTGGTAAATTAGAAATCCCGTATTGTCCAGAAGAGACAATACCAAAAATAGATATACAATCCGACACATATGAAAAATTCTACAAGCGGATAGAGGAGAAAAATCCAAAGCTTGTGAAAGTTTATGTGAAATATTTTACTTCAGTTTTGGGCGTATTTGATAGGCTTGGAAAGAATGTGACAGACTACATGGGTATTTTTGTAGGGAATGCAAGTTTTTCAGGAGTAAGTCCACCATATGATATTATCTTTGTAGAACATTTAGAAAATGGTGGTTTTGAACATATAATAACGTATGTAGATGTGATAAAAAGCAGAAAACTCTTTAGAAACCGTAAGAATGCATCTCCCAATGGCATTGAGACGGAATGCCTTGTAATTCTAAAAGCAAAGAGATGATTTTTCATTCTCATTCTTATCTTTTGTAGAGTCTAGTATGAAGATTATAAATGATTGAAGAGTGCATCTCGAGAAGATCAAGGATCTTCATTCCCTGAAAAATCTGTAAGGGTTCTCTGATCCTATTATTTTCACGTTGATCCTACCGTTCGCGAAATCGACGGTATATTCCAGCAGAAATTCGTTATCCTTGAAAGAAGCATCGTAGAATTCCACGTTCTTTATACCCTTCAGCTTATCCTCAACTATTTCCCTTACGAGTTCAAAAGGTCCAGGATATCCCTTTCAAACGCTTTCAAAACTTCCCTCTTAGTCAAATCCGTCGGAACGAATAGATCGAATACATAGACGTCTATTTTTCTCGACGTCAAGAAATCTAAGCGTTTATATATTCGAATTATCGAGATATCTATAATGATGGTTATCTTGTCGGTGAATCAGAAGGGGGGACGGGGAAGACTACGACGGTATATCACTTTTCGTATCTTTTAGCGAGAGATTACAGAGTTCTGACTGTGGATTTGGATCCTCAAGCAACTTTGACGGTAGCATACGGAATAGATCCCGAACAGGTAGATAGAGGGGTGGATACGGTTCTCGAATCGTATTCGGCGAGAAAAGGTGAGAGGGTTAAGCTTACGGATGTAGCCGTAGACGTTGAACTGGATGGGAAATTTAAACACGTTCCATCCAGAGACTACTTGGAAGGTTTGAACGTAACCCTAACAAACGTCTTGGGAAGGGAGAGGATACTTTCGAAAGTTATTAACGATATAAACGGCTTTGATGTGGTTTTGATAGATTGCCAGCCAACTTTCAGCCTTCTGACGATAAACGCAATGGTCGCATCGGACTATCTCATCATTCCCGTCGAGACAGCTTACTTCTCACTTCACGGCCTGCTACTTTTGCTGGATACGATTGAAATGGTTAAAGAAGAGCTTAACCCGGATCTCAAGATCTTGGGGATAGTTCCGTTCAAATACGTGAAAGAGTTGATCTGTACTTTTACTGCACTTTTGGGTATGCTACTCATGAGTTACAACAACTTAGGACTTGGAAACGTTATGCTACTGGGTTGTGCCTTAGCATTTGCAGTAGAAATAGCCATGAT
>JALSQI010000081.1 GCA_026985525.1 Archaeoglobaceae archaeon
CCTATAGCTTCTCCAGCAAAATATCCCATAGAGCCTTCGACGAAGACCAAATCTTTATCCTTTGCAATGTTAGAGAAGGAATCTATTACTATTTTTCTCAACTCCACTGGATCAGAAGAAAGCATAAACTCCGCATAGCTCTCTATTTTTATTGGACATATTTCTTCTTCGCTCTCTTTTAGAGACAGGATGTCAATCATTACTTCAACGTCTGCATCGTCAAAAGTTGAGAAAGGTTTGAAGTACCCTATTTTAAAGCCTTTCTCCTCAAATATTTTACCAAGAGCAGATATAATACCGCTTTTTCCAGAATACTCATCTATTGAAGAAACGAGCAAACTTCTCATTCAAACCACCTCTTTAAGAATGATTTTGAAGTCTAAAGCACTACAGCCTTTTTCAAAAACTCTAAGTGGGTTAATCTCCATTTCAGAAATTTCAGGAAATTCCAAGCTGAGTTGAGCTAACCTCATTATTACGTCCGCTATAGCATTTAAATCACTCGGCTTCTCCCCTCTAACACCTTTAAGCAGTTTGTATGCTTTAATTTCTCTAATCATTTCCTTAGCATCTTCTTCGCTGAGGGGAGCTATTCTAAAAGTTACATCTTTGAATACTTCAACGTATATACCTCCAAGACCAAACATCATAAGAGGGCCAAAGTTAGCATCTCTCTTCATTCCAACTATGACTTCCTTTCCGCCTCTCACCATCTCCTGAATCAGTACTCCTTCAATTCTAACGTTACCCAGCCTTTCAGCGTTTGCTATTATTTCGACGAAAGCTTTTTTAACTTCACTTCTTTCGACGTTCAATTTAACGCAACCCACATCAGTTTTGTGCAGTATGTCCCCAAGAACTTTCATTGCTACGGGATATCCTATTTCGTCCGCAATTTTTAACGCTTCTTCAGCTGTCTTAGCAACTCCGTAGCGAGGAGTAGGAATTCCTATTACCCTTAGCAAGTCGAAAGGATTCTTTGACTTCAAAGCCTTTCTAACTTTATCTCTATCGAATGCGTACTCCCTATATCTCCTCTCACCCCTTTCTACGAACTTCGTGTAGTTGTATAGAGAAGACAAGGCTCTAACAGCTCTAACAGGGTCAAAAAAGTCGCTTTTTTCCCATCCCATAAAGCAGAGAACGTAAGGTTTATCTATTCTGAACTTTGCAGCTTCTTCAAAGCTAAGAGTAGCAGTTGGAACGGTTATCGCAACTATGGAACCAACGTTTTTGTCTTTTGCTACGCACTCTATAGCTTTAACAAATCTCTCCGCATCTGCATCACCTAATACGTCAACTGGGTTGTAAACATTGGCTCCAGCTGGAAGCATGTTTTTTAGCTTTTCAATCGTTTCTTGGCTAAAACTCGCCATTTCAAGTCCAAATTCCTCTATTGCATCTGCAGCCATAACACCCGGCCCTCCAGAGTTCGTAACTATAGCTACACCTCCCTTAACTTTTCTGTACTTCGAAAACAACTTTGCCACGTCAAAAAGCTCTTCTGGAGAACTAACTGGAATTACGCCAGATTGTCTGAAAGCAGCTAAACAAGCCTGATAACTGCCAGCAATACTCCCAGTATGGCTACTCGCAGCTTTCGCTCCAGCACTCGTCTTTCCGCTTTTCATGGCGACTAAAGGCTTCATCTTTCCAACCTTTTCAGCTACATCCATGAACTTCCTGCCATCAGTTATTCCCTCGATGTAAAGCATTATAACGTCAGTATAAGGATCGTTTTTCAGCATTTCAATTATGTCCGCTTCATCTAAGACTGCTTTGTTACCCATAGAAACTATTTTACTAAAACCTTCGTTCACGTTCTTGAAGTACTCCATCACTGCAATTATGAAAGCTCCAGATTGGCTTAGAAAAGCTATGTTTCCCTGCTTTGGTGTAGTTCTTGCAAAAGTCGCGTTTAAGCCGTTGTGAGTGTTTATTATTCCCAAGCAGTTTGGACCTACGAGCTTAATTCCGTACTTTCTGCATATCTCAACCATTTCTTCCTCAAGCTTAGCACCTTCCCTACCACTCTCCCTAAAACCAGCCGATATTACTACAGCGTATCTAATTCCTTTTTCTCCACATTGTTCAAGAACGGAGTTAACGGCTTTAGCGGGAACGGCAATTACTGCGAGGTCAACTTTCGGAGCTTCGAGAATTGAAGGGTAACAGGGGTAGCCGAGAACTTCACTGTACTTTGGGTTTATCGCGTAAACTTTTCCTTTAAAATTTCTGAGGTTTTCCAGTATAGCGTATCCAACTTTACCTCTCTTCGGCGTAGCACCGACTACTGCCACACTTTCGGGATCGAAAAGCATTAACTTACATACGACTCGGGATTAAAAAAGTTTTTTTATTTTTTGTTGAATTTTAAATCATGTTTAATTAAAAAAGCAAAAATAGGGAGCGTTTGACTTATGAAAACATCCATGAAGTTACACTTCTACGGAGCAGCGAGAACTGTAACTGGAGCGTGTTTCATGCTTGAAGACGATCTTAGAATTTTAATAGACTGCGGAATGTTTCAGGGCAGTGTAGAAAAGAGAAATTTTAAGCCGTTTCCTTTCGAGTGCGAGAGCGTAGAGGCAGTAATTATAACTCACGCCCACATAGATCACATTGGCTTATTGCCTAAGTTAGTTAAATACGGATTTTCTGGAAAAATATACTCTACTGGAGCAACCAAGGTTATAGCAGAACACATGCTCAGAGATTCAGCAAAAATACAGGAGGAAGAGGCTAAAACTCAAACAAAAAAGAATTTAAGGAAGGGGTTAAAGCCAGTAAAACCTCTTTATACAGAGGAGGATGTCAAAGATTGCTTTAAACTTAAATGGAAAGTAGTTTATTACAACAAGCCATTTTATGTTGATAAGTATGAGTTTAGAATGAGAAATGCTGGACACGTTTTAGGCTCTTCTTTTGTTGAAGTAAACGATAAAATTACTTTTTCGGGGGACTTAGGGGAAAAACCAAAGCTGATAATAAAGGAGCCTGATATGCCTGAAAAATGCGATTACTTGGTCGTTGAATCAACTTACGGAGATAGGAATCATGAAAGCTTAGAAAAAAGCATAGAAGAGTTGAAAAATGCTGTGAATTCAACTATTAAATCTGGGGGTAATGTCGTAATACCTTCATTCGCTCTCGAAAGAACTCAGGAAATTCTGTACGTTCTGCACGATCTCTATGAGAGAGGTGAAATTCCAGACTGTCCTGTATTTTTAGATAGCCCTTTAGCGATAGACATAACTGAAATATTCATGAGGCATAGAGAGCTTTACAACGATAAAGTTTATGAGGAATCAAAAAGAAAAAATCCGTTTTACTTACCAAAACTTAGGTTCACAAAAAGCGTTGAAGAATCAAAAGAGATAAACGAGGTGAGTGGGGCTGTGATAATTGCGGGGAGTGGAATGTGTAATGGAGGTAGAATAAAACATCATCTAAAACACAACTTGTGGAGGAAAGAGAGCAGTATAGTTTTCGTAGGATATCAAGCTAAGGGTACTCTTGGCAGGAGAATAGTTGACGGAGCGAAAAAAGTAAGAATATATGGAGAGGAGGTAGCAGTAAAAGCTAAAATATACACGATAAACGGATTTTCGGCACACGCAGGTAGAGATTTCTTATTAAACTGGGTTTCTAAATCTCAGGCAAAGAAAGTTTTCGTTGTTCATGGTGAGTTGGAAAAGAGTCAAAAATTTGCGGAAATGCTGAGAGCGAGGGGTTTTAAAGTCAGAATACCTGAGTGGAAAGAGAGCGTAGAGTTGACATGATGCTGAGAGTCGTTTTTCTCGGCACATCTGGAACTATACCAAGCGTTGAAAGAAATCCTTCCGCAATATTTATTCAATTTGGACAGTACAGAGTTTTACTTGATTGTGGAGAGGGAACGCAAAGGCAAATGATGATAGCAAAAACAGGTTTCAAGCTAAACGCAATTTTTATAACTCACTTGCATACTGACCACTTCATAGGACTGTTCAGCCTTTTAGAAACGATGTCTCTAAACGATAGAAAAGAAAAACTAACAGTTTACTCCCCCCACCCAGAATTTCTGAAAGCCATTTTCAACGCTTTCAGTTATGAAAATTTAAGTTTTCCTATTGAAAGTAGAGAGCTAAAAGATGGTGAAAGCGTAAGGTTTGGAAATTTTAGAATAATGGCTTTTAAAACCGATCACATAGTAAAGAGCTACGGTTACGCGCTTATTGAGGATGAAAGAAGAGGTAAGTTTGATAGAGAGAGAGCAGAAAAGCTCGGACTCAAGCCCGGACCAATTTATGCAAAGCTCGCTAAGGGGGAGAGCGTTAAAGTTGGAGATAAAATCATAACTCCAGACATGGTTCTTGGAGAGCCAAGACCGGGAAGAAAGGTCGTTTATACAGGAGATACGAGGCCTTGTAAAAGAGTTGTAGAAGTTGCTAAAAACGCAGACTTGCTAATACACGACTCTTCTTTTACTTCAGACTTGCAGGATTGGGCGGTAGAAACTAAGCACTCTACAGCTAAGGAGGCTGCAAAAGTGGCTAAGGAGGCGAACGTTAAAAAGCTGGTTTTAACTCACATAAGTGCAAGGTACAAAGATGCAAGTGTTTTGTTAAGCGAGGCTAAAGAGATATTTGAAAACGTGGTGGTTGCTGAAGACTTTATGGTTATTGACGTTCCCTATTCTGAATAATCTTACCAATCTATGTTATGGTGGTAGAGGTAATTGGAAACGGTGAAAGGATTGTAATCGTTCCGAAGCCGTTCTTTTTAGCATTGCTAAAGTCTAAGGACTAGTTAAAAGAGGGTGCTGAGAAGATAAAGAAGGGGGTACATGTCTGTAGTTACGTTCATCGAGCTTGATGTCTAACCCCTAAGAAATCGCTAATTATTAAATAGTTTTGATAAGTCGCTAATTTATGAGCGAATCTGAGATTATATTTGCATATGGATCTTTAATGAGTGCATGTGGTATAAAGGGGCTATTAAGGAGTAATACTCCTAATACATTTAATATTACGAATGCCTACTTGATATGGATGAAAAGGGGCAAGAGGGGATTTGCAAAACCCTCTAAAGACTTAAGATTGAGCATGGATTTAGATTACTTCTATCCACTTAGGGCTAAAATCATTAAACGAGTCAATGAACCACCAAATAAGGGGTTTATAGGCTTGGGATTGGAAATACCGGCAGAAGATTTTCCGATTGTATGTAAAAGAGAAGGATATAACTCATCTTACGGCTTAAAGCTGTTAAAGAAGGCGAAGGAGCAGAATAATACAGTAGGAGAGTTTTTGCTTGACATACTAAAGGATTGTGACACCAGTAGCTTCGAGGATACTATAAGAAGATACAGGCAAGAGCTTAGCAGAATTGCGGGAGTATCTAAGCATTACCTGCCGCATCCTGTTGAGTTAGAAGATGGTAGAGTTGCCGTGACGTTTATAGCTCCGGGGAAGTATGGGACTGGTGGTAGGGTAAGAAGTAGAAAGGAGGAGAAAGGGATATTAGAGCTAAGGGATGCTATAGGAGCATTTGAGTGGTGTTTTGAGCGTGGTAGCGATAAAAAGTTTGCAAAGTATCTTGTAGAATGCCTACTTGGTGGCGTACATGGAATATACTTAGGAGACATATTAAAACCCATTAACGAGAAATCTTTGGCAGGATTTGATCAAATACAGAATATGCTCTCAAATTATGTGTTAAAGGAGAGAGCAGAGTTTATAGATCTCGTATTTAAGGATAATAAAGCATATTCGGAAAAATTTGGTGAGTCATTGATTAATAACTTAAAAACTTCTGGAATCTTGGATAAGTTTAGAATTGAGATTAATATACAGTGAAAACTTCAGACCCTACACTGGTTAGATAAGAAAAAGAGAGTACATACTGCTGAATAGCGTTGTTAGGCAAAAATTGTCCGTAAATTTAGATGACGAAGTTCATATCATCTTCAAAACTTAAGAGTTCTCCTTTGTTGCTATTTTGTTAGATTTAATATTATCACAACCACATACATTCAGTTTTGGATGGTATCGTTTAAAATTAGATTTCTCAACTTAATATCAAACATGAATCCCTCTTAAAAATGTCTTAAAAA